>JBQCCX010000395.1:0-27674 GCA_051961815.1 Xanthobacteraceae bacterium
GGTAATCGCTCATCAGAAAAATGCCCTTCACATCCTTGGGCGCATCTTCGGCCAAGGCTCGCGATCCCGACGGGATCGAAAGCGGTGCCGCAAAAACGGCAAAAGCAGCCGCAACAGCGGCGATCAACCTATATCGCATTGGCATTGCTCCCGTGCAGGCAATTGGATCGGTGCCCTACCCCGTTGCGCAGCGAAGCGCTCGGGCGGGGAACGGGCATTCTCGGCGCAATCGTGACAAAATCATGCAGACCCGGGCGTATTTGACAAGCTCTGTCGCAGATGTCCTGCGGTAGAGAGACGCAGTTAACGGAGCCCCAGCTCGGAGCTCAAGTCGGAGCCCAATTCCATGCCGCGGGGGAAACAAATCAGCGCCGGGATTCTGGCGTTTCGCCGCAGGCCCGAAGTTGAAGTCCTGCTCGCGCATCCAGGTGGTCCGTTTTGGGCGAAAAAGGACGCAGGCGCCTGGACCATCCCGAAGGGCCTGGTTGAACCGGGCGACGACCTGATCGCCGCCGCCCAGCGCGAATTTACCGAAGAAACAAATCTTGTTGCGCAGGGCGACATGGTCGAGCTCACGCCCGTGGCGCAACAAAGCGGGAAACTCGTACACGCTTTCGCGGTAGAAACAGACTTCGATCTTTCACAATTCGCCAGCAATACATTTGCGATCGAGTGGCCGCCCAAATCGGGCCGACGGCAAAATTTTCCGGAAATCGATCGGATCGCTTTCTTCGCGCTGCGGATGGCGCAGCTGAAGATTATTGCCTACCAGCTTCCGCTCTTGATTGAGCTCGAACGACGTTTTGGCCCGCGGCAATCATGACGGCAATCATAGATTCTGTCCGCCCGCGCTACGTCTGCTCGTCGCGCAATACGTCCGGCCAGTCGACCTCGTCTTCGGCCAAGACCCACGTCTCGCGCCGGGCGGCGTCCCGCCATTCTTGCCAGGCGGGCAGCGTCATGACCTCGCGCATGTAGCTCAGCGCGGTGGGGCTCACCTCAACGGCGTAGGTATGAAATCGCCACACGACAGGCGCAAACATTGCGTCGGCGGCACTGAATGCGCCAAATAGAAACGGACCGCCGCCGCCATGTTTCTTTCGGCATTCGCTCCAAATCGTATCGATCCTCGCCACATCTTTTGTGCTGCCCGCATCGAGTGCCCGGGATTTTACCGGCCGCGCCACGTTCATCGGCAAGTGACGCCGAACCGAAACAAAACTGGCATGCATTTCGCAAGCGACCGCGCGCGCATGAGCCCGCGCGGCTGGCTCCTTGGGCCACAGCCGAGCCTCGGGAAATTTTTCCACGAGATATTCCAGGATCGCCAGCGATTCCCATATGCGAACGTCGCCGTCGATCAGCATCGGCACGCGCCCGGAACCGCCAAGCGCCGCCAAGCGCGTTTTGAAATCGGTGGCATCAAGCGAGATCACTGTTTCATCAAAGTCGATGCCGGCGACTTTCATCGCCAGCCATGGTCGAAATGACCACGACGAGTAATTCTTGTTGCCGATGACCAGATGCAGCGACATTACCCCTCCAGGCCGGTCTGTAAGCGGCCCAACGCTTCACGAAATAAGACTCCACGAAACAAGTCTTCGCGAAGCAAGATTTCATTAAAGCGAATGAGGATGCAACCGGATAGAAGTCGCGTCAGACCAAGCCGGTGACCACCGCGAGAAAAGAGACGAACAGCACCGCGGTCACCGTGAACATCACGGTCAGCGCCATCTCACCCCATTGCGCAACCGGTGCGGCGGGCTCTGCCGAGGTTTCGACCGGTTCGGCAGAGAAAACAGGCATGTCGACGCTGGACATTCACCAAGCCTTCTGGATGGCAACAATCGGCCGATTTTCGGCGGCAGCAATGAAGGATTGGTAAAGGTAAGACTTGCGCCTGCGGCGGGCCCGGCCGCGGTATCCTGGGGCTAACTCGCCCTAAGGCGCAGGAAACAGTTCTGAGGTCTTTCCGGTCAGCCAATACGCGGCAAGGCCGAACCATTCATGGACCGCGTAGTCGGTCATCGCCAGCCCTTCCGTAAATGATGCAAAAAGCTCCGCCGCATCGCGGCGGCCGGTCGTATGCCAGTTGACCGGATAGGCCTCCACCGCGAAACCGGCGGCCCGAAACGCGCCGATCGCGCGCGGCATATGCGACGCTGACGTCACCAAAATCCACCGCTCTCCCGGTTTCGGATTAGCCAGCAGGTGCGAGAACACCGCGTTTTCAATCGTGTTACGCGATTGTTCCTCCGCGGTGATCCGGTCATGGGCAACGCCCAGCGCCTCAAATTCTTTCACTGCGAAAGGCGCCTCGAGCGGCGCCGTGGGATCGAGGGATGCGCTGCCGCCCGTAAAGATAATGCGCGCATCCGGATAGCGGCGCGCCAGCTCAGCCGTAACGGTCAGGCGCTCGGCCGAGCCATTGAGGGCGACGCTGCCGCGCGCCGCCGAGATCCTCGGCGAAATGGCCCCGCCGAGAACCACAATGCCGTCCGGAGCTCCGCGCGAACCGTCCCAGGGCGGGAAACGCTGTTCGAGCGGCAGCAACAGAAGGCGTCCGAGCGGCGAATAACCGACCACGGCCATGAGCACGAGACTGGTGACGATGAGCCAGCTGGCGAGCCGCCGAAGCCGCGTGAACAACAAAGCAAGACCGATCAATCCGATTGCCATCATCAGATTCGATGGCATGACCAGGTATCCGACCGTTTTTGAAAGAACGAAGAACACTCACCACTCCGATTAGAATCGATCTCTAATCACTTGGATAAAATAGCGCGTGGTGCGACGTCGACCTGTTCACGGCCGTGCCTTGCGCCACGCCGCATAGCGGGCCTTGGCCTCGTCATTGGGCGGATAAAGGCCGGGCAGTTTCACACCCTTCTCGACCTCGCTGAAGACCCAGCTTTCATAAAGCTCGTGTTCGGCGCCTTCGTGCGCAACGAACTCGACCAGGTTCTGCGGAATGACGACCGCACCATCATCGTCGACGACAATGACATCGCCGGGAAACACTGCGCAGCCGCCGCAACCGATCGGCTGCTGCCAGCCGACAAAAGTCAAGCCATTCACCGATGCGGGGGCAGCGACACCGGCACACCAGACTGGAAGTGCGCTTGCTAAAACACCGGCACGGTCACGCATGACGCCATCGGTGACCAGCGCCGCGACGTTGCGCTTTTTCATCCGGGCGCAAAGAATATCGCCAAAGATGCCGGCGCTTGGCACGCCCATCGCGTCCGCAATTGCGACGACTCCTGCCGGCATGTCCTCGATCGCGGCGCGTGTCGAAATCGGACTGGCCCAACTCTCCGGCGTCGCCAAATCTTCGCGGACCGGCACGAAGCGCAATGTGAACGCCGGCCCAACGATACGTTCGCCGCCGAGGACAAGAGGTTTGGGACCGTTCATCCAGCAGCGGCGGATGCCTTTCTTGAGCAACATCGTGGTGATCGTGGCGGTCGTCACCTTGCGCAGAATGTCGAACGAAGCGGCGCTCATTTAGCTCCCCCTAAGAGATCAAGCCGGCATGATACCAAGCCGTTCGTCGCGCCGGCGCAGCCACGCGACCAGCGGAATCGACAGCACGACCATCCAGGCTTTGCCGATCACTTGCCCGGCGATGAAATCGAGTGAACCGAAAGCAAGCCATAAGAACACGATCGAATCCACGACCAGGCCGGCGCAACTTGAGGCAATGACTGCCGCGACGAGCCGGCGGCGCGCCAGCGGAGTGTAGACGGCGAGGTCGGCAAATTCGGAGAGAAGAAAGGCGGTGGCCGAAGCGACGACGAGCGAGGCAGGCGCAAACAGCGCCGAAAGGCCGCTGCCGGCCACAATCGCCAAGGCCGATACCGACGCTCCGAGACGGCGCTGCACCAGATCGCGCAAAACCAGCGCTATTCCGGCCATCGTGACGCCGGATGGCGCCATCAAACCGGGGGCCACCGGGATAAGGCATGGGCCCTGCGGTACGCAGGTCGTTCCGAGGTGGCCGATCAGCCAGTTGGCGGCAGGAATCGTGAGGGCAAAAAGAACCAGAAATAAAAGTCCTTCGCGCGTGCGTTGCCGCTCCGGATTCATGATCCAGCCTTCCATTTTGCATAGCCAGCCGCGCGCAACCGACACGCCGGACATTCGCCGCAGCCCAAGCCCCAATCATGGCGATGCTCGCGGTCGCCGAGATAGCAGGTGTGCGTCTCGGCTAGAAGGATGTCGATCAAGGCCGCGCCGCCGATCTCGTGGGCAAGCGCGAAGGTCGCCGCCTTGTCGATCCACATCAGCGGCGTATGAATGACGAAGCGCCGGTCGGTGCCGAGCGTCAAGGCAAGCTGCATCGCCTTGATGGTGTCGTCACGGCAATCCGGGTAGCCGGAGAAATCGGTCTCGCACATGCCAGCAACGAGGTGACCGATATTGCGACGGTAAGCGACCGCGCCGGCAAAGGCGAAGAACACCAGATTTCGTCCCGGCACGAAGGTCGTCGGCAAGCCGGATTGAGCGATGCCGATCTCCGCCTCGCGGGTGAGCGCGGTTTCTGAGATTTCGGCAAGCGCATCGATCCGCACAACGTGGTCTTGATCGAGTCGCTCGCGCCAGTTTTGCGAATGTGCCGTCAATGCCGCACGAATACGCGGACGCACTTCAAGTTCGACGGCATGGCGCTGGCCATAAGCGAAACCGATCGTTTCGACTCGAGCAAAGCGCTCCAGCGCCCAGGCCAGGCAGACAGTCGAATCCTGCCCGCCTGAGAACAGGACGAGCGCGCTGTCCAAGGAGGCCACTGACGTTATCCTTTGAGCCAGACGCCAATCCTCTTGACGGCCTCGTGCATGTCTTCACGCGATCCGGCGTAGCACAGGCGCAGGAAATTTCGGCCTTGGATCGGATCGAAATCGACGCCTGGAGTTGTCGCGACGCCCGCCTCGTCAAGCATGCGCTTGGCGAAATCGAAGCTGTCGTCCGAGAAGCGCGAGGTATCGGCATAAAGATAAAATGCGCCGTCGACCGGCAAGAAGGAATCAAGGCCCGCCCGCGGCAGTCCGTCGAGCAGAATGCGGCGATTTTCCTCATAACCGTGTTTTATGTTTTCAAGCTCATCGCGGCCGTCGAACGCGGCTTGCGCCGCGATCTGCGACAGCGTGGGAACGGAGATGGCCAAGTTCTGCTGCAGGCGCTCCACGGTGCGAAGGAGTGACGGCGGCACGACCATCCAACCGATCCGCCAACCCGTCATGCAGAAATATTTGGAGAACGAATTGACGACGATCGTATTTGCCGAGCACGAAACCGCACTCTGTGCCCGGAAAGCGTAATCGAGCCCGTGATAGATCTCGTCGGAGATCACGGCAATGCCGGCATCCTCGGCAGATTGAATGAGTTCGCCGAGCGCCGCCGCGCTCATCATCGTTCCACTCGGATTGGACGGAGAGCCGACCACTACACCCTTGAGCGGACGGGCGCGATGTTGCGCCAGCAACAGCTCGCCGGTGAGCGCCCAGCGCGTGGCCGCACTGGTTTCGATCAGGACTGGCTCGCAGCCCAGCGCGCTGAGAATGTGCCGGTATGGCGGATAGCCGGGGACGGCCACGGCGACGCGATCACCGGCCTCAAACAAAGCAAGAAACGCCAGCATGAACGCCGCCGAGGAACCGGTGGTGACCACCATACGCTGCGGATCGACCTCGATGCCTTGCCACTGCGCATAAGCGCGCGCGATACGCTGGCGCAGCGATGCAATTCCGAGCGTGGCGGTGTAGCCATGAGGCCCTTCGCCAAGCGCAGCGCGCACGGCGGCAATCGCGCTCGCCGGCGCACCGGCCGCCGGCTGGCCGACCTCCATGTGCACAATGGTGCGGCCTTGGGCCTCCAGCCGCGCCGCCGCAGCCATGACGTCCATCACCATAAATGGCGGGACGCCGCTACGGGCGGACGGCTGCAGCAAAGCTTTTGCCCTTTCCAACATGAGGCGTAGTCAATTCCTTATTTGATCGATCGATTTACGCCCCGCTGATGCCGTATTCGGCGGGTCTGGTGCCTACTCGCGATAATCGCCAGCCCGTGTGTTGACCCTGACGCCTTCGGTCCATAGGTTGCGGCCGAAATAACCCGATTCACCGTCACATGATGGTTGCTCGATCTCCTAGCAAGACGCGGCTGACAAGGCCAGCTATGCGGGCCGTTGCCGCGCTGACCGCCGCGGCGGTCGGACTTGCAACCGTTCCGGCTCGGCCGCAGACCGGCTCCAGCGCCGGCATTCCGATGATACGGGACGCCGAGATCGAACAGCTGTTGCGCGACTACACGGCGCCGATCTTTCACGTCGCCGGACTCACCGATCAAAACATCCACGTCGTCATCATCGACGATAAAAGCTTCAACGCTTTCGTGATGGATGCGCACCGCATTTTCATCAATGTCGGCGCCTTGATGCAAGCCAAGACTCCCAATCAGGTGATCGGCGTGCTGGCGCACGAAACCGGCCACATCGTTGGCGGTCATCTTTCCAAGATTCGCCAAGAGCTGGCGAACGTACAGACCGCCGCCCTGGTCGGGTTGTTGCTTGGTGTCGGCGCCATGGTCGCCGGCGCGCGTTCCGGCAACACCGACACTGGCAATATCGGCATGGCGGCGATCACCGCGCCGCAGGCGCTCGGCCTGAACAGGCTATTGGCCTATCAGCGCGCTCAGGAAGAATCGGCCGATCGCGCCGGCGTGCGCTTCCTGACCATGAGCGGCCAATCGGCCAAGGGCATGTATGACACGTTTAAACATTTTGCCGACGAATCGCTGTTCTCGGCACACGGCGTAAATCCGTATTTTCAGAATCATCCCATGCCGCAAGAGCGCATGGCGGCGCTGACCGAATTGGTGAAGACGCCATACTGGGCAAAGAAAGATCCACCCGAGCTGCAATTCCGCCACGACATGATGCGGGCCAAGCTTTTTGGCTTCACCGACCGGCCGGCAACTATTCTGGCACATTATCCGTCGACCGATACCAGCCTGCCGGCACGCTACGCCCGCGCTATTTCCGCTTATCGGTTCGGCGACCCCCGCAACGCAATCGCGCAAATCGACGGTTTGCTGCAGGCCATGCCGAATAATCCGTACATCTACGAACTGAAGGGGCAAGCCTTGCTGGAGGGCGGTCACCCCGCCGATGCAATCGCCCCGTTGCGGCGCGCGGCGCAACTGGCGCCAAGCGCCCCGCTCATTCATATGCTGCTGGCGCAGGCCCTGGTCGCCGCCAACGAACCGAAGTCGGCGGATGAGGCGATCTCACTTCTGCACGCGGTCATTCTCAAAGAGCCCGAGGTCGCCGATGCCTACACCACATTGGCGATGGCCTATGCGCGCAAGAATAATCTCGCCGACGCGGACCTCGCCTCCGCCCAGGCTGCCTTCGCCCGCGGCGACAACAAGACCGCACGCGAACTCGCCGAGCGCGCCAAGCAACGCTTTCCGATCGGATCGCCGGGCTGGGTTCGCGCGGACGACATCGTTGCCTTTAACAAGAACCATAAGCAGAATCCCCTTCTTCCCGGTCAATAATGAAAATGAAAAGGATAATTCCTATGGCGTGGAGCCTACGCACCGCATTTGCGGTCTTGATCATCATATTGCTGGCGCCGCTCGCGACAGCGCAGGACCGCAGCCCGCAAACCAATCAGATCACGGCTCCGGGAATGGGCGCACCGGAATCATTCTCGGCGGCACAGGCTCGTGAAATCGAGAGCATCGTCAAAAACTACCTGGTGCAACATCCAGAGGTGCTGCAAGAGGCGATGGAGGCACTGGATCGCCGCCAGAAAGAAGCTGACGCGGAAAAGGCTCGCACTACCATTAAAGACAACAAAGCCACCATATTCAATTCTACTCACCAGGTTGTGCTCGGCAATCCGCAGGGCAAGGTCACCATGGTGGAATTCTTCGACTACAATTGCGCGTTCTGTAAGCGCGCTATGGCCGACATGCTCGATCTGCTGAAAACCGATTCCGATCTGAAATTCGTTCTCAAGGAATTTCCGGTTTTAGGCCAAGGCTCGCTCGACGCTGCGCATGTCGCCGTCGCCGTGCGCATGCAGGATCCCTCCGGAAAGAAATACATGGAATTCCATCAAAAGCTGCTCGGCGGTCGCGGCCCGGCTGACAAGATGCGCGCGCTCGCGGTGGCCAAAGATGTCGGTTTCGACATGGCGCGGCTGGAAAAGGACATGAACAGCGACGAGGTCAAGGCGACCATCGAAGAGAACTTGAAACTGGCGGACGCGCTTGGCGTCAGCGGCACACCCTCTTACGTCGTGGGCAACGAAGTCGTGGTCGGGGCCGTCGGTCTGGACGAACTACGCACCAAGATCAAAAACGAACGAAATTGATCGTCCCGTCCGCCCACGATCGCATGCCCGTTAAGAATTGGCGGCGAGCACACGGCATCGGCCTGACCCCGCTTCCACTTTGCGGGGGCCTTCCGTATAACGAGTTCAGGCGGGATGGCCCGCGGCAACAGCCGGCTCAGCGCGCATGGCCAAGACCATTTATGTCCTCAACGGACCCAATCTTAATTTGCTGGGTACGCGACAGCCGCACATCTACGGCCGGGCGACGCTCGCCGACGTGGAAAAGCTTTGCCGCAGTACGGCCGAACAACACGGATTTGCGCTGGTCTTCCGCCAGTCCAATCACGAAGGCCAGATCGTCGATTGGATCAATGAGGCGCGGGCAGAAAAGGCAGCCGGGCTCGTCATAAATCCGGCGAGCCACACCACCACATCGATCGCCATCCTGGATGCACTGCTTACGATGGAAGTGCCGGTGATCGAGGTCCACATCAGCAATATTCATGCGCGCGAGGAATTTCGCCGGCACTCTTACGTTTCACTCGCAGCACGCGCCGTGATCTGCGGCTTCGGTATTAACGGGTACTCGCTCGCCATAGCCGGGCTTGCCAGCTTGCTCGGCGCCAAGGAGTAATCGTGGCGCGCAAGTCCGATAATCCGGGAACGCCCACGATCGATCACGAAGCAATTCGTGAATTGGCTAAGCTACTCGACGAAACCGGCCTCACCGAAATAGCCGTCGAGCGCGCCGGCGTGTCGATCCGCGTCGCACGACATTCCGGCGGCGGTGCCCGTCCGCGCGGCACCGAGTCCGCGGGCCCGATTGCCGCGGCGGTTACCGCCGCGCCCCTGCCACCCGATCCCGCGCAGCACCCCGGAGTTGTCGCCTCGCCGATGGTTGGCACGGCCTACCTCGCGCCCGAGCCGGGTGCGCGACCCTTCGTGGATGTCGGCACGGTGGTCAAACCCGGCGAGCCGCTGATGATCATCGAAGCGATGAAGACGATGAATCAGATCCCCGCGCCACGGCCCGGAACGGTGATCCAGATTCTCGTTGAGGACGGTCAGCCGGTGGAATACGGCCAACCGCTCATGATCATCGAATGAAGCCAACCTGAGCCGGTGCGGAACGTAAGGCGAGGAGGTTCGACAAGATCCTCATTGCCTATCGCGGGGAAATCGCGCTGCGGGTGCTGCGCGCCTGCAAGGAGCTGGGCATCGCCACAGTCGCGGTGCACTCCACCGCGGATGAAGATGCGATGCACGTCCGCTTGGCGGACGAAAGTGTCTGTATCGGGCCGCCTGCTGCCAAAGACAGTTACCTCAACATCCCGGCTCTGCTCGCGGCCTGCGAGATCACCGGCGCCGATGCCGTGCATCCCGGCTACGGCTTTTTGTCCGAGAACGCCCGGTTTGCCGAAATCCTGACCGAGCACAACGTGCATTTCATCGGCCCACGCCCCGAGCATATTCGCCTGATGGGCGACAAGATCGCCGCCAAACGCGCGGCAAAAGAGCTCGGAATTCCAGTCGTTCCTGGCTCCGACGGCGACGTCGGCAGTGAAGCGCAAGCGCAGCGGCTAGGGCGCGATATCGGCTATCCACTGATGCTCAAAGCCGCCGCAGGCGGCGGTGGCCGCGGCATGCGCGTGGTGAAAAACGAATCGGAACTGGCTTCAGCCTTGGCATCTGCGCGGGCCGAAGCAAAAGCAGCGTTCGGCGACGATACGCTCTATCTCGAAAAGTATCTCGCCCGGCCGCGTCACATCGAATTCCAGATCCTCGGCGACGGCAAAGGCGGCGCCATCCATCTTGGCGAGCGCGACTGTTCGTTGCAGCGCCGTCACCAGAAAGTCTGGGAAGAAGGTCCCTCCCCCGCGCTTAACAGCGACACGCGCGACGAGATCGGCGAGACCGCCGCCAAGGCCATGCGTGCGATCAAATATCTCGGCGTTGGCACGGTCGAATTTTTGTATGAGAACGGCAAATTTTATTTCATCGAAATGAATACGCGAATTCAGGTAGAGCATCCGGTGACGGAGATGATCACCGACATCGATCTCATCCTGGAGCAAGTCCGCGTCGCCGCGGGCGGCGGCCTGCAGATGACGCAGGACGAAGTCAAGTTTCACGGTCACGCCATCGAATGCCGGGTCAATGCCGAAAATCCGGTCTCGTTTCGGCCGTCGCCGGGGAAAATCGTGCACTATCATCCACCCGGCGGCCTCGGAGTGCGCGTCGATTCGGCGGTCTATCACGGCTACACGATCCCGCCCTACTACGACTCACTGGTCGGCAAGCTGATCGTCCGCGGCAGAACCCGCAGCGAATGCTTGATGCGTTTGAAGCGGGCGTTGGACGAATTCGTCGTCGACGGCGTCGAGACCACGCTGCCATTATTTCGCGCGCTGGCGCGGGAAAAGGACGTCATCGACGGCCAGTACCATATCCACTGGCTCGAGGAATTCCTGGCGCGCAGCGGCTTGCCGGAGTGACCTGCTCAGGCTGGCAGCGCGACTGGCGTGGCGCGCACCGCCGCGGCGAGTAACCGCCCGAGAACCGCAGGTTCATAGGGCTTCGGCAGCACCACAGATCCCGGTACGCGTGCCTCATACTGGAGCGTTGCCGCGCGCGCGGAGGCGTAGATGACGGCCACGTCGGGCCGCAATTCACGGGCGCGCCGCGCCAGCGCGGTGCCATCCATTCCGCCCGGCAGGTTGATATCGGTCAGCAGAACGTCGATCGGCGCGCGCGTGATGCGCCGGAGAGCATCAGCGGCGTTGGTCACGCTATCGACGGCAAAGCCCTGTTCGGCAAGCGATTGCGCGATCCACTCACGGATGAAGAATTCATCTTCCACGAACAACACGCGAATCCGCTCGCCGTGCGTTCTATTTGCGCCTTTTTGTGCGTCCATTGGCAGCCACCCCAGCCGGTCCCACAGCCGCCTAATGCGTTGCGCCAAAAAGGGTTCAAACTGGGAAAATCTTTAACGAATTATGCTTTGCAAGCGGTTAATAATTACGGGAAGCGCCCGGGACCCGTCGCACCAAGTGATCAAACGGCGCGCGGGGCGGGCCGGCCCCTTGAAGGCCGACGCTTCCGGCGGTTAAACGAATCCATGGCAAGCCGCGAGTCCGCATTCATCGACATCACGCCCGAGGTGTTGCTGAAGGCCTATTCCTGCGGAATTTTTCCTATGGCGGAGAGCGCCGACGATCCGGCGCTTTATTGGATCGAGCCGGAGCGTCGCGGAATCATTCCGTTGGACCGGTTTCATCTTCCCGGGCGATTGGCGCGGACCGTCCGTTCGACGCCGTTCACGGTCGTCATTGACCACGACTTCGACGCGGTGATCGAGGGCTGCGCCCAGCCGCAACCCGACCGCAATCGGACCTGGATCAACGGCCGGATCCGCACGCTCTACCGCAAGCTCTATGAACGTGGCGATTGTCACACCGTCGAGGTCTACGACGGCAAAGATTTGATCGGCGGGCTTTACGGCGTCAGCCTCGGCCGCGCATTTTTCGGCGAGAGCATGTTCCACCGCGCCCGCGATGCTTCAAAAATCGCTTTGGTGCATTTGGTCGCCCGGCTCAAAGCCGGCGGCTATCGTTTGCTGGACACTCAATTTGTCACCGAGCATCTGCGAAGCTTCGGCGCCACTGAAGTATCCCGGCCGCTTTATCACAAACTGCTCGATGCTGCGCTCGTCGGCCACGGCGACTTCAGTGCGCTGCCGGTCGACCAACCAATTCCGGGCGAGACCATATTGGCGCAGCTGGCGCAGGGTTGATCGCAATCAGTCGTTGGTCGCGGGTGCCGGCGCTGGCGCCGGCGCGCGCGCCGGCGGGACGGCGGAACCGCGGGCTGCAGGTTTGCGTCCCGGAGCAGCAGGCGCTGGAGCGGACGGCGGCGCCGGCGCCGGAGCCTGCGCCACCGCGCCGCCGGCCGGCTGTGCGCAATCGGTCAGCCAGATATCGTAGATCGGATGCTCGACCGCGTGCAGACCCGGACTTGAGGCGAACATCCAGCCGGTGAAAATTCGTTTGATCTCGCCTTGCAGCGTCACCTCGTCGACTTCCACGAAAGCATCGGTATTCGTCGCCTCGGTCGGCGGCCGCGTATAGCAGGCGCGTGCGGTGACCTGCAGCGCGCCGAATTGCACCGTTTCTCCAATCGCCGCATCAAATGAGATCGTTCGCCCCGTGATCTTGTCGAGACCGGCGAACACGGCACGCGCATTGTCTATCTTCTGGGTGGGCGTTTCCGTCACCACGGTATCTTCGGGTCGCAATGGCGTATCGGCCGGCTGCGGCGACGCTGGAGCTGCCGGCGCCGGCGCGGCGGGATTTTGCGGCGCGGGCGCCAGCGCGGCGCCGGCGGGCGGCGCCAGAGGCTGGGACTGAATCCCGGCCGGGGCTCGCGTGGTGCTTTGCGGCGAGCTCTGCTGCGGGCGTTGCTGAGCGGGATATTGCGGTTGCCGGGGGTATTGCTGTTGCGCGGGAAACTGCCCCGGATACTGGACCGGCGGCGGCTGCGCCGGAAACGCGCCGCCGGGCACGTCGGCCGGGGGCCGCGGCGGCGAATCGCCGCCGAATTGCGCCGCGACCGGCCCGGTCGCGAGCGTCGCGCCGATCACGACCAACAGTGCGGCGGTTCGAGCCATGAGCGACTTGTCAGTGCAGGTTCTTGCTTTTGTACAGTGGCCGCGTTTTGGGCAGGCTCCGGTTAACATGCGGAATGCGGCGAAAACGGGGGCGCTAGATGTGCGCACCGAGGTTTGACCGGTGACCATCCTCGTGGACCTTGATCACTGATCGCCCGGATTCCACGCCTTGTAGTCTCCGGTGGCTTTTGGCCGGCGGTTTTGCGCCAGCATTGACCCGCTCGGCCGGCGTGCAGCGGGCGTGCCGGTCAGGTTGGGCTCGTGCGGCTTCTCCCAACGGTACGATTTTGCCGCTGCGAGCGTCGGCGGAGTATCAACAATATGATGCAGCCAGCCATGCCAGCCCGGCGGAACCAAAGATGCCTCGGCGAGCCGCCGATAGATCACCCAGCGGCGGTCGAAGCCCAGCGCCGGATCGATCTTGCCGTTCCTGGTCCGGTAATAACGATTGCCGAATTCGTCTTCGCCGACGAATTCGCCATAGAGCCAAGTCCACCATTGCGTTCCAAAGGTCTGGCCGTTCCACCAGGTGAACAGACGCAGCAGGAAAGTTTTCATTGATGGAAACCTGACATGAGGTTGTTCTAGAAACCCATTCACCTGTACGAAGTCCCGCCGGATCGGGCAGATCGGCATTACGGCAGTCATTGCCAGTTGATCGCGCAGCTGTCCAGAGCGGAACGGGAGCGAAACACCATGAAACTGCCGCTCCGATAAAGCGTTTCTGATCTATATTTTGTGTCATGTGGCAAAACATATTGCAGAGCTTTCAAACAGAACTGCACAAGCTGAGCAATGCCTTGCCTTTTGCGCCTGCTTGGGTGATTTGGGCGGCGCTCTTGATCGGTGCATTTGTCGTGGCGTGCTTGCTGCATGCCGGCGCGCTTGCTGTACTGAACAAAATGTTGCGGCAGCGTCGGCCCTATCTGAACCGCATCCTGACCGCGACGAAAAATCCCACACGAGCAGCTCTGCTGCTGATTGCCGTGGCCATCGCGCTGCCGGCGGCACCGCTGGGCCCCGAGGGCAGGCTGGTATTCGTTCGCTGTCTCGTACTCGCCACGATCTGTCTCCTTGGCTGGACCGCGCTGAAGCTCTTGCGTATCGGCGCCAACCTTTATCTGCGCAATTTCCGCCTCGACGTTCCCGACAATCTCCTGGCGCGCAAACACGTCACCCAGGTGCGGGTGCTGGTCCGCGTGCTCGGTACGATGATCGTTCTGCTGACGCTGGGCTTTGCCCTGATGACTTTCGATACCGTACGCCAGTATGGAATCAGCGTATTTGCATCGGCCGGGGTGGCCGGTGTCATTTTCGGTCTCGCTGCGCAGCCGGTACTGAGTAATCTGATCGCCGGAATTCAGCTCGCGCTGACCCAACCGATCCGCCTCGAAGATGCCGTCACGGTCCAGAACGAATATGGCTGCATCGAGGAAATTAACGCGACCTATGTCGTCATCCGGCTTTGGGATTTGCGGCGGCTCATCGTGCCGCTCAATTATTTCATTCAGCAGCCATTCTATAACTGGACGCGCCAAGCGGGCGCCAATATCGGCAGCGTGCTGCTTTACCTCGACTACAGCGCTCCGATCGAGCGCATTCGGTCGAAGACCATCGAATTCGCGGCAAAAACAACGCAGCCGGGCGGCAAGCTGGTGAACGTACAGGTGACCAATACCAGCGCCGAAGCGATTGAATTGCGCGTCCTCGTCACCGCGGCCAGTGTCGGCGACACATCCAATCTTTGTGCGGAATTGCGCGAACAGCTGATTGGCTTTTTGCAAAGCGAATGTCCGCAAGCCCTGCCCCGTCGCCGCCACGAGATCAGGGAACTGCCGCTGCATCAGGCCGGTAAAGGACCGGATCCGGCGAATGCCGAGCGGCCCTAGCGCGCGAAAGTTCGCGCGTGGACGATTGCCCCGGGACGGTGATCGCAACTATGCTCCTTGAAACCGTGAGTGAAACGGTCTGCTCATAAAGAACCGAGGGGGGACGTCGTGCGCCGTATCGTGGAATGGGCATTCATCGTCGGCGGGCTCACACTCGCATTGGCGGCGGCGCATGGGGATGATTATCCATCGCGACGCATTACCCTGATCGCGCCGTGGCCACCCGCCGGGGCGATCGATACGGTATGCCGCGAGCTGGCGCCCGGCGTCGCCGATCTCCTCGGTCAACCAGTCGTGGTCGAGAATCGGCCCGGCGCGGGCTCGACCATCGGAACGGCCGATGGCGCCAAAGCCGCACCCGATGGTTACACGCTCGTGCTGGCCGGCAGCGGCTCGCTGGCGATCAGTCCGACCCTTTACAAAGAGCTTCCTTACGACCCGCGGAAGGATTTCACGCCGATCGCTCTTGCGGTCCGCGTTCCCTTCATTCTGGTCATCAATCCGGCCTTGCCGATCGAATCGGTGAGCGACCTGATCAGCTATGCCAAAGCACATCCGGGTGCGCTGACTTACGGCTCAGGCGGCGCCGGCTCACCGCATCAGCTTTACGCCGAAATGTTCAAGACCATGGCCGGTATCGAGATGACGCACGTGCCTTATAAAGGCAGTGCGCCGGCGCTCACCGACGTTATCGGCGGACATATTGCGTTGCTATTTGCCGATCCGGCGCCGGCCTTGCCGCAGATCAAAGCGGGTAAAGTGCGGGCGCTTGGCGTGACTTCGGCGGCCCGTTTGCCGGCAGCGCCGGACATCCCAGCGCTGGCGGAGAGCGGAGTCCCCGGCTTCGACGCGTCCGGCTGGGGCATGGTGGTTGCGCCGGCACACACACCGGCGCCGATCGTGACCAAATTGTACGATGCATTCCGAACGGTTGAAGCGCGGTCGGAAGTTCGTGACCGATTGATATTTCTCGGCTTGACGCCGCAGGCAAGCCCGCCGCCGGAGACTTTGCAAAGCTTTATCGACGGCGAAATGGTACGCTGGGGAAAGGTGGTCAAGTCCGCCGGTCTGGCCGGTACCGAATGATCGGGATGGGCTAGCCGTCATGTTCCAGCAGCACCGCGACGATCTCGGTCCACTCCGAGGTTAATTCGTGCGTCGCCGGTTTGCGGCGCGCCTGTCGATACCAATATTTGGCGTTGTCCAGATCGCCTTCGAGGCGATGCAGATAAGCGTGCACCCAGGCGCAATCCCGGTCGTGTTCGTTCATCACGATCCGATGCGCTTTCTCCCAATCGTCCTTTGCCGCCCACCACAAGCTTTGCAGCGCCGCCGACGCCCCTGCAGGCGGCGCTTTCGTTCGCAGCGATTGCCGAAAAGCCGCCGGCGTCATGGCAGGGAAACTCCTGCTACCACCATTTTTCCGGCGTGAACGCGCCGGCGGCGCGCTCGATGATCGCGCCGAGCGAAAACAGCGTCTCTTCGGCGAAGGGACGGCCGATGAGCTGCAACCCGAGCGGCAAGCCCTGGCTGTCGAGGCCGGCGGGCACGGAAATGGCCGGCAACCCGGCCATGTTTACCGTCACCGTGAACACATCGTTGAGATACATCTCGATCGGGTCGGCGCGCCCGCGTTCGCCGATGGCAAACGCCGCCGACGGGGTCGTCGGGGTCAGGATTGCCTCGACGCCCGCGCCGAAACAAGTCTCGAAATCGCGCTTGATCAGCGTACGCACTTTCTGCGCCCGGAGATAATAGGCGTCGTAGTAACCAGCGGAGAGCACGTAAGTGCCGATCATGATGCGCCGGCGGACTTCTTTGCCAAAGCCGGCGGCACGCGTTTGCTCGTACATTTCGATGATATCGCGCCCGGGAACGCGCAGGCCGTAGCGCACACCATCGTAGCGCGCGAGATTGGATGAGGCTTCCGCCGGTGCGACGATGTAATAAGCCGGCAGCGCATATTTGGTCATCGGCAACGAAATCTCGACGAGCTCGGCGCCGGCGTCTTTGAGCCAATCGGCGCCTTTATGCCAAAGCGCTTCGATCTCGGCAGGCATGCCGGGAACGCGATATTCTTTGGGAATGCCAATGCGCATGCCTTTGACCGAGCGGCCGAGCGCCGCTTCGTAGTCCGGTACGGCAATGTCGGCGGAAGTCGTGTCCTTCGGGTCGTGGCCCGCTATCGCGCGCAACAGGATCGCGCAATCGCCAAGCGTGCGGCCGAACGGCCCGGCTTGGTCGAGCGAAGAAGCAAAAGCGACGATCCCCCAGCGCGAGCAGCGGCCGTAGGTCGGCTTTAAGCCGACGACACCGCAAAACGCCGCTGGCTGGCGGATCGAGCCGCCGGTGTCGGTCCCGATTGCGCCGACACAGATGCGCGCCGCCACTGCAGCCGCAGAACCGCCCGAGGAGCCGCCCGGGACCAGCTTGGTCGGCGCGCCGCGCCGGCGCCAGGGCGACACCACTGGCCCGTAGCACGACGTCTCATTGGACGAGCCCATAGCGAATTCGTCGGCATTGGTTTTGCCGATGAGGACGGCGCCGTTGCGCCACAAATTTGCGGTTACGGTGGACTCGTAGGTCGGCACGAAATCGTCGAGGATGCGCGAACAGGCCGTAGTGCGTATGCCTTCGGTACAAAACAGATCCTTGATTGCAAGCGGGAGCCCCTCGAGCGGACCGCCCTCCCCTTTGGCCAGCCGCAGGTCGCACGCCCGCGCCATGGCGCGGGCGCGCTCGGGCGCTTCCGTGACAAAAGCATTCAGCCCCCGCGCCTGCTCAACGGCAGCAAGATGAGCGTTGGCCAATTCTATTGCGGAACACTCTTTCTTGCGCAGCGCGTCGCGCGCTTGCGTCAAGCTGAGCCCGGTGAGATCGATCATCCAGTTTTTGGATCGTCACAAATGAACGGATTCTTCGCCGCCGCCGAACTGCCGGTCGAAGCGGCGCGGTCTTGAGATTCGACGCCAGCTTCCGGTCGGACCGGCAGCGGCTGCACGGGAAAGCCGGCAAACAGCGCTTCGACAGCGGCGGGATCGTCCGGCTGTAGCAGTCCCTGGCTCTCCAGATAAGCGAGCCAGATCGCGTCTTGTTCGCAAGCCAGGCACATCGTCTATTCCACCACTTTGGGAACCAGGAAGAAGTGATGTTCGTGGGCCGGCGCATTGGCGATAATCGCATCGGCAATGCCGCCCTCGGTGACTTTGTCTTCCCGCGTCTTCAATGTCATGGGCGTGACGGATGTCATCGGCTCGATGCCTTCAACCGCAACTTCGCCGAGCTGCTCCACGAAGGCGAGAATCGCGTTGAGCTCGCCGCGAAGGTTCTCGACTTCACCCTCGGCGACCGCGACGCGGGCAAGATGGGCGACACGGCGGACGGTATCGGTATCGACGGACATAGGCCGTTGCCTTACAGAGGTGCACGCGCGGTCCTAATAGCAGAGGCCCAGGTGGTCGCCAACAGTAACGATCAATTCACCGGTCTATTTAACGGACCTTGCCGGAAGCGCTGTCCGCAAGGCAGCGTTTTCTGCGGGGATGCGGACCGCAAGAACTGCCGCGTTGAGAACCGAGAACACCAGCGCATAAAGGGGCAGTCCGAGCGCCAGCGGGACCGCTGCAAGCTCGCCGGTCACCACCGCATAGTTTGGGTGGCGCAGCCACCGATAAGGGCCTTGCGCCACCAGCTTTTCGCCGGGGACGACGATAACCCGAATGGTCCAGCGCCGTCCGAGCGTCGCCAGCACCCAAAACCGTCCAAGCTGCAAGATCACCACGATTGCGAAGAACAGCGGCTCGATCGGACGATCATAGGCCACGACCCACATTCCGATCAGCCAGCTGGCATGAAGGAGCACAATCAGCGGGAAGTGTGCTCGGCCATATTCCACGCCGCCGGCGGCGAGCAATCTGCGTTCGTTCAATCTCGCCCACCACAATTCGGCGATCCGCTGCACCGTGATATAAGCGAGAAGCGCCGCGCCCCAACCGAACGCGATCACAGCTCCACCGCAGTGAAGTACGCGGAAAAGCCCGGCCCCAATGCCGCCAACAGATGTGGGCCACGTGCTCCGGCGTTCAACGCTCGTTGAAGTACGAACAGCGCAGTCGGCGCCGACATGTTGCCGTAGTCGCGCAGTACCTCCCAGGAAGGCCCGAGTTGGTCGCGGGTAAGTCCAAGCGCCTCTTCGATTGTCTCAAGTACTTTTCGGCCACCGGGGTGAAACAAGAAGCCGTTAAAGTCGGTGAGCAAAAGCTCGTTACGATCGAGAAAATCATGCAACGCGGGCGCCAGCGCTTCTTTCAACAGCGACGGCAATTCCGGACTGAGCACGATGCCGAAACCATCTTCCTTGATGTCCCATCCCATAATGTGCTCGGTATTTCGCCAGCACCACTCCCCGCTGGCGAGAATGCGCGGTCCCGCGCGCGAGCCGTTTCTGGTGTTGTGCAGGAGCAGCCCCGCGGCGCCATCGCCAAACAGAGCGGTCGAGACGAACATTGCGGGGCTCGGATCGTTGACCCGCAGACATAGGCTGCAGAGCTCCACCGTGAGGAACAACACCAGCGCGCCGTCCTTAGCGTGAGCGAGCCGGGCGGCGCGTGCGAGGCCCGCTACTCCGGCTCCACAACCGAACCCGAATATTGGCAGTCGCTCGACGGTCGGCGAAAGCTTAAGGCGGTTGAAAAGCATGGCGTCTAGGCTTGGGACAGCCAACCCGGTCGTGGTGCTGGTCACGATCATATCGATCGCATTCAGCGCGACGCCGGCCGACTCCGTAGCCTTGATGGTCACCTGTTCCAGGAGATCGATCGCGTGCCGATGAAAGGACTCGGTGCGGTCCTCCCAACTGTGCGGGCTGAGATACCACTCTATCGGTTCGCAGCAGTACCTGACATCGATGCCCGTATTTTCATAAAGCCCCCAGAGCTTTTTGAGGTGCGGGTAAAGCTGCTTGGCGCGTGCAGCAGCTTCCGATTGCGGCAAACGGAATGGCGGATTGGCCGTCGCAAGCGACAAGATCTCAACGTCAAACGCGGCCGCCAGGGCCCGCTGGCGTGATGCGGACCTGACTACATCGAGCATGCGGGGTTCCTAGGCGCTCACTATTGAAGTGACTAACACCGGATTTCGGCGGATCGTCCGTCCATGGGTATAGTCGCGCGGGCGCTGATTTATTCCCGTGACATTGTCGTTCCAGCGAACGCGGCCTAGTTTAGCGGTATGACAGAACGAATGAGCCCGGTTCACGTCGTCGGCGGCGGCCTTGCCGGCTGCGAGGCCGCGTGGCAGCTGGCGCGCCGCGGTGTTGCCGTCGTTTTGCACGAAATGCGCCCCGTGCGCGCGACGGCGGTCCATAAGACCGCGCAACTGGCCGAGCTCGTTTGCTCGAACTCATTCCGCTCGGACGACGCGCAGAGTAGCGCTATCGGTCTTCTTCATGCCGAGATGCGTCGGCTCGGCTCGCTGATTATGCACGCCGCCGATGCAAATAAGTTGCCCGCGGGTGGTGCGCTTGCAGTCGATCGCGATGGCTTCGCCAGCGCGATCACGGCGGCGCTCGAGGCGGAGACGCTGATTGAGATCCAACGCGAGGAAATCGTGACGCCGCCCGCTCAATGGGACAGCGTCATCATAGCCACCGGCCCGCTGACGTCGCCGGCGCTTGGCGACGCGCTCCGCTCCCTGACCGGCGAAGACTCATTGGCGTTTTTCGATGCTATCGCGCCGATCGTTTATCGCGACTCGATCGACATGGGTGTCGCCTGGTTCCAATCGCGCTACGACAAAGCAGGTCCCGCGGGCTCCGGTGCCGATTACATCAATTGTCCGCTCGCGCGTGCCGATTACGACAAATTCGTCGAGGCGCTACTCGCCGCCGAGAAGACGTCATTTCACGACTTCGAAACGGCGACGCCGTATTTCGACGGTTGCCTCCCGATCGAAATCATGGCCGAGCGGGGGCGCGAGACACTGCGGCACGGACCGATGAAACCATTCGGGCTAACGAACCCGCATAGTTCGGATGTCAAACCTTATGCCGTTGTGCAGCTCCGTCAGGACAACCGGCTTGGCACGCTGTTCAACATGGTGGGATTTCAGACCAAGCTGAAGCATGGCGAGCAACTGCGTATCTTTCGAACTATTCCGGGCTTGGGCAAAGCCGAGTTCGCGCGGCTCGGCGGCTTGCATCGCAATACATTTATTGACTGCCCAAAATTGTTGGATGCAACACTGCGGCTGCGATCAGCGCCGCGGTTGCGCTTTGCCGGGCAGATCACCGGCTGCGAGGGCTACGTCGAATCGGCGGCGATCGGACTTTTAGCCGGACGCTTTGCGGCTGCCGAACGCCTCGGCGTGAATATAGAACCTCCGCCGCCCACCACCGCCCACGGTGCATTGCTGGCCCACATTACCAGTGGACATATCGAGACCATCGACGCTGGTCCGCGTTCATTCCAGCCGATGAATGTCAATTTCGGATTGTTTCCGCCGCTGCCGCGGACGCCCACCAGGAATGCCGGCGGCACGCGGTTGCGCGGGCCGATCAAAGCGGCGGCGAAGAAGCAGGCGCTGTGTGTGCGCGCGCTCGATGACCTTGACCACTGGCGGTGCGGTCGACTTGCAGTTGCGGCGGAATGAGCAGATTCAAATTTGAAAAACATGTTATACGACGGGCATGACCACGCCTCGCGAGGAACTCGCAGCCCGCTGGCGGAGCGCCGCCGTGCTCAAGCGCGACCTGTTCTCGACGATAGAGCGCGGTCGATTTCGCACTGAGAATGGCGAGGTCGATGCCGTGCTCCGGCATCTTGACGACGTGCCGTGGTGGGCACGGCTGTTGGCGAACGAACTGTACCGGCGTGAACGTCGCGCGCTTGCCACGGCCGGACCCCTTTCGATTGCACCTCCCCTTTTGTTTGCTGGACCGCGATTTCTGGTGCGTG
This sequence comes from Xanthobacteraceae bacterium, assembly GCA_051961815.1. Taxonomy (GTDB): domain Bacteria; phylum Pseudomonadota; class Alphaproteobacteria; order Rhizobiales; family Xanthobacteraceae; genus BOG-931. The sequence goes on from JBQCCX010000395.1 coordinate 21,857, forward strand.
GCTGGATCGATGGCGTGCCGCTGCATATCGCCAAGCCTTATGGCGATGCTTGCTTCTTCCGCTCGGCAAAGACCGCGTTGCGGCTGCTGCACCGCGCTGGCGTCACACACAACGATCTCGCGAAAGAGCAGAACTGGATCTATGCCCGCGGCCGCGCCTATCTCACCGATTTTCAGCTTGCGGAGTTCTTTCCGCGGCGCGGCCTGCTGTTCCGGTTGGCGCGCTACGAAGATCTGCGCCATCTGCTCAAACATAAACGGCGCTACGTGCCAGCCGAGCTGACAGCCGTGGAACGTCGTGTATTGGGACGCAAGACGCTTATCACACGCGTCTGGATGGCCAGCGGCAAGAAGCTTTATTATGCGATCACACGTGGGCTGAATTTCACGGATCGCGAGGGGCGCGGCGTTCGCTTCACCCGCCAAGCGCCGCTCATAGCGGCGCGGTTGCGCACGCATCCGCGCGTTGGCGACGTCGCGGTCGTACCGTTTCCCGATCGCCGCACCGGCACCGGACTGTACGCGTTTGTCGAAGCCAGCGCCGCCGAGGACGAATTGCTGGCGTTTCTGGGCGACGCCAAGCCGGAACATTTGCAGGTGGTCGAAAATCTGCCGCGCAACAAGCAAGGTGAAGTTCGCAGTGAAATTCTCGAGTTGGTCGCAATGAATCAGCTTGATTTGATTGATACATTGATCGGAACCGAAGCCGAGCGCGCCGTTGTCTCCGATATCATCTCCGGCAGGCGCAATTTGCGCGACCGATTCGCTTTTTGATTTTGTGTGAATTCGATTCAATCGACGGCGACTGGCGCGCGCCGGCGCAAGCTTTTTTCATCAACTCTTTGCCGCCGCCGGAACCGAAAAGGCCGGTACACGTTTGTTGCGCGAAGCCCGGGGAGATTTCGGCATCGTTTGCCATCTGACCTGCCTCGAGCTCGCCGGTGTCGCGGCCGCCGAACGGATGCCGCTCTCTCTTTCTCTCTGCTGATTTTCGCAACTGGGAATGCCAGAAAGATTTAAGGAGCACATATGCCTGCCAGCCAAACCGAACCCAACGGCTCGCGTCCCATCGATTTCACGCGACAGTTCGATCAGGCTCATCAGCAAGCCAAATCGGCTTTCACAACGCAGAAAGAACTGCTTGATGCCCTGGAGGAGATCAACGCGCACTGGCTTGCCCGCGCCAAATCAGAGGCGGAATTTTCCACCATGATCGCGAATAAGCTTGTATCGGCTCGTTCCGTGCCGGACATGACGAGCGTCTATCAGGACTGGTTCGGTCAGCGCATGCAGCGATGCGTCGAAGACAGCAATCACGTATTTGCCGATATCCAGAAACTCATACGAACCGGAAATCGCCTCGTTCAAAACGGCAGCTGACTCAACCGGCCAATCGCGCCGGATCGCGGGCGGCACGCCAGATCAGCCACTGGCGCCACCCTGGCGAAAGCGCCGTGTGTGCAAAGACGTCGGAGCGATCCATGCCGTCGAGCGTCCGGCGCACAGGTGCGATCGGAAGAAATGCAGGCAGCGCCGGATGAGCGATACCGCGCAAGCGATCCCCCGCGACGGCGAGATGGCGCCGTATCAAAAGGCGCAATTCCGCCGCGGCTTGGTTGAGCGCGGGCGATGAGCGGCCAGCGAATACATCCGCGACATCCGCGCCGTGGCGCTCCAAAAGCTCAATGGGCAAATAGAGCTGCCGACGTGCCGCGTGCCGGGGAACTGCGGCCAGCAGTTCGGTCATCGCATAGGCTATGCCCGCCGGTCGTGCGGCCGCATCGGCATCGGCACCGAGCATCTGCGCTGCGATCGCGATCACAGCGGACGCGGTTTTGAGCGCATAATTTTCGAGTTCGGCGACCGTGCGCATCGGCTCGTCGTAAAGATCGAAGCGGCGCGCATCGAGCAGGGCCAGGACGGCGTTCTCGGGCAGCCGATAGGCCTCAATCGTACTCAAAAGCGACGCGGCGACCGGGCTCGCCATCGCCTCGCCATGGCGTTCGCCCGCAAGAACCTCGCGCCACCATTGCAGGCGGATTTCCCCTGGCGCGGCTTCACGCGCGCGATTGCGGACCTGCGCAACTTCGACGTCAAAGGCATAGAGCGCATAGAGCCCATCGCGATGATGTGCTGGCGCGAATAAGGTCGCAACAAACCGATCGCGGTCAGCGCTGCGCACCATCTCGGCGCAATATGAAAATGCATCTTGCATGACGCGATCGTAAGATCATTCGATGGCGATCAGCCCGGCGCCAACCCGGCGGCCTTCCATCAACATCACATTATACGTGCGCACCGCCGGTCCGGTTATCATCGCATCGAGCGAGATGTGGGCATCGCGAAACCTGGTGCGTAACTCGTCCGCTGGACGCCATGGCAGTGGGCCACTGCCGACGATAAAAAAATCCAGCTCCGCAGCGGCCGCGAAGACACGCGACAGGGTCTCGCTTGTGATATCCGCGGCCGAAACGACCGGCCACGCCCAAATACCTTGCGGCAAACAAAGCACCGAGCCGCGATGCGACATTCCTCCGAAGCGAAAACCGCCGGCGCCGTGCGCGTCGATCAGGACCTGGCGCGGGAGATGCGGCTCGTCCACTAGAGCGTGATCCGGGACAGTGGCAAGCCGTTTTCCGAATGAGTCATGCTGCGCCAAACCCCGGGGCCAACAACGGGATCGAACGAACCGATCACGCCCTACCGCCGTGCCCTGGCCCGCTGCGACGCCGCCGCCGTGGACGAAAGCGGCGCAGTGGCGGGCGCCGTCGGCGGCGATTCTGGTTCTTCGGCGCCGCCGGCGCGACCGCGGCCGACGCCGAGATAAATCAAGATCGGCGAAGCGATGAACACCGACGTGTATGTCCCGACAAGCACCACGCCGAACATCATCGTCGCGGTAAAGCTGTGAATGGCCTGGCCACCGAACAACAACAAGGCGAGGAGCGACATTGCCACCGTGACGTGGGTGACGATCGAGCGCGACAGCGTCGCATTGACCGAGGCGTTCAACAGATCCGGCATCGGCATGCGCTTGTAACGGCGCAGCATTTCACGAATTCGGTCGTAGATCACGACGGTGTCGTTTAGCGAATAGCCCAGGATCGTCAGCAAGGCGGCGATGCTGGTGAGATCGAAATCGACCCGCGTGAGCGACATGAACCCGACGGTGAGCACAATGTCGTGCACGTTGGCGATCATCGCACCAAGTGCGAACTGCCACTCGAAACGAAACCAGAGGTAGATCAGGATGGCGAAGATCGCCAACACCAGACCGATCGTGCCGTAGGCCAGAAGCTCGGTGGAAACGCTCGGCCCCACGACCTCAACCCGCCGGTACTCGACCTCGTTGCCCAATGCGTTGCGAACCTTCTGCACCGCGACCTGTTGTGCTTCATCGCCACCGGGCTGCTCGGAGATACGGATCAGTACGTCGTCCGGCGCGCCAAATTGCTGGAGCTGGAAATCACCAAGCTGCAGCGCACCGATCGTGGCGCGCATTTTGGCAAGGTCGGCCGGACCCGCTTTGGTCTGCACCTCGATGAGCGTGCCTCCGATGAAGTCGATTCCGAAATTCAGTCCATGGAAGAAGAACAGCGCGATCGCCGCAATCGACAGCATTGCCGATATGGGAAAACTGATGCGCCGGAAGCGCATGAAATCGAATTTAGTGTCATCGGGAACGATGCGAAGAAGGCGCACGGTCAGACTTTCGGGTGTGAGCTCATATCGGCACGACGCGGGGACGCCATAGACGCACCCAATAGGCGACGATCAGCCGGGTCAAGGTGAAGGCGGTAAACAAGGTGGTGATGATGCCGATCCCAAGCGTTACTGCAAAGCCGCGCACCGGGCCGGTGCCGATATAAAACAAGACCGCCGCGGCAATGAATGTGGTGATGTTCGAATCCAGAATCGTGGCGAGCGCGCGCGAAAAGCCGGCATCGATGGCATTGATTGCGGTGCGTCCGGCGCGGACCTCCTCGCGGATGCGCTCGTATATGAGCACGTTGGAGTCCACGGCAATGCCGACCGTGAGCACGATGCCGGCGATGCCCGGCAGGGTCAGCGTGGCGCTCAACAGCGACAGTATTCCGAAGATCATCGCAACGTTCACCGCCACCGCAATATTGGCAAATAGCCCGAACAATCCATAGGTCGCGAGCATGAAAATCACCACCAGCGCAGCGCCTGCATAGGCGGCGTGCTCGCCGGCATTGATCGAATCCTGGCCAAGGCCGGGCCCTACGGTACGTTCCTCGATGATCGTCAGCGGCGCCGGCAACGCACCGGCGCGCAACAGAATGGCGAGATCATTGGCGGACTGAACCGTGAAATTGCCGGAGATCTGGCCGGAGCCGCCCAGGATCGGTTCGCGGATGACCGGCGCGGAGATCACTTTGTTGTCGAGCACAATGGCGAACGGCTTGCCGACATTGGCCTGGGTCACCTCGGCGAATTTGCGCGCGCCCGCCGAATTGAAGCGGAAATTCACGACCGGCTCGTTGGTGCGTTGATCGAAGCCGGGTTGTGCATCGACGAGATCGGCGCCCGAAACCAGCACCCGCTTCTCGATCAAAAACTTCTGGCCTGCCGTTTCGCCCGGCAGAATCTCGGAGTCGGCCGGGCGCGACTGCTCCGCCTGCTCGGGTGTCGTCGTCACATCGACCATCCGGAAGTCGAGCTTTGCCGTCTTGCCGAGAATTTCCTTCAGCCGCGATGGATCCTGCAGACCCGGCACCTGAACGAGTATGCGATCGGTGCCTTCGCGCTGGATCGTCGGTTCGACAAGGCCGAGCTCATTGACCCGGCGCTCGACGATCTGAATCGACTGATCGACGGCCTGCCGCACCCGCTCGGTGATGGCCGGCTCGGTCGGACTCAACGTGATGGCGCTGCCGTTCGCGGTGACGGTGATGGTGCGCTGCCCGGTGCTGCCGGCAAATCCGGCGATCGGCTGCGACAGCTCCCGCAGCTTGGCGAGCGCGGAGTCGAGATCGGTGTCCCGCGTTATGCGCACTTCGACGCTGTTGCCGCGGACGGCGCGCCCGGTGAACGGAATGCGGGCCTGGCGGAGCACGCGCAATACCTCGTCGTTGATCGATTGCAATTGTTCCTTGCGCACTGCCGCCGAATCGACCTCCAGCAAGAGATGCGAGCCGCCTTGCAGGTCGAGCCCGAGCACGATGTGGCGTTGCGCCCAAGTGGGCCAATGCCTGACGACGTTTTCCGGAAAGAAATTGGGCAAGGTGAAAAGGCATACGACCAGCGCGATGGCTAGAATTGCCGCTGCCTTCCAGCGCGTGAAAAACAACATTTGGTGGCGTTTTCCTTAAGTTGCGGCGCCGGCGCGGTGGCGGAGCCCTGCCCTTCTCCGCCGGTCAGTCGCTGGAGAGGTCAGGTGCTCTCATCCTTCAACGGGTTCGCCTTTGGCGCGCACGTCGCTCACCATGGCGCGCACATGCCGCACCCGGACCCCGTCCGAAATCTCGATCTCGATATGGTCATCGTCGACCACCTTGGTGACCTTGCCAACCAGTCCGCCGCTGGTGACGACGGTGTCGCCACGCCGCAGGGCTTTGATCATGGCTTGATGCTGTTTGGCCTTTTGTTGCTGCGGCCGCAGGATCAAGAAGTACATGATCACGATGATGAAGATCAGCGGCGCAAATGATGTGAGCATGCCGGCTGAATCGCCGCCAAACAGACCGCTTTGCGCGAATGCGGGCGTAATAAACATTGTTCCTCCAAGAGCCGGGTGAAATCGGGCCGCACGAATGGCGCGCCGCCTGGCTCGAACGGCCGATTTTGCGCGCAAA
>JBQCCX010000396.1:0-8501 GCA_051961815.1 Xanthobacteraceae bacterium
GCGGGTTGGCATCTGCCGGGCGCTCATTCAGAACCCTGACTTGCTTTTGGTGGACGAGCCGACCGCATCGCTCGATCCAAAGACCTCGCGCCAGATCATGCGGTTGATCAAAGAACTTTGCGCAGAACGCAAGTTGTCGGCGATCATCAACATACACGACGTCATGCTGGCGCAATTGTTTGCCGAGCGCATCGTTGGCTTGCAACTAGGCCAAATTGTTTACGACGGCCCGCCAAACGGCCTCACCGCTGAGGCGCTGACAAGAATTTACGGCGAGGAGGATTGGTCGGCGACGATCGGCAAATCCGACGGGGAGGGGGATGAGACAGGTTCGCAATCTCCGACTATCGCTCCGCCGGAAAGCCGCCAACCCCACCGTGACCGCGACCGAATGGCCGGGTTGACCTGACGTCCGCATGACAACCGCCGCCGTTCCCTCCCGGTATTGGAGAAAACCACCGCTGATCAAGCGCGCCTGGCTGCGTTGGGCGCTGGGCTTGGGCGCCGTGCTCTATGTAGCGCTGGCGCTGGGCACGATCGATGTGAATTGGACGCGTGTCTGGGAGGGGCTGCCACGCGGTGCGCGCTTCTTCGCCGCTTTCTTTCCGCCGAATTTCACCGGCCGATGGAATGACATCACCGAAGGCATCCTTGAAAGCCTGTACATGACCGTGGCTTCCACTGTGATTGGGATCGCCATTTCGATTCCCATTGGTCTTGGCGCGGCAAAAAATATCGCTCCTCGCGCAATCTATTATTTCTGCCGCGGTATTCTCGCTTTCTCGCGCAGCTTCCAGGAAATCATCTTGGCAATTTTTTTCGTGAAGTTATTTGGTTTCGGTCCGTTTGCAGGATTGGTGACGCTGTCATTCGCGACGATCGGCTTCTATGGGAAGCTGCTCGCCGAAGATATAGAGGATACCGATCCATCATCGGCGGAAGCGGTGCGCGCGACCGGCGCCGGCTGGCTGCAATGGATCAATTACGGGCTGCAGCCGCAAGTCATGCCGCGCATGATCGGGCTTGCGCTCTACCGCTTCGATATCAACTTCCGCGAATCCGCAGTGGTCGGCATCGTCGGCGCCGGCGGGATTGGCGCCACACTCGATACCGCTTTCAACCGCTATGAGTTCGATTCCGCGGCCGCCATTTTGTTGATCATCATCGCCATCGTGATGCTTGTCGAATATTCATCGAGCTATGTTCGCCGCTGGGTGCAATGAATGACCGTTGCGCGCCGAAACGGGACCTTAGTCTGGCATCGCCGCGCGCATGGTGCGCAGTTCGCGACCTGGCTGATCTGGGCGGCCGGGACGGCGGTCTTTGTCTATTGCTGCCAGTTGATCTCCGACAAGACGATATGGCCCTTCGTGACGGATGCGCCGGCGCAAGCCGCCGATCTTGCCGCGCGCATGGTGCCGCCAGATTGGGCTTTTGTTGCCGTGCTGTGGCGGCCGATGTGGGACACCATCAACATGGCAACCCTTGGTACCGCGTTGGCTATCGTGCTCGCGGTGCCGGTCGCTTATTGCGCGGCGCGCAATACGACGCCGAGCGCCGTATTCATTCGACCGGTCGCCCTTTTCATTATCGTCTCGTCGCGCTCGATCAACGCGTTGATCTGGGCGTTGATGTTGGTGACGATCATCGGGCCTGGCCTGCTGGCCGGCATTTTCGCGATCGCGCTCCGCTCGATCGGTTTTTGCGCCAAGCTCCTTTACGAGGCGATCGAGGAGATCGATGAATCTCAGGTCGAGGCGGTTCGCGCCACTGGTGCCGGCGGGGCGCAGGTCACGGCTTTTGGCATCGTGCCGCAAATTCTGCCGGCATTTGCGGGCATTTCAGTGTTTCGCTGGGACATCAATATCCGCGAATCGACCGTGCTCGGCCTCGTTGGCGCCGGCGGCATAGGCCTACCGCTCAACGCCGCTATCACGACGCTGGCGTGGACGCGCGTCTCACTGATCTTGCTGATCATACTTGCGACAGTTCTCGTCAGCGAATGGATCTCGGCGAAGGTGCGCCATGCGATCATTTAGCGCCGCAACGCGCCGTTAGACCACATACAACCTATTCGGCAGCTCGTTCGCGGAGCCGTCAGGTGGAGCATGCTGCGCCAGTATGGCGCCGCAGCGCTCAATTGCCGCGATAAATCCTGCAGCAACGCGCCCGTCGCGCATGTGCATCGTCAGCGTATCGATCGCTGCCTGCCATTCCCCGGCGTGCACTTTCTGCGCCACACCCTCATCGGCGATGATGCGCGCGTAGTGCTCGGCCGCTGACACGAAGATCAATACGCCGCAGCGATTGCGCGTGCGGCTAATCCCGCGCAGGACGAACTGCTCGAGGCCCGCGCGATGGGCGCGGGCACGCTGAATCGCGCGCGGCACGAGCAGAATGCGTAAAGGCGCCCAGGAGAGGACCAAAGCGGCAACCAGAAAGACGATCAGCTGCGCCAAAAATATTCGCTGCACACTCCATTGCGTGAAATAGATCAACGGCCAAGGCGTGAAAAGCGCCAACAGGCTCGACCACAAGATAGGAACGTGGGCATAGGCGGACGAAGCGTGCGCAAGCACGCAAACAATTTGCCCGCACGTGCGTTGCTCCGCCTCATGGATGGCGGCGGCAATCGCGTCATTGTCCTGCTTCGTCAATTCCATCACCAGCTCCCGGATGCGCCGCCGCCGCCCGACGATCCGCCGCCGCCACCGAAGCCGCCGCCAAAGCCGCCGCCGAAACCGCCACCACCACCCCATCCCGAGCCCCAGCCGGGCCCGCCATAGGGGATAAAGATCGGCGTGCCGCGTCTTCGCCCGCTGCCGCGCCCGGTGGGTCCTCCACCGGCATGATGAATGAAATACCAGCAGATGAAGATCACCAGCAAAAAGAACAGAAGCGGAAACAGCTTGTTGACATCGGCCGAAGCATCTTCCTGTCTGACATCGACCTTGGCTTGCCAGCCGGCGGTATCGCCGCTGAGGACATTTATGATGCCGTCGACGCCGCGTTCGATCCCGCCGGAAAAATCGCCTGCCTTGAACCGCGGTACGATGGCGCTGGCGATGATGACCGAGGACAAAGCGTCGGTCAGGGTGCCTTCGAGACCGTAGCCGACTTCGATCCGCACCTTGTGTTCTGCGGGCGCGACCAGGAGCAGCACGCCGTTATTCTTCTGGGCCTGGCCAAGCTTCCAGAAACGAAAGAGCCCGTTGGCATAAGTCTCGATGTCGCTGCCCTGCAACGACTTCACTGTCGCGACGACGAGTTGAATGCTCGATTTGTCCTCAAGCTCCTTGAGCTTTGTTTCGATCCCGGTCCGGCTTTGCTCAGTAATCACGTTGGCCTGATCGACCACGCGGCCGGTCAGCGCGGGATAATCGAGCGCGAATGCAACAAAAGTGGCGAAACCGATAACGACCGTGGCAAGTGGTATAGCGGCGCGTCGCACTGCGGCGGACTTTAGAACTTCACCTGTGGCGGCTTTTCCGAACCTTCACTGGCCGTGAATTCCGCCATCGGCTTCTCGCCTGAAAATGCCGTTTTGGCCCAGATCACGGTCGGGAAGGTGCGCAGTGCCGTGTTATAGGCCCGCACGGCATCGATATAATCGCGCCGCGCCACCGCGATGCGGTTCTCGGTGCCCTCAAGCTGCGATTGCAGCGCCAGGAAATTGGCGTTGGATTTAAGGTCCGGATAGTTTTCCGAGACGGCCAGCAAACGGCCGAGAGCGCCGGTCAACTGCGCCTGCGCATCCTGGAAGGCTTTGAGCTTGTCGGGATCGGTAAGATCGGAAGCATTCACCGTTATTTGTGTCGCTTTGGCGCGCGCTTCGACGACCGCGGTTAGGACGCTTTTCTCCTGGGTGGCATATCCCTGCACAGTCGCCACGAGATTCGGGATCAGATCGGCGCGCCGTTGATATTGGTTCTGCACGTCTGACCAGCGGGCTTTGGCCTGTTCTTGAAGCGTTGGAATGGTGTTGTAGCCGCAGGCTGACAAGGTCAGGCCGATGCCGATGAGCGCCAAAATCGTGCGAAGACGTGACATATCGCGGCTCCCTCAATGCATGCCGACGTGATTATTGGCATTCGCAAGTTTCTTGCAAGGAAACGCCGAGAAACCATTGAATAAACGGCTTATCAGATTAGGCATGATTAAGCGCCGGATATATGAAGACGTAATAGAGAATGTAGAGAAGCACCGCCAACCCGATCAGCGCCAGCAATGTCGAAACGACCGCGCACAATTTGGCGCCGAGCGCGAGCGCGATGCGCCACGGCGTCTTTTGCGGGTAATTCGATGAACTGCGCCAGATCGCGAACGAGACAACCGGGATAGCGATGCTCGAAAGCCCGAACAGCGCCAGTAACAAGCCGCCAATTGTCGGGTCCTGGATCCCGCAGCCGACGACCGTACATAGCCCGCTCACGTCCCACATCAGCACGAGCGGAATCCCGATGAGCCAGAAGGCGCACCAGAGGGCGATTTGGCCGCTCATGAGCTTTCTGAGAAACGTCATCGGTTCAAGCATGTAATCGCGGGTAGGAGGCTCGTCCGCGATGAGGAACTTTCAGCGGACCGTATCGGGCCACAATTTCTCCCAGTATTGGTGGCATTTGGCGCCGTCCTCGGGCAGATTTCGACGTGAAGTCTCGGGAAAGCGCGATTGGGGGAGCGCTCCGCAACATCTATACCCGACCGATAGCATCTCGCGGTCGATTGATCCATCCAACTCGGCAAACTCATGGTCCAGCGCAAGAAAACTGCATTCGCATTGCTCGCCCTGATGGCGGCGATCGTCATTTCGGCGTGCTTACAGACGACGGCTAACGCCCAATCGGTTCGCGGGCGAGCCTATCTGTTCTATGGCCTGATCCCACAGATCGATTGGGGCATGGACGAACTGGCGCAGCGCGTCAATCGCAGCGGCGTCGCCGCCAGCAATTACTCCCACGCCAGCTGGCGCAGCGTGGCCGACCAGGCGATCAGCGATTATCGGCGTGATCCCAAGCCGATCGCCGTCGTTGGGCATTCGATCGGCGGTAATTCCGCAGTTGAGTTCGCTCAGGCGCTCGGCGCCGCTCATGTGCCGGTGAGCCTGCTGATCACTTACGATCCCAATCGCGGCAATGACACCATTCCCGGAAACGTGCACCGCTACATCAATCTGTATCAGTCTTCGAACATACTCGGCGGCGGCGATCTCCCACCCGGTCCGGGCTTCCATGGCCATTATGCCAGCTACAATCTGAAGGATCGCAGCGAAATCATTCACGTCAATCTCGACAAGTTCAGTCGCATCCAGGAGCTGTTGGCGGCCAAGATCAGATCCATGGGCGCCGGCGGAGAAGGCGAGGCGGTGCCACTGCGCATCGTCTTTGCCGCGACCGGTCCGATTGAATTATGGGACTCGGGCGCAGCCGTATCCGCGCATAGCGGGGAGACGCTACAAGCGCTCGCGGCGAGCTACCATGTGCCCGCCTGGGCGGTGGCGCAGATCAATCGAAAGTCCGAGGGCGCGGCGCTGAGCGAAGGCGAGCGCATCGTGATCCCGCGTTATCTCGGCCAGAGGATCGCGAGACCCGGCCCATCGGAGGCGGCCAAGCCGGCCTCAAGCGATGAAGCAAAGCCCGCTTCGAGCGAAGCGCCGGATGCGGGCGCTAGTGCTCCGCCGGCGGAGCACTAGATCCGCAGGAGCCAGTTGTACCGGCGCCGAAGCCGCGCCGGCCTCATCGCATCGTCGGAATGACGAATTCGGCGCCCTCCTTGGTGCCGGACGGCCAGCGCGCCGTCACGGTCTTGGTCTTGGTGTAGAACCGCACCGCGTCAGGCCCGTGCTGATTGAGATCGCCGAATCCCGATCGCTTCCAGCCGCCGAAGGTGTAATAGGATAACGGCACCGGGATCGCGAAATTGATTCCGACCATGCCGACCTGGACGCGGCTGGTGAAATCGCGCGCGGTATCGCCGTCGCGCGTGAAGATCGCGACGCCGTTGCCGTATTCGTGCTCGGACGGCAGGCGCAGCGCCTCTTCGTAGTCTTTGGCGCGCACCACAGACAGCACCGGACCGAAAATCTCTTCCTTGTAGATGTGCATGTGCGGCTTGACCTCATCAAACAGGCAGCCGCCGATGAAGTTGCCGTTCTCGTAGCCCTGCAGCTTGAAATTACGTCCGTCGACGACAAGCTTGGCGCCTTCCTTGATGCCGTCCTCGATATAGCCTTTGACCTTGTTGAGAAGGTCGCGCGTGACCATCGGGCCGTAATCGACTTGGGGGTCGCTTGCGGGTCCGATCTTTAATCCCTCGACCCTGGGAATGAGTTTTTGCATCAGCGTATCGGCGGTCTTGTTGCCGACCGGGACCGCGACCGAGACCGCCATGCAGCGTTCGCCGGCGGAGCCGTAGCCGGCGCCGATCAAGGCATCGACCGCCTGATCCATATCGGCATCCGGCATGACGATCATGTGGTTCTTCGCGCCGCCGAAGCACTGGACCCGTTTGCCGTGCGCGGTGCCGGTCGCAAAAATATACTCGGCGATCGCCGACGAGCCGACGAAGCCAATCGCTCTTATGCGCGGATCCGTAAGCAGCGTGTCCACGGCTTCCTTGTCGCCGTTGACGACGTTGAAAACGCCCTGCGGCAGTCCGGCTTTGAGAAAGAGTTCGGCGATGTGCAGCGGCACCGAAGGATCACGCTCGGATGGCTTGAGAATGAAGGTGTTACCGCACGCAATCGCCGGAGCACATTTCCACAATGGGATCATCGCCGGAAAATTAAACGGGGTGATGCCTGCGACGACCCCCAGTGGCTGACGCATTGAAAAAAGATCAATCCCCGGGCCGGCGCCTTCGGTAAATTCGCCCTTCAGCAGGTGTGGGATCCCGCAGGCGAATTCCACCACTTCGAGGCCGCGTTGGATGTCGCCCTTGGAATCGGCAAACGTCTTGCCGTGCTCGGAAGACAGCAGGCGGGCGAGATCGTCGTATTCGTTCTGAATGAGTTGGAGAAACTTGAACATTACCCGAGCGCGGCGCTGGGGATTGGTCGCGGCCCAGCCGGGAAAGGCCGCCTCGGCATTGGCGATCGCCTCCTGCATCTCGGATTTGCTGGCGAGCGCGACCTTGCCCTGGACCTCGCCGGTGTTGGGATTGAACACCTCGCCGAAACGTCCTGACGTCCCCTTGACGAGCTTACCGCCGACGAAATGACCGATCTCACGCATTCTGGTATCTCCCTGGACCGTAGCCGCCGCCAGGCCCGCCAACGGTCGGCTATCTTGCTGTTTTTTTAGCCAGCGGTCACGAGGTCCGAACTCAAACCGCCGGCCTTCGGCGTGGGCGGTGTGTTTTAGCGTATCCCGGCCGCCATCCCAGCCCGTGCCGCCGGACGGCCTTCTGGCCGCTGGTCGTGGGTTGCGCGCGCCTAACCGCCTTACGCAAGGCAGATAGGCGAGAAGTAAGGCGGCGGGCGGCCCCGCGACGTCATGACATTGGGGTCCGATGGGTGTATAGGCCCGCGGCTGGCCCCCGGGGGCGGACGGCATATCCGGAGCAGGGACGAGACGTCCCGTTCATAATCCATGACCAACAGCCTGAGCGCTTCTGCCTCGGGAAGCGAAATGCCGGCCAACGGCAGCCATCCCGCGCGAACGGGCCCTGGGCTCTTGGGTCTCACGGTGGGTAGCATCGGCGTCGTCTACGGCGACATCGGTACGAGCCCGCTCTATGCGGTGCGCGTGGCGCTTGAAGCCGCATCCGGGCCGAACCACGCCGACATGACCAGGGCGACCGTGATCGGCGTCCTATCCCTAATCCTGTGGGCCCTGATCGTCGTCGTTACTTTGAAATACGTTGTGATCCTCCTGCGCGCCGACAATAACGGGGAGGGTGGGACGCTGACCCTGATGGCCCTTGCTTCGCGCGCCGTCGGTCACGTCGGCAAGGCCATGGGCGTGGTGGCGCTCCTTGGTATTGCCAGCGCCGGTCTATTCTACGGCGATGCCGTGATCACACCGGCGTTGTCGGTTTTATCGGCGGTGGAGGGCATCGATGTCGCGACCCCCGCCTTCCATGAATACGTTGTGCCATTCACAGTTGTGATCTTGATCGTGTTGTTTGCCGTTCAATCGCGCGGGACCGCGAAAGTCGCCGCGCTGTTCGGCCCGATCATGATGGTGTGGTTTGTCGTCATCGCCATCCCCGGCGTGAAATGGGTCGCGACCGATCCCGGCGTGCTGTGGGCGCTCAATCCTTTGTATGGGATCGATTTCCTGCTGCACCATGGCATGATCGGCCTGTACACGCTCGGTGCCGTGTTTCTTGCAGTTACCGGCGCGGAGGCGCTTTACGCCGATCTCGGCCATTTCGGCCGCGGGCCGATCCAGATCGCCTGGCTGTGCGTGGTCTTGCCGTCGCTTGCGCTGAACTATCTTGGCCAGGGCGCGCTGGTCTTCGACAATCCAAAGGCGCTCGAAAATCCGTTCTTCCTGCTCTAT
>JBQCCX010000397.1:0-2163 GCA_051961815.1 Xanthobacteraceae bacterium
TGCATCTGCCACGCCAAGACTCGCGATCTGGCGCAGTTCACGCTGCTTGCCGACGTCTTGGTCGTAGCGGCTGGCTATCCGAATCTGATCTTGCCGCAGATGGTGCGAACCGGCGCGGTGGTGATCGATGTCGGCATCAACCGGCTTGCGGACGGCAAGCTGGTCGGCGACGTCGATTTCGCCGGCGTCGCGCCAAAGGCCTCCTATATCACCCCGGTACCCGGCGGCGTCGGACCGATGACCGTTTCGATGCTGCTGGTCAATACGATCACATCGTGCGGGCGGCGCCTGCAGCACTTGTCCATTTCGGGTTCAAGAGAACGGCTGGCGCAGGCCGCCAGCCGCTGATGGATAGGGGTCCGCTGCGGACCGCCAACGATTTTTAGGGAAAGCGCGTGGCGGCTTACGTCCTTGCCATCGATCAGGGAACGACATCGACCCGCGCCATTCTGTTTCGCGCCAACACCTCGATCGCGGTGGTCGCGCAGCAAGAATTTCCGCAGCACTTCCCCGCCGACGGCGAGGTCGAGCATGAGCCCGAAGACTTATGGTCGTCGACGCTGTCGACCTGTCGCGCGGTGCTGTACCAGGCCGGCGCGGCCGCGCGCGACGTCGCCGCGATCGGCATCGCCAATCAGCGCGAAACGACATTGTTATGGGACCGCGCCAACGGCCGGCCGGTCCATCGCGCCATTGTCTGGCAAGACCGGCGTACCGCGGAGCTTTGCGCCAAGCTCAAAGCGGCCGGCCACGAAGCGCGCTTCAGCGCCAAGACCGGGCTGTTGCTCGACCCTTATTTCTCCGGAACCAAACTCGCTTGGCTCCTCGACAACGTCCCCGACGCGCGCGAGCGCGCCGCCCGCGGCGAGCTCGCTTTCGGCACGGTCGATACTTATTTGCTGTGGCGTTTGACCGGCGGCCGCCTTCACGCAACCGACGCCACCAACGCCTCGCGCACGCTGCTTTACGACATTCATGCCGGGCGGTGGGACGATGCGCTGCTTGCGGCGCTGCGCATCCCGCGCTCGGTATTGCCGCAGGTGTTGGACTCCTCCGGGGACTTCGGCACCACCGACCCCGATCTGTTCGGCGCGGCGATTCCAATATGCGGCATCGCCGGGGATCAACAGGCCGCGCTGATCGGGCAGGCCTGCTTTGCTCCCGGAATGGTGAAGTCCACTTACGGCACCGGCTGTTTCATCGTACTCAATACTGGCGGCGCCGCTGTCACCTCCAAAAATCGGCTGCTCACCACGGTTGCTTATCAGCTCGGCGGGGTGCGCAGCTACGCGCTCGAGGGCTCGGTTTTTGTCGCGGGCGCGGCGGTGCAGTGGCTGCGCGACGGATTGAAGATCATCACCACTGCGGAACAGAGTGGGGCGTTCGCGCAAGCAGCGGATCCGTCGCAGGATGTTGTGCTGGTGCCGGCCTTCGTCGGATTGGGCGCGCCGCATTGGCGCCCCGACGTGCGCGGCGCGTTATTTGGTATGACGCGGGCAACCGGACCTCGCGAATTGGCGCAAGCTGCGCTGGAGAGCGTTTGCTTTCAGACCGCCGATCTGCTGGCGGCGATGAGAGACGATTGTCGCGGCAGCGTAAGCATGGCGAGCACGCTTCGCGTCGACGGTGGCATGGCCGTTTCCGACTGGACGATGCAGCGGCTCGCCGACCTTCTCGGCAGCACCATCGATCGTCCGCAAATCAAGGAAACAACCGCGCTTGGCGCGGCCTATCTGGCCGGCTTGCATGCCGGCTTCTTTCCGGAACCGGATCGATTTTTGCAACATTGGCGTCTGGAACGCCGCTTCGAACCGCGCATGGATGCAAAGGAGCGCACCCGCAAATTGGCTGACTGGTCAGCCGCGGTGCGCCGCTTGCTCAGCTAAGCCGGAGGGCGGATTGACGCGGGAATAAAACCGAAGTCCCGGGATTTATAGAGTCGAGCCATAACAGAGACCGGGAAGCGTCATGAAGCTCTTATTCGCCATATTGGCAATTTGCGGCGTCATCGCTGCGACAGGGCGCGCCGAAGCGCAAAATTATCCCTGGTGCTCCTATTATACCGCGAGCGGCGGCGGCGGCACCAATTGCGGCTTCACGACATTTGCACAGTGCATGGAGAATGTGCGCGGGATCGGCGGTTTTTGCGATCGCAATACGCAG
>JBQCCX010000398.1:0-2367 GCA_051961815.1 Xanthobacteraceae bacterium
ACGCGATCGTCGTAGTCGTCGGGGTCGAACAGCGAATTGGCCACGTAGCCGTAGCCGTGCGGCCAGCGATTGACGGTGATCGCCGCAATATCGCGCTCGCCGTCGAAGCCGCCGGGACCGAGCATGCGGCCCAGTTGATCGCGAATGCGCGTTTCGAAATCCGCGAAAGTCATGGCCAGGAGCTTGGCCTGGCCGATATGGAAGTGCGCGCGCGCATCGAGGCCGGAATTCGGCGCGCCGGGCACGTGTTCGAGATGCAGCGCGATCGGCTCCGCCGGATCGCGCGGATGACGATAGCCGCCGAGATCGACCGGAAAATCGAGCGCGACGTGAGAGAAGAAGTTCATCGGCGCGGCGATGTCGGAGACCTTGAGCGCGAGCCACGGCCGCCAATCGCGCACCACCACATTGGTGTAGACCAGCGGCGTCTTGACATTGCTCGCCAGCGCCTCGCGCTGCGCGGCCGGCAAATTGGGCAGGAGATACGGAATCATCATGTGGAAGCAGGCCAGCACGGCGTGTTTTGCCGTCACGCGATGCGGCGCCCCGTCACTAGTCTTGCCCTGGACATAGCCGATGCTGACCGCGTCGCCGCGCTGCCGCACATCGATGACGGTCGACTGCAGGCGAATGCGCACAGCGCTGCCGGCGCGATCGAGCGCGCCATAATCGAAGCCGGCGAGCACGATGTCGTCCATGGTGTGGCCCGGCGCGGCGCCGGGAATGAGCGCGCGCGCCAACAGCCGTGCCAGCGCGGCATTGCCGTCCGGGAAGTGATAAATATAGGGCTCGCTCCATTCCGGATGGTCCTCAGCCGCAAGCCCAAGTCCGGCGAAGCCGGGATAGCCGAAGTCGCGCACATCGAACGCCGGCACCGCGTCGCAGCCCAGCCCGAAAAAGCCGAGCGGGCGGCCCTGAAAGCAGTTCGCGACCTCCTCGCTGCAGCCGCAGACCTTGATCAGATAATCCCGATAGCTCGTGCTCTTGAGGATTTCGGCCTTCTCTTCGGCCGACTTGCCGGCAAGCGGATCGCGTTCGCGGTCGTACAGCGCCAGCAATTGCCGTTTGCTCGCATCCGCAATCGGCATGGCCGCGATAAAATTCGTCAGTGTCGAACCGCCGTCCGCGCCGCGCGACAATAAGGGGTCGCCCGCAACAAGCGCATCGCGGCCGAAACTTTCGCGATCGAAAAACACTCCGCGCGACAACCCGAGCGAGGAATAGAAGCCGCGGTCGAATGCGGCGTCAAACCGCGAGGCGTCCACGCCAAGGTCGCGAAGCAGACCCTTGGCGACGTCGCTCCACAATGTCTTCGGCGACTGGATCGATTGGCTGCCGCCATAGCCAATCAGTGTGCGTGCGCCGCTTGCGAACTCGTTGCGCTTGGCATGGCCGCCGAAATCGTCGTGATTGTCGAGAATAAGAATGCGGGCCGATCCACCAACCGCCTGGCGAGAGAACCACGCCGCGGCGAGCCCGCTGATGCCGCCGCCGACCACCACCAGATCGTAGCTCTCTTCGCTGGCAGCATCATCAATGCCGAAGCGCCGGCCCTCGCGCGCAAAGGCATGCGCCGCTTCGAACGAGCCGGGATGCTGACCGCGCATGCCGGTCAGCGCCGGAGGATATAACGCGGGCGCGGCGGCGATCTGCGCGGCCGGCGTCAATCCGGCCGCGATTGTCAAGGCGGTGCCGCTGAGGAAATCGCGCCGTGTGATGGATGACATTTGCGGAAGCTCACACGGCGTGCTGTCAGGCGCGGGTGGCTGCGGTTTTGCGCGGCGCTCCGCCTTCGCCAAGCTCGGCAAGAATCTCGGCGTTGTGCTGCCCGAGCGCCGGCGGCGGCGTGTCGATGCGCGGACCCCCATGGGCAAATGTGAAAGCGGCGACCGGCACCGCCAAATCCGGCTCGAGGCCCGCGCTCCCCGCGGCGTGCCGCTGAATGACGCCGCGGCCTGCGAGCTGCGGATCGGCCAGCGCTTCGCCCATCGTACGCACCCGTGCCGCCGGCACATGGCGTGCCTGCAGGAAGTCCTCCCATTCGGCGGCGCCGCGCGTCGCCATGATCTCGGTGAGCAGCGCAACCTCGCGAGCGTGATCGGCGTCGCGCTCGTCGTTGCTTTTTTTGATCATGTCGGGCCGGCCGAGCACCGTCCACAAGCGCTTCTGCTGCCGCAAATTGCTGGCGCCCAGCATCACCATCCCGTCCTTCGCCGTGTAAGCGGAATTGGTCGCGTGCGGATGGCTGTTGCCGTGCGGCTTGGGATGCGCGCCGTTGCGCAGATAGGCGGTGAGATGCGTGCTCATCAGGATCATCGCCACATCCAGCATCGCCATGTCGATGCGTTGGCCCTTGCCGGTGCGCTC
>JBQCCX010000399.1:0-4359 GCA_051961815.1 Xanthobacteraceae bacterium
GTTTTATGTGCTGACCATCCTCGCCTGGGTGACGCGGCATGCGGATCTGATTTTCGTGGTGCTGGCCTGGGTGTTCGTGATCTTCCGCTATCTGCAGGCCTATGTGCACGTGACCAGCAATCGGGTGCGGCTGCGCGGTGCATTTTTCGGCGTCTCGGCGCTGGTGCTGGCGATCATGTGGGTGATCTACATTGTAGAAATACTGACTGCCCCTTGGGTCTAAGTAATTGAGTCGCCGCTTGAGCTCATGACTCCGTCGGCCCGACTGTCCGCCGCAATCGAGGTCTTCGCCGACATTGAAATGCGGCGGCGGCCGGCTCCCGATGCGCTCAAAGACTGGGGGCTGTCGCATCGCTTCGCCGGTTCCGGTGACCGCGCCGCGATTGCCGGCCTTGTCTACGACGCGTTGCGGCGAAAATCGTCTTCGGCCTGGTTGATGGGCGAGGCGAGCCCGCGCGCGGCGCTTATCGGCATGTTGCGCCGGGAGCGCGGGCTCGATGCTGAGGCCATTGCCGCATTGTGCAACGGCACCCGCTATGCGCCGGCGTCGTTGACGGCGGAGGAAACAACCGCTCTGACCACCGGCTCGCTCACCGGCGCGCCGGCTTATGTCGAAGGCGACTATCCGGAATGGCTCGAGCCGCATCTGCAACTCGTATTCGGCGATGAGCGGGCGGCGGAAGGCGCCGCGCTCGCGAGTCGCGCTCCTCTCGATCTGCGGGTCAATTGGCTCGCCGCCGAACGCGACGAGGCGCTGGCCAAGCTGCAACACCTCAATGGTGCGCCGACCCGCTGGTCGCCAATCGGCATGCGCATTCGGCTTGCAGCCGAGGCCAAAAGCCCCGCGATCCATGCCGAGCCGGTCTTTCTCAAAGGTCAGATCGAAATCCAGGACGAGGGCTCGCAGCTCGCGGCGCTGCTGGCGGACGCCAAGCCCGGCGAACAGGTCGTCGATCTGTGCGCCGGCGCCGGCGGCAAGACGCTGGCGCTCGCCGCGGCGATGGACAATCGCGGCCAGATTTATGCCACTGATCTCGACAAGCGCCGGTTGGCGCCGATCCACGCGCGGGTTTCCCGCGCCGGCGTGCGTAACGTTCAGGTGCGCACTCCGCCCGGGCGCGGCAGCAGCGATGTTGTTGCCGACCTCGCCGTTCGCGCCGATCTCGTCATGATCGATGCGCCATGCACCGGCACCGGCGCTTGGCGCCGCAACCCCGACGCCAAATGGCGCATCCGCCCCGGAGCGCTGGCCGAGCGGGTCAAGGAGCAAGAGGCGGTGCTGGAGCACGCGGCGACCCTGGCCAAGCCAGGGGCGCGAATCGCTTATGTGACCTGTTCGGTCTTGGCCGAAGAAAACAACGATCAGGTCGCGGCATTTCTGACCCGCCATCCCGATTTTTCCGTGGAAAAGCCAGCGGAGGTCGTGAAGGCATTAGGCGAGCGCGCCCACCTTTTCGCCCGCGCGGCGCTGATCTCGGCCGAGGGGCTGTTGATGACCCCGCGACGCACCGATACCGACGGCTTTTTTGTCAGCGTGCTGCGGCGGCAGTCCTGATGCGGCGATGACAATCCGCTGGCGGAGAGGGCGATGAGGGTATAGAACCCGCTATGGCATCCCACGACAAGATTCTCATCGTCGATTTCGGCTCGCAGGTCACGCAGCTGATCGCGCGCCGCGTGCGCGAAGAGAAGGTTTATTGCGAAATCGCGCCGTTTCAGAAGGCCGAAGCGGCGCTGGATGCTCTGCAGCCGAAGGGGATCATCCTCTCAGGCGGGCCGGCCTCGGTGCTCGACAAGGACGCGCCGCTCGCGCCGATGGCGGTGTACCAAGCCGGCGTGCCGGTGCTCGGCATTTGCTACGGCGAGCAGGCCATGGCGCATCAGCTCGGCGGCAAGGTCGAGGGCGGACATCATCGTGAGTTTGGCCGCGCCGAAGTCGAACTCGTCAAATCCTCGCCGTTGACCGACGGCGTCTGGGAAGAGGGCCAGCGCTATCCAGTGTGGATGAGCCACGGCGACCGCGTCACCAAGCCGCCGCCGGGATTTACCGCGATCGGAACGTCCTCCAACGCGCCGATTGCCATGATCGGCGACGAGACGCGCAAATTCTACGCCACGCAATTTCATCTCGAAGTCGTGCATACCCCGCACGGCGCCGCCATCCTGCGCAATTTCGTGCGCAAGATTGCCGGCTGCCGCGGCGACTGGACCATGCGCGCGTTCAAGGAGGAGGCGATTGCGGCGATCCGCCGCCAGGTCGGCAAAGGCAGAGTGATTTGCGGGCTGTCCGGCGGCGTCGATTCCGCGGTCGCTGCGGTGCTCATCCATGAAGCGATCGGCGAGCAACTGACCTGCGTCTTCGTCGATCACGGGCTCCTGCGTCTCGGCGAGGGCGAACGCGTGGTGACGCTGTTTCGCGATCACTACAACATCCCGCTCGTTCATGTTGCGGCCGAGGACACCTTCCTCAAAGCGCTCGCCGGCATCGACGACCCCGAAGGCAAGCGCAAGACCATCGGCAAATTGTTCATCGACGTGTTCGAGACCGAAGCAAAGAAAGTCGGTGGCGCGGAATTTTTGGCGCAGGGCACGCTCTATCCCGACGTGATCGAGAGCGTGTCGTTCACCGGCGGACCGTCGGTCACGATCAAGTCGCACCATAATGTCGGCGGTTTGCCGGAGCGCATGCACTTGAAGCTGGTCGAGCCGTTGCGCGAACTGTTCAAGGACGAGGTGCGCGCGCTCGGCCGCGAGCTCGGCCTGCCGGAAGCATTCGTCGGCCGCCATCCGTTTCCGGGGCCGGGCCTGGCGATTCGCTGCCCCGGCGCGATCACCCGCGACAAGCTCGACATTTTGCGGCTCGCCGACGATGTGTTCATCGAGGAGATCCGCCGCGCCGGCCTTTACGACGACATCTGGCAGGCTTTTGCGGTGCTGTTGCCGGTGCGCACCGTCGGCGTGATGGGCGACTTCCGCACCTACGATTATGTCGTCGGCCTGCGCGCGGTGACGTCCACCGACGGCATGACCGCGGATTTTTATCAGTTCGATATGAAGTTCCTCGGCACGGTGGCGACCCGCATCGTCAACGAGGTCAAAGGCGTCAACCGCGTCGTCTATGACGTGACGTCAAAGCCGCCGGGCACGATCGAGTGGGAGTAGGGACCGAAGCTGATCTGAGTTCATCTTGTGAACTAGACAAACAGAAAACGGAAGAACACCATGTCACGTGACGCAGCTAAGATTATTATGGAAACCGTGACAAAAAACGCTGCAGAGCAGGATGCTGTTCTGGCACAAATTCAGTCCTTGTGTACCGAAAATGAGTTTCGTGAATACCGGCGCATGATCGGAAGGTCCATGGGCGCCATGTTTTTCGAGATCATAAGTCCAATTGTCGCGAAATATCCTGAGTTGAAGCCCGCCCAGATGACATAGCCAGACGTATTTCAGGCCCCGCCTAGCCCACCATTAGTTCCGAAAAATGTCCATCACCATCTACGGCATCAAGAACTGCGACACGATGAAGAAGGCGCGCGCCTGGCTCGACAAGCGCGGCGTCGACTACGCCTTTCATGATTACAAGACCGCCGGCATCGCGCGCGTGCAACTCGAGCAATGGGCGAAGCAAGTCGGCTGGGAGACGCTGCTCAACCGCGCCGGCACGACATTTCGCAAGCTGCCGGACAAGGACAAGCACGGCCTCGACGCCAAGAAAGCTATTGCGCTGATGCTGGCGCAACCGTCGATGATCAAGCGGCCGGTGCTCGATCTCGGGCGCGGCAAGCCCTTGGTCGGCTTCGCGCCGGACACCTACAGCGCGGCGATGGCGGCGCGTTAAAGCGCGCCCGTAGTTTCGGTGACACTTCAGGGCCGCTGCGCGCTTAGCGCCGTCGACAGACGCATCAAGTCCTGCTGCAACTGCGCGAGCCGTCCTTTTCCAAGCGTCTCGGCCGCGAGCGATTGAATGTCCTTCCTGACGACAAAGCACGCTTGACGCAGCGCGACGCCGCGCTTCGACAAGCGGACGAGCTTGGCGCGCGTATCCGCCGGATCGGGCACCTGCTCGACATAGCCGCGGGCTTCCAGTTCGTGAATCAACTGGCTCATCGCCTGTTTGGTCACGCCAGAGCGTTGCGCCAGCGCGCTCGGACGCGCGCCATCCGCATCCAGTAGTGGAATTAAGCCGGCGAATGCCGGGGTCATTCCATCGAATCCCCGCGCCGAGAGCCGCGCCATCATTGCCGCGATCATGGTGCGGCTCGCGGCGCCGATGACCGGCGCGACGTCGCCGGGTTTCGTGGCGCTCACTTTTTCGTGTTTTTGGTCAATTTGCTTGACCATAGCAGTCAATGTCCT
>JBQCCX010000400.1:0-5655 GCA_051961815.1 Xanthobacteraceae bacterium
GCCCCAGATATGAATAATGATGTTTAAAACATCATTATTCATAATTCAAGCGCAATTTTCAGCCGACCCGAATGACGATTTTGCCGAAATGCGCGCCGGCCGCCATGTGCCGGAACGCGGCTTGCACCTCGGCAAATTCGAAGACTTTGTCGATGACGGGTCTAATGGCGTTCGCGGCAACGGCACGATTCATCGCCTCGAACATCTGCGTCGAGCCGACCGAAATGCCTTGCACATTGGCGCGGCGGCCGAAGATCAGCGCGGGATTGAGTTCGGTGGCGCCCCCACTGAGCCCACCAATGAGTGTGACTTTGCCGCCGACCCGAATGGCGCCGAACGAGCGGGTCAGCGTTGCGGCGCCGCCAACTTCGACGACATGATCGACTCCGGCTCCGCCGGTAAACTCCATGGCCGCCTTTTCCCAATCGGGCGTAGTTCGATAGTTGATGCCAAAGGCAGCGCCGAGGGCTTTGGCGCGCGCAAGCTTCTCGTCACTCGATGAGGTGATGATGGCGCGGATGCCCATGGCGCGGGCGAATTGCAATCCGAAGATCGAGACGCCGCCGGTGCCCTGTAAGAGAATCGTATCGCCGGCTTTGAGCTTGGCATGCTCGACCATCGCATGCCAGACCGTCACGGCGGCGCAGGGAAGTGTCGCGCCTTCCTCGAGTGACAGATGCGCCGGAATTTGCACCGCCCCGTCTTCTTCAAGCACGACGTACTGCGCGAGCATGCCGTCAATGCCGCCGCCGAGTGCGCTTTTGTGCACATCGGCTGCCGGCGCGCCGCCGCTCCAGCGCTGAAAAAAATTGCCGGCGACGCGATCGCCAACCTTCGCCCGCGTCACGCCGGGACCGATTGCGACCACCTCACCGGCGCCGTCGGAAAGCGGGATGATATTTTCGCGCACCGGCATGCGATAGCTGCCGCGGGCAATGGCGAGGTCGCGGAAATTGAGCGAACAGGCTCTCACCTTCACCAGTACTTGTCGGTAGGCCGGCTTTGGATCGGGCCGATCGGCCTGGGCAAGCGCTTCGATTCCGGCGCCACCTTTTGCCAATTGATACACGCGCATGATTGTCCTTCCTCTGATAGCGATGATGGCGAAAGCATGATTTGGCTTTAGCGTTTTGGTTCGTTGAAAATGTTCTTGCGCTGCCGCGCCGCGGCTGACTCGGCAGACGTTGCGGCCGATTCACCGGCAGGCCGCCGCGCCGCCGCCAAGCCATGCGATGAATTCGCGCCGTTTCATAGCCCCGCCCTTTGCGAGCGCGCATCGTAATCATTCAAAGCGGGGTCGCAATGCCCTGTGCGATCACTGCAAATAGGCGGCGAGTTCGCGTGCACCGGGCTTTTTGATTTCCTCGTCCATGCGCGCATCGGTTGCCGCAATCAGCTTGGCCACGACGTTATTGCGCTGCGCCACCGGATTGTCGGCATAGCCGCTCGGTCGGAAAAAGTTTGCGGTCGGCACCTGGTCGCGCCAGGAGGCGGGCATCGTCACCATATCGAAGCCGTTGCCGTCGCCGGTCAGATTCATCATTTCAAGCTCGGCCGCGGTGAGGGTCCGTGAAAATCCCTTGCGACGCGCGAACACCACCGAGTCCAGAAGCTTTTGCGACTGCAGTATCGGGCCGACATCGAGATCGAGATTAAGAGCGTGCACCGCCAAGCCTTTCGGCGTGTTCGCCAGAATCTCGTGCTGGCCCCAGACGTCCGGAACGCTGCGCGCGAAGGCGACCATCCGCCGTAAAATCTCGATTTTACCGTCGAGCGAGGGGTACTCGCCGCCTGCGATCGCGGCGGATTTGCTCTCGAATTGTCTGACGAGTTCAGGACCCTTTTCAGCCAGGATTTCCACCGAATTGGTGGCCAGCAACTGGTTATAACCGAGCGCGGTGGTAATGGCGCGGCCGTGCTTGTTGTATTCGAGGCCAGCTTCGACGTCGTAATTGCCGTTTCCGGTCGCCTCAAAACCATAAATCCGCACGATCTGATCCGTGGTCAAACCTGCCGCTAGCGCCACTTTGGCGTAGGCGCGTTTGAACTCGGTCTCACTGTGCGGAAATCGCGGAATGAACTTGAATTCGTCACGGGCCGCCGCCACGAAATCGGCGACCACCGGCACATAAACCCGAGGCGGCGAGACTTCGGGCTTGAGCGGATTGCGCGGCTTCGGCGGCCCGGTATAGGCCGGCGGCTGGGCGAGGACGTAATCCGAGATCGACAACGGCTCGCCACGCGCGCGCTTGGCATTGCGGAGCTGCCGCTTTTGCGAAACGAGATTCCAGTATGCGCTCGATGCCGCGCTGTAGCTTTGCCAAGCCCTGTTGTATTCCTCGAGCGCGCGATGGTATTGCGCCAGAAGAGCGGCGAGCTCCGGCTGCTGGGCCGGAGGCGCATCGGCGGGAGCAGTTTGGGACAAGGCCGGCGATATCCAGGGCGCAATCATCGCGAGCGCCAGCAAGCCAGCCGGCAAATATCGGCACACAGGATTTATGACAGCAGCAAGCATGATTTTTGCGGGCCCGGCACGCAGTCTTCGCAGCGGTACGATCTTAAAACTGATTCTATGACGCAACGAGGGCGGCAATATTTTGCCGCCCTCACAGAATCGAGCGGCGCCCGGAGGCGCCGATGCGAAGATTATTTATTGATCGTGTTGGCGCCCGCTGTGCAGACCGTCTCATCCTGAGAGCCGGTGCCGCCCGAGCAACCGATCGCGCCGATCAGCTTGCCGCCTTCGACCAGCGGAATGCCGCCACGCGAGGCGATCACATCGTCCAGCGTCAACAAATAGTTTAAGCCGGCTTTAGTCACACCATCCTCCAGCGCGTGTGTGGGCCGGCGATAGCGTGCGGCCACGCGGGCCTTGTGCTGCGAAATCGCGATCGAGGCGAGCTGCGCGCCATCCATGCGCGCGAAACTGACGAGATCGCCGTTGGGATCGACCACTGCCACGTTCAGCGCCCAGCCGCGTTTATTGGCTTCGGCAACGGCCGCCTGGACCGCGGCCTGCGCTCGGTCCATTGTAACCGGCGCGCCATAGGGCGTCGCGAACGGCATTTTGTCGGGAACGGCGTCGAGGTTCGGCGCTGCGGCGGGCGCCGCAGGCGCGGCAGGCTGCTGCTGGGCAAAGGCGCCACCGCCTGTGAGCAAACCGGCCGCGAGCGCAATACTTGCAAACATACGCAAAGTCATGGATTTCCCTCCCTTGGCGGCAGCATTTCAATCGCGCTGCCGAATAGATGATCTTAGCATCTTCGTGCAAACGGGAAACAGCCGCTCACGGGGTTCACCCGGTCGGATGCGAACTCCACGTCGACGAGGAAGCAAGATTTCCGGCGGCGCGTGTAGCCGATGCGCGGCACCGCATCAAGCGGCGCGGAAAAAACGAACGGCCTTAGCACGAGGGAGAGAGCTAAGGCCGTTCTGATGTCGGTTGGTGCCCCATCAAATGCCCCACCCCGACACTAAGGCCAGTATGACGAACCGAAGTTGACCGATTGTTGACGGCGGATCACTGGAGCCAAGACTTGCGGCCCGGGACCGAGATCGTGGTAAACAAGGTCTTTAAATTTTGACGGTTGCGTCTACCGGCACGCGGCACGGTTGCGCACCATCTCTCCGGCGCTACGGCACTTGGGTTGAGCGCGACAGGTTCTTCGCCGCCAAATCCGCAAGATAGCGACGCCAATTTTCGTCATGGTCGCGGCCGAGCTCGAACAAGTAATCCCAGCTGAAAATTCCGGTTGAGTGCATATCGTCGAACACCAGGCGCACCGCATAGTTGCCGATCGGATGCAGTTCCAGGATCTCGACATTCTGTTTCCCGGCAACGGTCCGCCGCTCGCTCGGCGAATGACCCTGAACTTCCGCGCTCGGGCTGCACACGCGCAGGTATTCGGCGGGCAGATCGAAGCTCTCGCCGTCGTCGAAGGCGACCGTCAAGATTTTTCGATCCTTGCGCAGGCGCAATTCAGTCGGCCATGGACGCGATGACGAATTCATCATGGACTCCGCAAACCCGCCTCATCGCCTCTGCAGCAAGCACCGCACACTGTCAGTCCAGCGTGATGTGCCCGTCGTCGATCACTTTCTTCCATTTCGCATATTCGGATTTGGTGAACGCGGCGCCCTCGGTGAGCGTCGTTCCCCGCGGCGTCAAGCCGAAGGTCGCGAATGACGCCTTGAGCTGGTCATCCTTGAGCGCTCTCGTGAGGCCGCTGTTGAGCTTGGCGAGCACATCCGGTGGCACCTTGGCCGGGGTAAAAATGCCGAGCCAAAGATCGACGTCATAGCCGGGCAAGCCGGCTTCGGCGACGGTCGGAAGATCGGGATAGACCGGGGAACGTTCGTTCCCGGTGGTCGCAAGCGCAACGACGCTACCCTTGCTGGTGAACGGCAGGGCGCCGGCGATGCTGGAAAACAGAATCTGCACTTTGCCGCCGATCAGATCGACATATGACGGGCCGACTCCCTTATACGGTACATGGACCGCTTCGATGCCGCTGCGCTGCGCCCACATCGCGGCGGCCAGATGCGGGGTCGTGCCGACGCCGGCCGACGCGTAGTTGAGCTTGCCGGGGTTCGCTTTGCCGTAGGCCACGAGCTCTGCATAGGTTTTGATGCCGAGCTGCGGCGAAGCCACCAAGACCTCCGGCGACGAATTGACGACCGAAACCGTCACCAGGTCCTTGAAGATGTCGTACGGCATGGATTTCTGCATGATCGGATTGATGACATATGCAGGATCCATGATGACGAGATCATAGCCATCCGGCGCCGAATGCGCGACGTATTCAACGCCGACAATGCCGCCGGCGCCCGGTCGGTTCTCGGCGACCACGGTCTGGCCCAAGGCTTCGCCCAGCTTCTGCGCCACAACGCGCCCGGCAAAGTCGACGATCCCGCCCGGAGCATAGGGCATGATCAAGTGAATGGGCCGCGCGGGGAAGTTTTCGGCACGCACTGGCGCGGCCAGCGGCGCCAGCACCAGGGCCCACATCAAAAGGCGCATCGTGGATTTCAACCAAGTCATCAGGCGTTCTCCTCAATCGGAAGCGAGTTTGCTCTTCCGAATGCCAAGCGTCAAAATTCTATGCTGTCGCACCTCTAGGCCTGCGCCCGCGCACGGGCGATCAGTTCAGCAAGCTTGGGCGGCGTGACCGGCATCTGCGCGATGCGAACTTTGAATGGCGATAACGCGTCCTCAATCGCCGATACGATCGCGGCCGCGGCTGGAATGACGCCGACCTCGCCGACGCCTTTGACGCCGAGCGGATTGTGCGGCGACAGCGATTGTTTATAGAGCGTCTCCAGCTTCGGCACATCTGCCGCCGTCGGCAAAAGATAATCGGCAAACGTTATGGTCACTGGCTGGCCGGCATCGTCATAGCCCATCCATTCAAAGATTGCGTTGCCGATACCATGCGCGATGCCGCCGTGGACCTGACCCTCGACGATCATCGGATTGATCAGGCGGCCGGCATCCTGGATCGCGATGTAACGCAAAATACGCACGCCGCCCGTTTCGATATCGACCTCGACCTCGGCCAGATGACAGGCGTTCGAATAGGCAAGCTGGTCGATGCGAAAAGTCGCGCTCGACTCAAGTCCGGGCTCGATGTCCTTCGGAAACGGATAGCCCGGCGC
>JBQCCX010000401.1:0-20791 GCA_051961815.1 Xanthobacteraceae bacterium
CGCCCTCGACCGCCACGTGGGAGAGGGACGGGAACGGCAGATGAGTGGCCACCAGAAGCTCGCGAGTCGCCGCCAACTCCCGCAAAAGATTGACGCGGACGCGGGCCGCCTCCTCGGGATCGTGTTCGAAGCCGTTCTGCCAGTCGGAGTGCTCGAACCCGACCTGGAACACGGCGTCGCCGGCGAACGTCAGCCGGTCGCCGCCGGACGCCAGGCGGACTACGCTGTGCCCGGGGGTATGGCCGCCGGTGCGACGGACAACAACGCCCGGCGCCACCTCGTGCTCCTCCTCGAACGGCCGCAGCCGGTTGCGGTAGTCGCTCACGAACCGCTTGGCCGCCCGCCGCAGCGCGTCCGGGAATCCCTCCGGCATGACGGCACGCGAGAAATCGGGCGACTCCCAGAACTTGAGCTCGGCGGCCGCCACGTGGATCCGCAGATCTGGACGCAGCCGGTCCTTCACCCCGTCGATGAGAAGCCCGCCAATGTGGTCCATGTGCATGTGGGTCAGCACCACGTCGGTCACGGATGCGAGATCGATGCCGGCGGCCTCCAATCGCCGGATCAACCGCCCGGCTTGCGGCAAGTTCAAGCCCGGGTCCATCCCTATCCCAGCGTCGATGAGCATGGTCCGGCCGCCGCTACGAACCACGACCACGTTCAGTGGCCACTCAAGCATTTCCGGCGACAGGAACTCGTGCTCCAGCCAGGCCGCCCGCACGGCCGGTTCGATGTTGTGCGCAATAGTCCGGGCTGGAATTGGCAGCACACCGTCGCTGATAACCAGCGCGTCAATCGCGCCAACCTTCTGCGCGTAGCGCGACGGGACGAGCTCGTCGTGGCCCGGCCGACCGGGGACCAAGCTCATGCTTTCAATCCCGTCTTTGGTAGTAACCGTGCTCATGACATAGGCTCCTTCCTGGTCTCAAATTTTCCAAGAATCGGTTCCGTCCGCGTGGCGTTTGGCCGGTGTCATCTTCCCACGGTCGACCCAGTGGCGCTCTTTTTTTTCAAGCTTCTGCGTTGCCTGACATGGGTGCCCAGCGCGCGTTATTCCGCTCGCGCCTCGACCTCATCCCTTAATGAATTCCAAGAGGTCCTTGTTTATCGTCTCGGAGTAGGTGGTGAGCATGCCATGCGGGAAACCAGGATAGAGCTTCATGGTGGGTTTCTTGAGTAGCTTGACCTGGAGCAGGGCAGCGCCTTTGTACGGAACGACCTGGTCGTCTTCGCCCTGCATGACGAGCGTTGGCACGTCGATGCTCTTGAGGTCGTCGGTGAGGTCGGTTTCAGAGAACGCCTTGATACCATCGTAGTGCGCCTTGGCCCCCCCGATCATGCCCTGGCGCCACCAATTCCCAATAACGCCATCCATCGGTTTGGCGCCCGGTCGGTTAAACCCGTAAAACACTGTCGAAGCGAATTCGCGATAAAACTGAGCACGATTGGCGGCCAGGCTTTGGCGAAGGCCGTCGAAAACCGAAACCGGCAGGCCGTCCGGATTATTTGGTGACTTCACCATGATCGGCGGCACGGCCGACATCAGCACCGCCTTGGCGACCCGGCCCTTGCCGTGGCGTGCGACATAGCGGGTGACTTCGCCGCCACCGGTGGAGTGACCGATATGGACGGCATTACGGAGATCGAGATGCTCGGTAACTGCGGCTGCGTCAGCAGCATAGTGGTCCATGTCATGGCCGTCCGACACCTGGCTTGAGCGTCCATGGCCGCGGCGGTCGATACCGATCACGCGATAGCCTTGCTGGACGAAGAACAGCATTTGGGTGTCCCAATCGTCGCAGCTGAGCGGCCAGCCATGATGGAAGACAATCGGTTGGCCTTTCCCCCAGTCTTTGTAGAAGATCTCAACTCCATCCTTGGTTCTAACAAAGCTCATTTTGGCCTCCCGAGGCCGAGCGCCGTCGGCCGCGTTCCGAAAATTGAATCGGTCGAACAATCGGTTCGACGGAATCGGCGTGATAAAAAGTCTTTTTATTTCGGCCCGTGCCGATCAACTATGGATGCCGGCGCCATACGCGAAGGCACTACCTGCGCGTGGTCGTCTGCACCCACATGAAACAATCGGCCAAACGCACATGAGGAGATTTCGTTCCACCATTTACTGCAGATCGGCTCTATAGCTGCAGTCCTGCGCGCCGATTAGGCATTCGAATACAGAAAGATGCCGGATCAGTTTTTGGTACGCGGTCCGGTACCGAGTTTTTGATCCAAATCAAATTCGAAGTCTCGCCCCCCAACTTATCGTCAATGATCTCCACGACCAGAATTGCAGTTAGGAGATGCAATCATGTCAGCGCAACGGCCGTCTCCCGATCGTCGTCAGCTCCTTGTCGCCTCGGCGGCGGCTGCCGCCTCCACCTTGATCGCGCCGCCGGCGCATGCGGCGGCGACAAGCGAGGCGGTCCGCCCCTTCCGCATCGATATCCCGGAATCGGATCTCGCCGATTTGCGCCGGCGCATCGCCGCCACGCGCTGGCCTGAGCGGGAAACCGTTACGGATGATTCACAGGGCGTGCCGCTCGAGATGATGCAGGAGCTCGCGCAGTACTGGGCCAAAGATTATGACTGGCGCAAATGCGAGGCGACCCTGAACGCGCTGCCGCAATTTATGACCGAGATCGATGGGCTCGATATCCATTTCATTCACGTTCGTTCAAAGCATGAGAATGCGTTGCCGATGATCGTCACGCATGGATGGCCCGGTTCGGTCATCGAGCAACTCAAGATCATCGATCCACTGACGAATCCGACGGCGCACGGTGCGAGCGCATCGGATGCCTTTCATCTGGTGATACCTTCAATGCCGGGCTACGGCTTCTCGGGCAAGCCGACCAGCGCGGGGTGGGGACCCGCACATATCGCGCGGGCCTGGGTCGTGCTGATGAAGCGTCTCGGTTACGCGCAATTCGTATCGCAGGGCGGCGATTGGGGGGGAGCCATAACAAATGTGATGGGTGAACAGGCGCCGCCGGAATTATTGGGCATTCACGTCAACTTCCCCGCGACGATTCCGTCCGACATCGCCAAGGCTCTGCAATGCGGTGATCCGGCGCCTTCTGGTCTCTCTGGCGACGAAAGGCGTGCGTACGAAGAGCTCCAGGTCTTGTATAGCAAGCGGCGCGCTTACGCCCAGATCATGGGGACACGCCCGCAAACATTGTGTGGGCTGGCGGATTCACCGGTCGGGCTCGCCGCGTGGCTCATCGACCATGGCGATGGTTGGGCTCAGCCAGCGGCGCCGGTCACCTCGGCCGTGCTTGGGCGCACGGTCAATGGACATTCCGCAGGCGCACTGACGCGGGACGACGTGCTCGACGACATCACGCTCTATTGGTTGACCAACACCGCGATCTCTTCGGCTCGCCTCTATTGGGAAAACAAGATCGGCCTTTATAACGCCGCCAACATCTCGGTCCCTGCCGCCGTGAGCGTCTTTCCCGGCGAGAACTATCAAGCGCCGCGGAGTTGGGCGGAGCGGGCCTATCACAAACTCATCTATTACAACACACTCAACGAAGGCGGGCATTATGCGGCCTGGGAACAGCCGCAACTTTTTGTCGAAGAGGTTCGCGCGGGCTTAAGGCCACTGCGCACATAGTGCGCGAATCACGTGGGGAGATGTGCCGTGACCAAAATCGATGCTTCCGAACGGATCGACCACAGCCGCCGGCGTTTGTTTGGCGCCGCGGTGCTTGGCGTCGCCGTCGCCGAACTCGGTCTGACCGCCGCTGCCTCGGCGCAAACCGGATCGGCGAGTGTTCCGGCGATCAAGCCGGGAACGAACACGTCATTCGGGCCGCTCAAGCAGATCGACGCCGGGCTTCTCAATGTCGGCTATGCCGAAGCCGGGCCGGCCGGCGGCTCGCCCGTTCTTCTGCTGCACGGCTGGCCTTACGACATCTATAGCTTTGTCGACGTTGCTCCCGTGCTGGCGGCGGCAGGCTATCGCGTCATCGTGCCGTTCATCCGCGGCTATGGCAGCACCCGATTCCTCTCCGACGCCACCGTGCGCAACGGCCAGCCCGCCGCGATCGCCCTCGATACCCTGGAATTCATGGATGCGATCAAGATCGACAAAGCCGTCATCGGCGGTTTCGATTGGGGCGCGCGCACCGCCAACATCATCGCGGCGCTGTGGCCGGAGCGCTGCAAGGCCATGGTCTCGGTAAGCGGCTACCTGATCGGCAGCCAAGCCGCCGGCAAGGTTCCATTGCCGCCCCAGGCCGAGCTGCAGTGGTGGTATCAGTATTATTTTGCCACCGAACGCGGCCGCGCCGGCTACGACAAATACCGGCGCGATTTTTCCAGGCTCATCTGGCAGATCGCATCGCCGCAATGGAATTTCGACGACGCCACGTTCGAGCGCAGCGCCGCGGCGTTCGATAATCCGGATCACGTCGCCATCGCGATCCATAATTACCGTTGGCGTCTTGCGATCGCCGAAGGGGAGCCAAAATATGACGATCTCGAAAGCCGTCTGGCGAAATTCCCGGTGATCAGCGTCCCCACTATCACTCTCGAAGGCGATGCGAATGGCGCCCCGCACCCTGAGCCCAGCGCCTACGCCAAGATGTTCTCCGGCAAATACGAGCACCGGACGATTACCGGCGGCATCGGCCACAACCTGCCGCAGGAGACGCCGCAGGCCTTTGCCCAAGCGATCGTTGACGTTGATAAAAGTTGATGAGCCATGATCGTCCGGTCATGGCACGCAAGGTCATGGCACGGAAGGTCATGGCGCGGAAGGAACCGCACCGGCATTCTCGACATTGTTTTAGGCTGGGGAGGCAACGACGGAGGTCTCAATGACAGACCTGCACGAGGCCAGCGGTCCGAGGTACACGGCGCAAATTGACAGTGTTGGCTGGATATTTGCGGCGGTCGTCGTTGTGATCGCGGCCGTTGCCGGGGCACTGGCTTATCACGGCAGCGCCGCCACAATTGCCAACAATCCGGTGGCCCCGCTGGCATCGCGCTAAGAGCGGGCCGGAAGGTCAGACCTCCATTCGGAATGCCTGAATTTTTCCTTTAGTGCTGGCACAGAGCCACGCGATTTCGCTCTTTTGCTAACACAAACGGCAATCGACACCCCCGCGAGTACAGGCGTCACAGATCAAGTTTTTGTCCCGCATTAGCAAGTCCACCGCAATCGATTCGGGGTACCTCCTCGGCATTTCCCATAGCGCCGATGCCGAGCCATGCCAGAGGACAATGATGACTCCGTTTTTGGGGGTTGGAACCCCACGTTACTTCGCGAGCTTGCCGCCGAATGCGCGGAATTGGCTCGGACGGTCGCATCGCCTCAGAAGCGCGCGCTGTACCTGAAAATGGCCTGTATCTGGCATCAAATGGCGCAGCGTTCAGAGAAAAAAGGTTGAGCGGCCCGAAGCTTGGTGGGCAAATTGCCGACCAACACGCCGCTGCGGATCGCGGCCCGAGAAGCAGACGTCTGAAAGACAGGCCGCTTTGACGGCCTCCCGGGACGGGGAACTCGAAGCAGGACATCGAATTCTTTCGCGAATTTCGGTTACGCCAAGATCGGCGCGGCTCCAATGTGTGGAAACCAACTTTCATGTTGCACTGCAATCGCTTTTTCCAATCGGGAATTAACGACTTTGATCGGGTCGTATTTAGAATTTATTCTATAACCAACGAGTACAAATGCGTATTGAAAAGCAAAAAAAAACGGAGCTGTGCTTGTCCAAAGCACTCGACCATCAGGTCCACAACGCGCTTCTTGACGATCAACAAGGCGAGAAGTTCGCAGAGCATATTGCTGAACTGGCCGCGCAGATCGCCAACGCGACTTTCACATTTTCCCAAAACGTAAAGAACGCGTATGCCTCCCTTCCGAAGCGGAGGCTCAGCGACAAGGATTTCGATGAAATCGATCAAGCCAGGCTGACCTTGGGCGCGTTCAGCTTTTTCATCCATATTCTGGACCGACATTTGGTTCGTATTGACAGCCGGGCTCTGAAAAAAACGGTTTTGGATTTCATATTTGAAAACGTGGTGCAGGTCTACGCGAGGAGCTTTCCAGGCTCGTCAGCAGAAACAGAGAAGTTCGTATTCAATCACTACGATCGTCGAGCACCGCAGCTTGCCGCAGCGCCGACCATTTTCGGTGAAGGTTCTGAAGATCGGCATACCGTGATGTGGCGTGCCAGTCAGGCGATCTGTGAAGAGGATCTCGGTCGCGACGACCTTCGATTGGTTGCCGTCGTGCAAACCAATCTGATGCAAGAGCTGGAATCGTTGGCGATTGCGGACCGGGTAGCAGCTATGGCCGAAGTGCTTTCCTTGCCGCGGGACCTTCGAAAAATTGCCTAGGAGGAATGTCTGCGTTTGCCACAAAGCGGACGTCCCACCGGATTCGATCAAGACGCAAACCGGACGTTGATTTGGTCTTCGGGATGTCTGTTCCTGACCCAAAGCAGACATTCATCGCTGAATATTGCTGCTTGGCAATGTGACCTCCGAACCCCATTCCGCAGACCGCCAATCCCTGCTGTAATCACTCTACTGTAAGCCTCAACGGCGCAGTCCTCGGCCACAACGCGGACACTAGCCGCTCATTTCAGGCGGAGGCCCAACATGTCACCTCTTTTTTTCGCTCACCTTTTCAAAGGCAGCAGGCCTTCACTTTTTGTGGTGCTGGCATCACTGCCTGTTTTGTTTGGCGGTCTCGCAATCGCCGCGCAGGACAGATACACGCTGAACATCCCAGATGGCCTCGCATTTGCTGATTTCAGAGGCTATGAGAATTGGGAAGCCGTCGCGGTCAGCCAAACCGAAACGGCCATCAAGGCGATCCTCGCCAATCCGATCATGATGACAGCATTCAGGAACGGTCTTCCCGCCGAGGGCAAGCTTTTTCCCGACGGGTCCAAGGTCGTCAAAATCTTTTGGTCCTTCAAAAAGAATGAGGCGTCACCCTATTCCGTCAACGTGCCTGACACCTTGAAAGAGCTGGCGTTCATCGAGAAGGACACCAAGATATTTCCGAACACGCACGGATGGGCCTATGCCGATTGGGCTTATGATGTAGCTACCGACACCTTTAAACCTTCCCAGCTTTCTCAGAGCGGGACAGAGTGTGGCTTCGCATGCCACACGAAGGTTTCGGCGCAGGACTATATATTTACCGCCTATCCAAAAAGGTGAATGGGCGGTCAGGCGACTATCTCGCGCGACCCGAAGACAGTGCGTCTCGCTTGCCACCGTCGTGGCCCCTTTGGGAGTCTCAGCTATGTCCTCAGTCTTTCGCTTGTCGGTCGGCTCGCACCTCGCCGCAATTGCGGTCGGCGCTGTTGTGGCGACAGCATATTTGAGCGTCAATTCAGCAAGGCCGCAATCGCTCGCAGACTACATCTCGACGATCTGCGCAAAGGCATTTGGTTCCGCGCCTGTCAAGGAGGCTCCGTATCTCGCCGAGAACGTCGGTGCGATGACCAAGATGATGATTGATATGGGTATCAGGCCGTCGGGCGATGTCGACACCGACTTTGTCGGCATGATGGTGCCGCATCATCAGGGTGCCATTGAGATGGCGCAAGTTGAATTGCGTTACGGACGGAACGAGCCGCTCCGACGTATGGCTCAGGAAATAATTGTCACCCAGCTGCAAGAGATCACAGCAATGCGGTTGTCGCTTGGGCAAGCCTTGCGACCCTTGCCACCCTCGGCAGCATCGCCTGATCAAATTCCGGTCGCGGTGACGAAGGAATCGCGATCCGGCAATGCAGCGTCCGAGTAAGGGGCAGTACTATGAGACGCCGTTCGATGATTTTTGTTCTGTTGCTTGCGTCCGCTCTCGTCGGTGTCCGCTATGCCGCTGCAGGACAAGCTCCCGGCGCCGCGTCCGACCCTGACATCCCCATCAGCCATCAAGATCGCGTCTACTCTGCCGAACAGTATTCGAACACCGTCTCTGTGACGGATCCCGTCGACAACAGGCTCGTTGGCACCATCCGCCTTGGCGATCCGTTGCCAGCCAATCTCAGTCCTCTCTACAAGGGCCAATTGCTGGTGCACGGCATGGGCTTCTCGCCTGATCATCGCACCATCGCGGTCGTCGCCATCGGCTCGAATGCGGTGAACTTCATCGATACTGCGACCAATAGCGTGAAGCATGTGACGTATGTCGGGCGCTCGCCACACGAAGCCTTCTTTACGATGGATGGTAAGGAAGTGTGGGTGGTCGTCCGCGGCGAGAACTATGTGTCCGTGCTCGACGGCACGACATACGAAGAGAAAACGCGGATTACCGTTCCTAACGGGCCAGGCATGACGATTTTCTCGCCCGACGGCAAATACGGCTATGTCTGCTCCTCGTTTACGCCCGAGACCGACGTCATCACCGTCGCGGATCACAGAATTGTCGGCAAAGTTCCGCAAGCGAGTCCATTCTGTCCCGACATCGCCGCAACCCCGGACGGCAAGCAGGTCTGGTTTACCCTGAAAGATATTGGCAAGACTCAAGTGTTCGACGCGCAACCGCCGTTTGCGCTTTTAAAGACGCTCGATACCGGCCCGATCACCAACCACGTCAATATTGTGCGCAATGCGAACGGCATGTTCGCCTACGTCACCATTGGCGGGCTCAACGAAGTTAAAGTGTTTCGCACCGACAATTTCGCGCAAGTCGCGACCATTCCAACGGGAAAGTTACCGCACGGCATCTGGCCATCCGGCGACGGCACGCGAGTCTATGTCGGTCTTGAGAACGAGGACAAACTAGCCGCAATTGACACATTGAAGAACGAAGTCATTGCGACAAGTCCGGTTGGCCAAGCGCCGCAGGCTCTCGTCTACGTTCCTGACGCCATCCCCGCGGCGAGCGGGGATCTCAACTCGGCTATGACCAGAATGCCGGTGGCTCCCGAAGGTCTCGGAACCAACAACTTGCAGCCACTCGGCATAGCGGGCCAATCGGCGCAACTGTGGCTTGCGCCGCCGGGGGCAAAAAATGCCGAAAAAGCGCCGACCAGTATTTCGCTCTCCGACCAGGGATTGGTGCAAGTGTTGCAGGCGGCGGTCACCGGCCTCGAGCCGGCCAAGCTATATCTGCTGGCGCTTGCGAGCGAACCATCGGGCGCCGGCGTTCTGGAGCCGCTGCAAGGATTCATGACCAACCCCGCAGGCGCAGCCGTCGTCAATACGATCGGACCGATCCGCCAATTGGTCCGCGGGGAAGACAAAGCCCCGCGGCGCTACCTCGTGATCCTTCCCGGCACCCCCGACAACCACGGAGCGCCCGTTCAAGTCCAAAGCGAATGATGAGCGCTGAGGAATCGGCCACGTGGATGATTTGCTGCGCTGCATGGGTCCGCTTTTGGCGGAAGTGGACTGACTGAACCCCATTTCATTGGTCGTAAATCCCTGATGTAATCAACCATTGTGGGCGTACTCCTGAGCCTTGGGGCAGGTGATGCGACGCCGCGAATTCACCACAGCAATTGCCGGTTCAGCGGCCGGCTGGCCGCTCGCTGCGCACGCGCAGAGCCTGACTGAAAGAATCCCGCGAATTGGCATCATCGACGATTCGCCGAGCTGGGATCCGTTCCGACAGCAGTTGCGCGATTTGCACTACGTGGAAGGCAAAAATCTCGCCTACGTGTACCTGCGAACCGATGGCAGTCGAGATCAATTGGACGCCGCCGCGGGGGCGCTTGCGCAGCTCCCTGTGAATGTCATCGCGGCATTTGGCACACCACGCGCCAAGGCCGCACAACGCGCGACAACAACCAGTCCAATTGTCGCCATCTCGATCAGCGATCCGGTAAAGGCGGGGCTTGTGACGAGCCTCGCCCACCCTGGCGGCAACATCACCGGAAACACCATTCTCGGGCCGGACATCGTCACCAAAAAACTGCAAATCATGAAGGATGCGTTTCCTGGTGCCGCGCGCGTCGCTTACCTTTGGAACCCTGACAACCCGGCCACTGCCGAGATTTTGGAGGATTTGCGCAAGGCAGCTCCGCTATTCCAGATAACGCTCATATCGCTGGAGGCACGGACCGAAGTGGATTTCGACCGGGCTTTTGCCCAGATGTCGTCCGACCGTCCCGACGCAGTGCTGATGACAAGCGATCCGGCACATCAGGCACACATGCCGAAGATCATCGATTTCTTTCTGAAGAATCGTATTGCGGGATTATTCCAGGTACGGGAGCATGTCGTCGCGGGTGGGCTGATGTCTTATGGCGTGAGCCTCTCCGATTTATTTCGGATGGGCGCGCTCTACACCGACAAGATTTTACGCGGCACCAAGCCCGAGGACCTCCGTATCGCGCAGCCGGTGACGTTCGAGTTCGTCATCAACTTGAAAACTGCAAAAGCAATAAACCTCGACATTCCAGCAACGGTCATTGCGCGCGCCGACGAGGTGATCGAATGAGGCGGCGCGAGTTCATCGCCGTGCTCGGTGGCGCGGCGACTTGGCCGCTCGCGGCGCACGCGCAACAGCCGGACCGGATGCGGCTGATCGGCGTGCTGATGGGCTACGCAGAGAACGATCGGGCTGCGCAGTCGTGGCTCGCAGCGTTCCGGGGTGCACTCCCGAAACTGGGATGGACGGAGGGCAGCAATCTCCGGATCGAACTTCGCTGGAGCGCCAATGATCCGGCCAGGATGAGGACGTTGGCTAAAGAGCTGGTCGATTTGCGGCCCAATGCCATTCTGGGTGTAACCACGCCCGTGATCGCCGCCCTTGCCGGCGAGACGAGGTCAATTTCGATTGTGTTTGCGGGCGTATCCGATCCGATCGGCAGTGGCTTTGCTGCGAATCTCGCGCATCCGGGCGGTAACATCACCGGCTTCACGGTCAACGATCCCTCACTGGGCGGTAAATGGGTGGAACTATTGAAGGAGATTGCGCCGCGCACTGCACGCGCCGCGTTGCTGTTCAATCCGGCAACAACCGTGCCAATCCAATACTTCATGCCCTCCATTCAAACTGCCGCATCATCTTTTGCCGTCCAGGTGAGTGCTGCTCCGGTTCACACCAAGGATGAGATCGAGGGCGTTATCGCTGCACAAGGGCGCGATCCGGAAGGCGGCCTCATCGCGATGCCGGATGTATCCAACGATGTAAATCGCGAAGTGATCATTGCGCTAGCGGCCCGCTACAGAGTGCCGACGATCTATTACAATCGCTTTTTTTCGGAACTGGGCGGCCTGATCTCTTATGGTGACGTCCGCAGCGAACAGTTTCGCCTGGCGGCAGGTTATATCGACCGCATCCTCAAGGGCGAGAACCCTGCTGAGCTTCCAGTGCCGGCGCCAATAAAGTTTGAGCTGATCATCAATCTCAAGACCGCAAAAGCACTAGGTCTTCAAATCTCTCGCGATTTTCTGCTGATTGCCGACGAGGTGATCGAATGAGGCGGCGCGAGTTCATCGCCGTGCTCAAAGGGTTGCGCGGAACTCGCGCCACGGCATTGAGCGCCTCAAGCCGCCGGTTTTACCCGCGCTGGCGCCGCGCTTCGCGCTTGCCGAACCAGCGCCACGTTCGGTCGCGCCACTTGACGAATCTTTTCCACCCCCATGCGAACCACGGCAAGGTGAGCAATTTCGGTTTGACCACAACGAACAGCCAATGCGTGACAAACAGGCTCACGGCATAGGCAAAGAGCAGCACCAGCCCGCTGGTGATCCAATGCCCTTCGCCGGCAATGAAAACGGTCGCGAGCTTCAGCGGTTCGACCACCGCCAGTGGCCCGACCACGGCGAGAAGGGCGGGGTAGGGCGGAAGCCGCGCGATCTGGCGTCGAAAGCGCGCCAGACGTCCTTTGGCATGTTCCGGAATCTGCTGCATCAAGCGAGACAACGCTGCCGATTCACTTATGTTCGTTTTCGGCGGTTTCACCGCGGGCGAACTTGGGTTACTAGAATTAGATGCCCGACGCCGTCGAACTTTTGTCCACGCGCAGTTCCTTCAAGGCCGCCGTACTGACGGCTCCCGGCCCATCGGCCTGTGAAGTCGACAAAATCCTGACCATCGCGTCGCGCGTGCCGGACCATGGCAAGCTCACGCCATGGCGTTTCATCCTGTTCGAGGCGGATGCGCGGCTCGCAGCCGGTGCGGCCATCGCCACCGCATTCCGCGCCAAATATCCCGATGCCAAACCCGACCAGGTCGAGTTCGAGAGCAAGCGCCTTGCGCAAGCGCCGCTGGTCATTGCCGTGGTCAGCCGCGCCGGTCCCCACGTCAAAATTCCGGAATGGGAACAGGTGCTATCCGCCGGCGCCGCCGCCATGAACCTCGTGCTTGCCGCGCACGCGTTGGGGTACGGCGCGAACTGGATCACCGGGTGGTACGCCTATGACCGCGGCGTGCTCGATGCGTTCGGCTTGGCACCGCACGAGCGCATCGCTGGATTCATTCACATCGGCACGCCGTCGGGCCCGGTGCAAGATCGGCCGCGACCGCCGCTTGCCGAGATCGCGACCCGGTTCTCCGGGTAGCGCGCTACGGACTTGCATGCTGCGTCAGTTTCCGGGCGGACCGCCGTTGGAGGAGAAAACCGCCCAGAGGAAGGCCGCCGCGAACGCAGCGATGCTAAAATAGGCCGCATGGACGTATCGCCAGAATTTCTTGGGTTGGTGTTTGCGAGTGGCGGTGCCGCTCCATCTCAGGTGCGCGCGTCCGGTTTTCAGGGTGTAAGCGAGATCCAACGCCAGGTAAGCGATGCCCAGCGCTGCGATCAAAAGCAAATGCGACTGGGTTTTGTGCAGACTAAGGATTAACAGCGCGATGAGTATTGCGACGCCCCCGAACAGCCGCGGGTTGGTTTTTCGCAAATGGTGAAGAAGATCGCTGAGCATATCTCATCGCTAGGCATAATCTGTTTCGAAAAAGTTGCCAGGAAGGATCGTCTGCGTCCTTAAGGGGCGGTTTGCCCGGATTGGTGGCAAAGCAAAAGCCGCATTTTGTGGAAAATACCGCGCGATATTGAGCGGTCTGCTTAGACCACACGTAACTCGCATTTCCTAAATTTGAATAATCGGGGTCCGGCTTTATGTCAGGAAGGACCTGTGCGATGAAAACCCTTCTTTGCGGTTTCGTCCGAAACGAGTGTGGAGCGATCAGCTTTGAAGATGGTCTGACCGTGTTTTCACTGACGGTCGGGTTTATTGCTGCGCTTGCACTCATGAACGGCACGATCGTCGAGCTTTACGCGACGATTTTCAGGCATCTCCCCGGTCTGCGTTGAGGGCAGGGGAGCGGCTGGAATAAGGCCTGTATCGGCGCGTAGCCTGCGCGCGGGCCAAGTCGATTGCCTGCCGTGGCTTCGTTGCCAAACACCCT
Source organism: Xanthobacteraceae bacterium (assembly GCA_051961815.1). Classification (GTDB taxonomy): domain Bacteria; phylum Pseudomonadota; class Alphaproteobacteria; order Rhizobiales; family Xanthobacteraceae; genus BOG-931. The sequence continues at coordinate 13,334 of JBQCCX010000401.1, forward strand.
TGCCGGCGCGCTTTGGATCACGCCGCCGGATCAAACCTCCCGTCGAATGACTTTGCGTCCGCCGCGGGCGGCGGTAGTTCTTTTGCACGCCCGACGTTCAGGTGGCCGCAACCGGCACGAAGCTCGAGAGGGGAAAGCGATGCATCTTGTGACAGCAGAAAATGGCCGCAGCTTGTGGCGGCAATCGTCCTGGCCGGCATCATTTTGTTTGAGTTGCGCGCTGCGGTGATCGCACTGAACAACGCTGAACGGTACTACACGGCGTTCACGCTGGTGTTAGCTTCGGCCGTCGTATGCCTTGCGGTGTTGTCGCGATAACCAAAGTCTCGCAAGTTTCGCGGCCAGCCCGCCGCGCTTCTTCGCCGGCTGGAAACAAAAGCAGCGGACTGGTATTTTTTACCGGGCATACAGGAGCAAGCCATGAGGCTTTTGCTATTCTTCGCGGCAATGTGCGTAGCCGTGCTGGCCCTCGACAAGCCGGCGCAAGCGCAGAACTATCCGTGGTGCGCCTATTACAGCGGCGGGCGAGGCGGGGGCGAGAACTGTGGCTTCGTGACGTTTCAACAATGCCTCGCAACCGTGAGCGGGATCGGCGGCTTCTGCGAGCCGAACACACAATTCCAGCCTCCTCCCGGCCCGCATCCGCCGGCAAGGTATTCCAGGCGCAATCTCTATTGAGCGCGCTGTTGTGCGTTAGCTTACGATTTGGTCTGTGGAGGGCACGGCCATTGTTTGTCGGCTCAAGCGGATCGTTACCATTTATCCAAAATCTTCTCTGAATTTGAGCGTGTTCATTATCGCAGCGGAAAGTTTTTTGCGGCGATATGTCACTGGACCGCTGTGTGATCACCATTTTGTTTGGCACTAGGGGAATTCAATGAAGAGCCTGTTTGTCCAATTCGCCTGCGACGAATCCGGCGTCACCGCCATTGAATATGGCCTGATCACCGCTCTCATTTCGATTGTGATTATCGGGTCGGCCGGCCTCATCGGCACCAATCTGGCCGCGGTATTCATCAACATCTCGGCGCAGTTGGCGGCTGCGGCCTGACGGCAAAGCCTTCTCCCGTTTGGCTGCTCGCTTTGGCTGCCGATGAAGTCGTCGGCCGCGTTATCCACAGGGTCGGCTGCCAGACGCGGCCAGCCTTAATTTTCCCGTCAATGGGATGTGTTTTGGCGCGACGGCCTGTGGGGATGGTGTCGTGCCGATCAAGGGCTTTCTTGCCGGACGTTCATTTGACGCCCGAGCGATCAGCGAAATGTCGCGGGCGTTCGATGGCGCATGCGATGAGCTGGGACTTGTAAAGAGCGTCCGAGATCCGGCGACGAGCCTCGTGGCCGAAAAGATAATCGAGGTCGCGAAGCGCGGCGTGCACGATCCTGAACTGTTGCGAAGAACGGCGCTTAACGAGCTCGGTCGCGCGGAGCATTAATTGCGCGACGACGCTGATTGATCAACGCCTCGATATGGGCCCACGCTAATCTGTATTCTTCGTACATAACCTTGTAACCGACAGCTTTCATGTCGGTTCACAAATGCGGCACCGCAAGCGGCGCTGGAAGCCCCACCAAAAGACGCAGAACTTGGGAACTGTCGGGAAACGACCATTTGGTTCCGGCGTTGACCCAATGGAGGACGCCGAACGGTCGGATCCGCGATATGGCAACGAAGAGAAAAATACAAAAGCAATCCGCCGAGTGGCGTTTCACGTTGGAACAGATTGGGCGGGAACTGCGCAAAGTTTATCGGCGACCCGATCGATTGTCGCGGCGATTGCGCGCGGCGATCTCGCGATTAGAGCGCAAACAGCGCTGAAGATGCGGCGAATTGGTCGCGATTGTAAGCGCCGAGCCATCTCGCCTTGAGCCCGGGCAGGCTCGCCGATCGGCGGCGGATATGTATGCCGTTACTGCTTGTTCTTAGGCGGCGGTGCCGGCGGTGCCGGCCGCACATCGCCCCAGGGATCAGATTTCTTGGCGGCGTCCGGACGCCCACTAACCGTCGATTGGTAGGCGCGATCAAGGTCTCTATCGTTTTTCTTTTCTTGGTTCGAGCGCGCGGCATTGGTGTATCCCGGCACGCCAAGCGTATTGTTTTGCGCGGAGGCGGCCGCCACCATCAGGAGTACGATCAGCGCCGTGCAGCAGCTTTTGCGCAGCATGGTTGGTCATCCAATCCGGCTATTCCACTTTCGCATCATAGAATGACTCGACGGCGCGGCCTAGGACTTGCCGGTGGTAGCGGAGTCGCAGGAGTCGCCGTGGGATACGCAACACGGCGGCAGCCCGATCCGCCGGCTTCGTCAGACTTTTGATTTGGGTCAATGCGGCTCAATTCAAGCTGGGGCTTAATGGCAAAGCGCACCCGATGGTGGAAAGGGCGCTCTTGGCCGAGCCGATTTGTGCAACCCCTGCGCGGTTGCGGTCTCGACTGCCCTTTGTTTCGAGGGGAGGTGATCGACCATGGATACCCAACTCGCAAACAAAAGCGGCTTTACCAATAATATCTGGGTGCAAATGAGCGCATTGGTAATCGTGACGATTGGCGTGATTGCCCTTGCGGCAAAGTACATCTGGTAAGCCGTGATGATGGAATGCGGCGCGCGGCCCAGGTCTCGCGCCGCAATAAATCCGGGTGCGCGCACCGTGGCGGCGGTTTTTCTCGCCGACTCGGTGGTCGCAAAGCTGTCTGCGCGCGCACTGGCCTCCAGTTGATCACGTGCTGTTGGTGCGCTTGGCCGAAAAAGTCCGCCAGGCGCGCCCATCGATGGCCACAAGACCACATCCAATGCAGGCCAGCCCAGCAAAGTGCTTCAGCTGCAGAGTTTCACCGAGGAAGTCGAATCCGAGAATGATGGCGCTGATCGGGATCAGAAACGTCACGGTGAGGAGATTCGTCGCCCCGGCGCTTGCGAGAATCCGGAAATAAAGAATATAGGCAAGTACGGTGGACAGGATAGCAATTGCGATCAGCGCTGAAATTGCTGCGCTACTCGGCATCGGCAGCGTCCAGGGCCTGTCAATGATCAGCATCGCCGGAGCGAGCAGCAGAGCGGCCGCGGCGGTCTGGCCAGCCGCCGTTTCGATCGGGGAAATCCCTCGATCCGCAAAACGCCGGCCGAACACGGCGGCAAAAGCGTAAGATAGCGCCGCGCCGAGACATGCGAGCTCCGCCGCAACGTCGGTCCCGAGCGACTTTAGTGCGTCGGGACCAACAATAACGATCACGCCAGCAAGACCGAGCGCCACGCCGAAGACGCGCCCCCAGGTCAGTCGTTCGTCCACGGTGAATAGATGCGCCACGATGACCGTAAAAAGCGGGGTCGTTGCGTTGAGAATGGCCGCAAGACCTGACTCTATGTGCGTCTGCGCCCAGGCAATCAGCAGAAACGGGATCGCATTGTTCAATACTCCCATCACAAAAAAAGCTGACCAGGGAGCTTCGCAAAGGACGTTGCCGCGCCAATCCGCGCCACCAGCATCAATACGATGGCCGCGAGTGCGACCCGGGCCGTGACCACGGTGATTGTCGGCAGCTCACGCACGGCAATATCGTTGAAGAAGAAGGAGCCGCCCCACAGCAGCGACAGGCCGACCAGCATCAGCCAGTCGGCGCCGGACATCGCTTTGTTACGGGATGCAACACGCACCGCGAACTCGAGTATTGGCCGCGCAACAGCGGAAACCCGATCTGCAGATTAACGAGAGGAGCCGGGAAACGTACCTGCGTTGATCGATTTGCGCTAGACGCCGTGGCCGGACGCGCGGCGCAGCACGGCGGCGGCATTGGCGGACGAATTACCGCGCCAAGCGACGATCTGGTCGGGACGGATCAACGCCAAATCGGCTTGATAAATATCGCGCGCCTCATCGCTGGCCACGGCGACCACCTTCAGGGGAAACCCTGCCGCCTTGGCGGCCATCTCGAAAGGCGTGGCGTCGTGCTTTGTGCCGAGTTGCAGCAATGTGAATTCGAAGCCGAACGTGTCGTAGAGCGAGCGTCCATCGGCGAGCCATAGATGCGGCGCCCGGCCACCGGGACAGGCGGACGGTACATAGTCGTTGGGCCGATCCGGCGGCGGCGAGGTGCGATCGCCAGCGATAATCGGCGAGCCGTCATAGCGGCCGCCGAAGGTAATGCCAGGAATGTTGAATTCGAAGCGCGCATGATAATTGAAATGATCGCCGGTTCGCTTGCGCGCGATTTCACCGGCGGGACTGTCTTCTTCGAGTTCCGGCGGTGGAACGAACAACCCGACCGAATCGGCAAAACCGCGCGCGTAGGCAGTGTTACGTCGGGCGATCGTCTGCCGCTCGGTTTCATAGCTGGCCAGTAGTCCCGGACCGGCCCAGCCCTTGAGTGCGGCAGCAAGCTTCCAGGCAAGATTGACCGCGTCCTCGACTGCGGTGTTGTAACCGAGCCCACCCGTGGGCGTAAAAAGATGCGCTGCATCGCCGCCAAGGAAAATGCGGCCGCGCTGTAATTTCTCAGCCACTAAAGTGTAGCCGGCATTCCAGGTGGATCGCGCAATGATATCGACGTCAACATTGGCGCCGAGCGCCGCCTGAAACATCGACTTCGCTTGCGCGGCTGTGATCAGTTCCGGCCTTTCGTCCGGCCTGAGCTGGGTGTGGAAGGTGAATTCGTCGCGGCCATTCACGCTGGGCATGAAGGCGCGCCGCTCCCGGTTAACGGCCCAATACATCCAGGCACGCGGATGAGGGATGACGTCGTAGAGCCGCGAGCTGCGGAAATGGATGGCGAACATGCGGCCGCCGACGAAGTCGCGTACCACACCGCTTTCGCCGACATAGCCATAACCGAGCGCCTTGCGCGTCGGGCTACCTCCACCATCGGCACCCAGGACATAGGCCGCGCGCAACGTCACCTGTTCGCGCCCATCGCTGCGCTCAACATCCACTTCAACGGCGGTCGCGGACTCGCGCAGCGCGATCATTCGCCAGCCTTGGCGCAGTGTGACGCAAGGCAAGGCGGAAGCCTCTTGTCGCAGCACGTCTTCGACGAATATCTGCGAAACTCGATGAGGCAGTTCAGCCGCGCTCCATGAGCCGGTGAGCGTCTTGACGATCTCACGTGCTTGCCGTGCCGACGGCAGGCTAAATCGCGCCAGCTCGTATTTCGTGTAACGGCTGAAATAGGCGATGTCGGTCGGATAGTCGGGCGGCAGGCCGCGGGCGCGCACCTTCTCGGCAAAGCCGAGCCGGCGATAGTGCTCCATTGTGCGCGCCTGCGTCGCGTTAGCCGATGGAAACCGCGACGGCGCTGTCTTCTCCTCCAACACGATTGTCGAAATTCCGCGGCGACCCAGTTCGATGGCGAGCATCAGGCCGCACGGTCCGCCGCCGATGATCGCCACCGCGCAGTCAGTCGCGTTGGATTGCCATGCGCCCGTGCCATAAGAGGGCATATCCATGGTCGAATGATATCAGCTTTGCGATGGAACGAACGTGCGGCCCGTCGGTCGCGCGCCGCGCGGATCATTGAGTTGCCCGAGGACAAGCAAAAGGGGCTGCCCGATTGGGTCAGTGAGTCGAGTCTCGCGCAACCGTTCCGGCAATTTGGCAATGCATGCCGCGATCGAACCTGACCAGATGACCCCGATTATCTTGAGCGTGGTTATGGACTATAGGTGCGCCATACCCATGGCAGGTTTTGTATCTCCGCAGCCAACCCGATTATTGCAAGGACGATTAACACCAGCAGCCCGATCACGATCCAGCCTTGTAACGCAGTCATTGTTTAGCTCCTTCACGAGCGCCTCAAGCTGCTTACTGCTGGCGCATTCTTTCCCGTTCGCCAATGTTCACTCGTCTATTCAGTCGTGCCGCGCGTCACGACTCGGTTCGACGTTTACTTGTTCGATGTTTTGACCTTATCCAATGTGGAGAATGGGCACCACGAGAACTAAACCGAAGATCGCCACGGCGAATAGAAAAAGGATCGCGATGAAAGCAAGTATTTTGCGTATGGCCAGGCTCGTCATTGGCACGGCTCGTTAAGCCCCAATCCGGATCGGGTACGCTCACGCAACGACATGGGGGCGTAAATGGTTTCAAGCGTGCGGTCGGTCACAACTGCAAAATAGGCGATAAGTATTTGATATATTGGTGCCGGGTGAGAGATTTGAACTCCCGACCAACGGTTTACAAAACCGCTGCTCTACCACTGAGCTAACCCGGCTTTATTGGGGTTTCTCGCTATCCCTACCTGAGTTTGCTAGCGCTTTGCTAGCGAAAAGTCCTCCTCCTGTACTCAGTCCGTTCGCAAATCCGCGAACGTGGCTTCCATGATTTCCGCGGCCCTCGCATCCGTGTTGCTGAAGAGGTGCCCATAGACCGCAAGCGTGATTGTCGGTGAACCGTGCCCCAGGCGCCGGCTAATGGTCAGCACGTCCATGCCCGAGGCGATCAGCTGTGACGCGTGAGTGTGCCGCAGACTGTGGAAAGTGACGCGCTCGATTTTCAGCGCGTCCATAAGCTGCGCAAATTTCTGAGTGAGCCAATGCGGCGAACGTATTTTCCCATCATAGCGTGGGAACAGAAGATCGTCGTTAATGGCGCGGCCCATTCCGAGTGACAACCGCAGCTCGTGCAGTTTCAAGAGATAAGCCTTTAGCTCTGTCACAACTGAGGGAGGTAGGGCGATCGTTCGGCGGCCGTGCTTTGTCTTGGGCGCTTTGATGCGCAGCCCCGATTTGGTTTGTTCTAATGACCGCTCAATGCGGATCGTCTGCGCATTTGGGTCGAAGTCGCCAATGCGAAGACCAAGCAATTCGCCGCGCCGCGCACCAGTTGCGAGGGCCAGCGTAACGATCGGCCGCAGTGTTCGACCTTCGACTCGTTTCAGGACCGTCGCAACCTGTTGCGGCGTGAGAATAACGATTTCGGCAGCGTGGGCGCGGGGCGCGTCAACCAGACTTGCGACGTTCTGTTTAACCAACTCCCAGGCGCATGCTTGGCTCAAAGCTTGGTGCAGCAGCCGATGGACATGATTGACTGTCCGGGGCGCCAGCTCCTCCCTCAAGAGCTTTGCATACAATTCTGTCACGTGGACAGGCCTGAGTTTTTGTAGCTGCAGCTGCCCAATGTTTGGTTTGATTTGGTTATTGATTAACTGCGCGTATCGTTCGCGCGTCTTGGGCGAGACTTTTACGTCCGCATAGTCCCGCTGCCATCGATCGAGGAACTCGGCAACCGTAATCTTTGAAGCATCGACGTATGTTCCGCCATCAATTTGGTGAAGGATGCGGCGGCACTCGGCTTCCGCCTGTTTCTTACCGGTGCAGCCGGGGAGGGAGTGAAATTTGACCTTACGCTTCCCTGTCTGTGGGTCTTTCACAGAAAGGACGGCGTACCAGTTGCCTTTACCGCGTTCGCGTACATGCCCTCTCATTGATCATCCCTCTCTGCCTCGACGGGCCGCTTGATCTTCAGGTT
>JBQCCX010000402.1:0-2676 GCA_051961815.1 Xanthobacteraceae bacterium
GATCGAAGCCATCCGCTACGATGCGCCGGAGGGCAAGATCGAGTTGCCGGTCAAGCTGAAAGTCTACGATTCGATCTTCGTGCCGCTCGCCAAATGGGCCATGCTGCTCGCCGGCAACTATCGATGCGTGACCAAGGACGGGATGCGAACGGCGCAAGAAGCAGTGCACAGCGACATCGCCACGTCGCGTTCGGTCTACAATTTCGTGTTCGATCTGTGCGTCAAGCTCGGGGCCAAAGCCGAGGATCTGGTGCCGTTCGAAAAATATGCCGCGGCGGCGCAATCGCTGACCCGGCCGGCATCCGCGGCGCGCGCTTTGCAGAACGGCGCACCGTTCATCGAACGCGCCGACAAGCTCGTGCAACTGATTGCCCGGCAGAAAGGCCTCAGCCATCCGGCCATCGACGCCCAGGTCGCGCTGGTCGATGCACGGCTCGAGGCCAATCGCAAGAAGCAGGCAGCCTAGGCGGCCTGGGCGGAGTTCGCGGCCCTAACCAACCTCGACGTCCTGCCAGAAGCCGAATCGGCCGCCGACTTGCTTCATTTCGGGTCGTGGGGCTTCGTAGCTCCAGGCCGCCCGGCTATGCCGCTTGCCGCCCACGACGACGTCATAGAATTGAACGCCATGCGGGCAAGCCCGGTCATCGGCGGTCTTGGCGACCTTTTCGAGCCGGTCCAGGCGCACCGCCTGGGGTGGAAAATATTGATAGCCCTTGCATTCGATGACGTCCTCGCTGTCGGCGACCACTTCGCCGTCCACCATCGCCTTCATCGGCTTTGCTCCTGCAATGCTGCCCGTGAGCCCAATATGGGGGCTGGCTGCTGCAGCGCCTATCGGCGGGGAATGAATGCCGGCCGAATGAAAACGCTCACGGATCAGGTGTATCCCGACTGCCACAGTTTTTAACAAAGTGTGAAGTTTTCCAACGAAAGCATAAAAACGCAGCAGTTGCCCTCGATTTAATCTTGGCTGTCCGTAGCAAAATTGAAAAATTCATGACGTTTTAGAGCCGCGCATGCCGGGGGGATGCGTGGTGTTCTCGAAAAGATTGGGTTGCGGAGGGGCGTTGCCAGGCGCCGCCATCTGCGACGGGGATAAAGGGGCAGATTATGAAAAAAGTGGCTTTACCGTTGCTCGTTGTGGCTGGTCTGACCACCTCGGCATTCGCCGCGGATATGGCGACCAAGGCGCCGCCGGCGCCACCCGCGCCGCCGCCTTCGCCATGGGACGTCGCCATCACGGCGGCATTGATGAACGACTACAATTTCCGCGGTATCACGCAGTCACGGCACAATCCATCGGCCCAGGCCGGCTTTGAGCTCCGCTACACCGTCAATCCGCAGTGGCAGTATTACGCCGGCATTTCCGGCGAGAGCATCGACTTCCCGAACCATGCGGCGGCGGAAATCGACTTCTATGGCGGCGTGCGGCCGACCTTCGACAAGCTCGCCCTCGATTTTGGCGTTTGGTACTACTGGTATCCAGGTGGCGAGTGCTTCAACAGCAATGGCAATACGCCGTGCAATCCGCCCGGCGCCAACCCCGTTGCTGGAAGCGTCGGAACGGCTTTACCGAACGGCAATGTGGTCAAAGGCAATCTGAGCTTCGTCGAAATCTACGGCAAAGCCACCTACACGATTAACGATCAGTGGGCCGTTGGCATCCAGGAATGGTACTCGCCATCGGTTCTGAACTCCGGTGCTGACGGCTGGTTCACCACCGGCAACCTCACCTACAGCGTGCCGACCGCAATGCTTCCGAGCGGCATCGGCATGTTGATCTCGGGTGACCTGGGATATTGGGCGCTCGGCACCAGCGACAATTTCTATTGCACGAACACTGCCGGCACCACGGCGATACCGCTCTGCGGCGGGGCTTTCCCGAATGGCGTTAAATATACCAGCTACTGGACCTGGGACGCCGGCGTGAGCTTCACCTACAAGGCCTTTACACTCGACCTGCGCTACTACGACACCAACCTCACCAAGGCCGAGTGCAACGTCTTCACCAGCGACCACACCGCGACGTTCAATGCGTCGAATGTCACCTCGCAGAATCCGTTCGGGCTGGGCTCGAACTGGTGCAGTGCGGCTTTCGTCGCCAAACTGTCCTTCGCCACCAATCTCAGCAACATCAAATAAGATCGCTCGGCGAGTTTTCGAATAAACGGCCGGCGGCGGAAACGTCGCCGGCCGCTTCATTCTGCAATGGCGGTGTCCGGTTCGCCGGGTTCATTCCGCCGCGACCAGCGGTACATCGCGGACCTCGGACGCGGCGTCGCCGCGCGCCAGCTCGAAGCGCCGGCGGTGGAACGCGCCGAGCGTCGCACGGTGGCCGATCGAGACAATGGTCGTGCCTTTGAGCCGCTCGTGCAGGAGCCGATAAAGGCTCGCTTCGGCCGGCTCGTCGAGCGAGGCGGTGGCCTCGTCAAGAAACAGGAAATCCGGCTGTTGCAGGATGACGCGAGCGATCGCCAGCCGCTGCTGCTCGCCCATCGACAGCATGCGATTCCAATGCGCCTCCTCGTGAAGGCGACCCGCCCATTGTCCCAAGCCGACTGCGCTCAAGACTTCGGCAAGCCGCGCATCATCGAAGCTACCGAGCCGCGCCGGATAACTCACTGCGGCGGCGAGCGAGGCCACCGGAAAATAGGGTCGCTGCGGCAGCAGCATAAT
>JBQCCX010000403.1:0-10826 GCA_051961815.1 Xanthobacteraceae bacterium
GGGCAGGGTGCCTCGCCTGGCGAAGCGCCGCGAGGGAGGGCCGCGTGTTCAAGAAAACATCGTTCGTCTGTGCGCTGTGGCTTGGGCTGGCCGCAGTTCTTCCCGCGCACGCTCAGACCATGAGCTATGCCGATGCCATCCAGCAATTGGCCTCGGCGTGCCGGACCGACATTGCCAAATTTTGTCGGGGCGTGCCGCTCGGTCCACGCCTGAAGACCTGCTTCGATACCAATGGGGCGCGGATGTCGGCGCAATGCCAGCAGGCACGAGGGGTCGTCTATGCCTCGATTTCGCGAAGGGCGGCGGCGCAGCGCAGCATCGGCGACGTTTGCAGTGCGGATATCGCGCGAATGTGCGGGACCTCGCATGCCGACGCGCATCTGGTTGAGTGCCTGCTCAGTGTGTCGCCGTCGGCGATGAGTCCGCAATGCAGTCAGACCTTCACGGATACCGGCTGGCGTACGGAAAGGGCGCGGCAATGAGATCTCACCATATTTCGTTTATCGTTTCTGTTTTCATTGTCACTGGCATGCTGTGGGCGGCGGTGACCGGCGCTCCGGCGCAACAGCAGATCAATGCCGGACAGATGGCAACGAGCCTGGCCGGAGTGAGCAATACCGGACTTTCCATGACCGGCGCTCAGATGCGCCAAGCCGTGCTCGACAACATCCATAACTATCCGGGAGTTCTCCCGCCACGCCCGTTGACATTTCCGCAGCTGGAAAATCTGGCGCAATTTGTCGTCGAGGTGGACTTTGATTTCAATTCAGCGGTGATCCGCCCGTCGTCATTTCGGACGATCGGTTCTATCGCCGATGCGCTGCACAATCCTATTCTGCTCGGTTATGGATTTCTCGTCATCGGGCACACCGATTCGGTCGGCGGCCGCCAGTACAATGTGGGTTTGAGCCAGCGGCGCGCCGAAGCGATCCGGGAGGCCTTGATCGATCCGTTCAATGTCAATCCGGGCGCGCTCGAAGCGGTCGGCATGGGTGAGGAGCAGCTGCGCGATCGCGCGCACCCGACCTCCGGAGTCAATCGGCGCGTTCAGCTCGTCAATGTCGGCAAGAAATTCTGCTTTGGCCGCTCGGGGGAACAGTTCGTCTGTCCCTGATTGCTCGCTGCCGCTCTTGGCCCTGCCAGTTTCGCTCGACTTGACCGCGCGAGCGCCGTGAGCTGGTTTCGCGCCGAACGTCTGCCATGACCAAGTGGATTGTGGTGAATTGCGCCGCCGCTACCGCAATGGCGAAACTTTCCTTTGCGTCGCCGGCTGTTGCGAGACCTTTCGCAAATGTGGCGAAGCCCAAGCCGTAGGTTGGGCAAAATCATGGCTTGCCGCTCGTCGCGAATTTCACAATGCCAACGCACTCACGCCCCATTGCCCGTGAGGATTAGGTGTTGTGATTCGATGTTGGGGCGTTGAGTACACACAAACTGGGGGGCTCAATGTTGCGATCGAAGATCCTATTGGCCCGGCTTGCCCTAATACCGGCAGCACTCCTGGTGACCGGCCATTCCAGCCTGGGCGAAGCCAAAGGCGACGACTGCAAAGCCAAGCCTGAGGGTACTGCGCCGGCGGGCTTGCATTGGTATTATCGCGTCGACCGGGCCAACAGCCGCCATTGCTGGTATCTCCACGAGCAAGGCATGCGGGTTCACTCGCTTGGTCATACGACCGTCCGCGATGCGGATGCGCGGAACGACACCGTTCCCGAGAATGACACGGCCGGTGAACAAGTCTGGAAAATGCCGGCAGTGATCGGCGGCCGGCCGGCGGAATCCGAACAAGCGCCGATGGCAGCCGAACAGCAAAGCGCGGCTTTTGCGACTCGCTGGGTCGATCTGCCGAAATCGGTGGATTTGAACGCGCGTGACTCCGTTTCGGCCAGCAACGGCTATGCCCCCGAACGGCGAGTGGACAACCGGCAGGAGGAATTGCCGCCTGCCTGGTCGAACGTTTCCGCCACGACCGGTGATGTGCGACAGGACACCGGGACGCCAACGAGCTTCGGATCCATCAGTCTCGCCGGTGCGGTGATCCTGGCATTGCTGCTGGTGTCGGAAGCCTTCATTCGTTTTGCGCGCACGCTCGGCTCAACCTTGCGCTTGCGCCTGCGCACTGACTCGCGCCGTCGTGCCGAACCTGACGAAATGGAGGTCGAGGCGCCCGATGTGGTCTGGCGAATGACGACGGCAAGCGAAACAATATCGCGAACCCAGACCGGGGCCGGCGACCTGCGGCGGCTGTTGCAGCGTGCCGGTACGGGACTGCGGCCGCCGCAATCGTTCGCCCCATCACGCTCGCCGCAGCGCCGTGAAGATACCAATCGAGCCCGAGTAGAGTCGGCACTGGCGCGTCTCAAATCGCGCTCGTTCAGCGGTATGACTTGGGCGTCGCTCTGAATCCGGAGATCGAACCGATGTACCCTGCGTCCACACCCTTGGTGCCTGACGACCAGTTTCATGAGCGCGATTTTGCTCCGCGCGACCTCGATGCCGAACGCGATTTCAACGAACAGCGCCGGCGCCGGCCGCCGCGCCAAAATCCGGTGAAAAGACCTTCGGCTGCGGGCCGGATGGTGCGAGCGGTAGGCCGCTTTTTCGCAGCGATTCTCATCGGCGTCGGGCTGACGCTGGCCTGGCAATCTCACGCCGACGAAGTCAACGCGGTGGTCGCATCCTGGGCGCCGCCCCTGGCCTGGTTGTTGCCGGCGCAAAGCCCGAAGCAACCCGGGGAGGCGGCCATGTCGTCGGAAGTGGCGCAGCAGATTAAGTTGATCGCAGTCGATCTGGCGATCGTGCGGCGGAATATCGGACAACTCGCCGCCAGTCAGGACCAGTTTGCTGCACGGCAAGCGCAAATGAACCAAAACATCGCGACCCTGCAGCAGATCGAACAAGACGCAAGGCAGCCGGTGGTTGCGCCTGCTCCAGCCAAGACGGTGCGTCCGCCGGCCCACAACCCGCCGCCAAGTCTGCTGCCAACGGCGCCGCAACCTGCGCCGCGCTGAGCCGCTACCCTGTGCAGCCGCGCCGGATCATTCCGGCGCGGTAAGCCATCGCGTCCAGGGCGTCCGTGCCGGCGCGCTTTTAGGCTCGTCATCCGCCGCGCTGATCCCGGGCGGATGCCAGACCGACACGATTGCGCCGAAGATAATGTAGAGCGCAATCGCACCCAGCGGCATGAACCCGTACGAATAAGCAAAATCGGTGATCCGCTGGCCGGCGAGATCGTTTGAGGTGCCGGCACGCAACAAGAAGCTGGCCACCAGCACCCACGTCCCGAGCGTGCGCAGGCGCGGATCGGTCATTGTCGCTGCGGTCGCCAGAATGACGCCGGGAAGCACAAAGATGTAATGATAGCGGCTGGTCATCGGCGACAGCGCCAACATCGCAATCAACAGCACCATGGTGTCGATGGCGACGTATTCTTTCCGGCGCGGCGATAGGAGCAGAAGCACGCCGACGATTGCGGCAAAAATGCCGTCGACGACGATCAGGATCACTGTCGGGCTCAGGCCAAAGACCGGCGCGGTGGCGAAGCGGTTGATCAGCCCGCGCAGCGACTGGTTGTAAAGATTGGAGCCGTTCCAGATATCCCAGAACACAAGCTTGGAGGAAGTGCCCGGCACCAGCGCCGGGCCGACGATTTGTGCCAGCCAGTCGGTCAGGTAGCCGGTATGGCCGCCGCGCAGCGCGCCGACGATGTCCGGGATCAAACTGACTGCCACCAGCGCAACAATGAAAACGAGGCTCGCCAGCAAGCGCCGCTTGAGTATGAGATAGGGCAAATAAATCAGCGGCGACGCGCGGATCGCGGCCGCGACCGCGAGCCACAATCCGCCTGCTGCCTCGCGGCCGTTAAACAATGCCCACGTTGCGAACATGATGATCGCCAGCGACAGCGGGTCATGCGAGGCATAGGTGACGACATCGAGAAAATGCTTGCCGCAGGTCACCAGCATGATCGTGCGCAGCCAGAACAGATTTCGGCCGCGTGTCGCGCCGGGATATAGCCGCTCGGCGATGGCTTCGGTCAGTCGAACCGCGATGACCAGACAACCGACAAAGATCACGTACCAGATCAGCCTTTGCAAAACCGCCGGCAGGAATGCGAGCGGGATAAAGAAAATCGCCAAAACCGGCTGATACGGGTATGGCGGCAGGCAGGTCAGAAGCGCTTCGCCACCTAAAACGCAGCGCGCGGCGGTGCTGTAGAACGGTCCCATGTCCGAGCTGCGGCCGAACATCGGGTACAAAGCCGCAGCTGTCATAACCAGAACGATCCAGTCGCTCCACGGCTGTAGCCGCGCCAAGGCGGACCAAAAAAAGCTGCTTGCTCGAGACGGCACAGCGGCCGCTTCGCGCGAACCCGCGGGATACGTGGAAATCTGCGTCATTGCCCCTCAAACGGCCTGCTAAACGCCAGCAGCACCGGCACCCGTTGCCCCCACGGCAAACCCCATTCAAGCAGACGGGCAGGGGCTGGGCCACGCGGGTGCTTGCAACGACGGTCGATTTCAATGAAGTGTCACTTGCGCGCCACATGGTTGCGGCGCGCCGGGCTGAAAGGACGCACGAATTGCTCATTCGCCGCCGCTTGCTCGCAGGATCGGCTGCCGTCGCCGCCAATATCATGACGGCTCCAGCCCGCGCGCAGCCCTCGTTCAGCAGCTGGCCGAGCAAGACAATTGTGATCCTTGTGCCATTTCCAGCGGGCGGGAGCGCCGACCTTTCGGCGCGGCTATTGGCCGAGCACCTCAAGGGCGCATTGGGGCAAACAGTTGTGGTCGAGAACAAGCCAGGTGCTGGCGGCAATCTCGCCGCTGCCGAAGCGGCGCGGGCTCAAGGTGACGGCCACACGCTGTTCATCGGCACCAACGGCACGCAGACCATCAACCAAAGCCTGTACCGGCACCTCGCTTACGATCCTGCGGCGAATTTTACCGCGATCGGGATGATGTGGTCGGCGCCGCATCTGGTTGTGGTTCATCCCGAGATACCGGCGCAGTCGCTGGAGAGCTTTATCGCCTACGCGCGCGCACGCCCGGGCGATCTCAGCTATGGCTCATCGGGAATCGGATCCTCGACCCATCTGTTCGGCGAGATGGTCAAGGCGCGCACCGGGATCGAAATGATTCATGTGCCCTACCGCGGCCAAGCCGCCGCGCTTGAGGACCTGATCGGCGGTCGAATCGCGGCGATGTATCCGATTGTGCCGGATGTCGTGGCCGCGATTCGCGCCGGGCAAGTGCGCACGCTGGCGCTTGCCGCCAATACCGCGTCCGAAATTCTGCCGGACGTTCCGCCAATGCCGCAACTCGGCTATCCCGATCTCATCGCCGCGGCCTGGGTCGCGCTCTACGCTCCGGCTGCGACTGCTGCGTCTATCGTCGAGCTTTTGCGCGCGCAGCTCGCTGGGTTATTGACGAGCGACTCCTTTGTCGAGCGGATGAAACAAGTCGGCATCACAGTCGAGCGCATGCGTCTCGATGCATTCGTCGGCTTTGCGCAACAGGAGCGCCTGCGCTGGGCGAAACTGATCGAACAACTCAAGTTGCAGATTGAATGAATGCCGCCGCTCGCGCGGTGCGCGCGCTCGGCGCGGGCTCACTCAATGGAACCGGCGAGCGTTTACTCTCTTGACAGACGAAGCGGTTGCGCCAAGATCTGAGTCGTAGCTGTCGCGGTCATGGAGGTGCTAATGCTTCCACCGGGCCAGGAACGCCGCGATGATTGAGGCCGCATCCGTTCGGGCGGCATCATAGCGGTTGATACGCGAGCGGCGCGCTGGGAGCGATCTTTCGGGGCCGCATCAGTCAGGCAAGGCCCCACCTCGGTCGCTCCCTGCGCTATTTAGCCCATTCGCTTTTCCGTCTGTTTTGGCGTCTGTCGCTTCATCAAATTTCTTTTCAAACTTCGCCGCATCGCGATCTCCCGAGCTGCCAAATGTTGCGAGACAACAGGCAAGAGCAATGGGGCGTTGTCGACAATCCTGTCGGCGTCTTGCATGAACGCCTCGTTCATGACGATTGGAAGAGCTCTGCGTCGTGGCTGGCGGCGCAAAGTCGCTACATGCGCCTTGAATTGGACAGAGTCGCGACGCGGCCCCAAAGCCTTCGGGATCGGTTGCGTCGTTGGCCGCCACTGATGCCGATCCTCATGTTTTTTTATTGTCTCTTCGGCAAGGGCCTCATCTTCAATGGACGAGCGGGCCTGTTCTATGCCTTGCAGCGAACGATTGCGGAAGCAGTGTTCGCGTTGCTGCTGATCGAACTGAGAATTAAAACGAGACAAGGGCCAAAAGCCGAACGAGACAGTCCCATTCATCACCAAAAAGAATCTTCTGCGTTCGGCAAATCAATGAGATTTCCTGAGCGTTGATCGAGAGCGCCATCACTATTCGGCTGCAAGGCAGTTTATGTCGTGAGCGACCCCGCAACCTCCTTGAGCGTGAGCCGGGTCGCAGGGACGACATCGGGCCTTGCTTCGCGCCGGCCTCGCATGCTGCCGCAGGCTCGGCGATCGATCCGGCTAGCTGCTCGTTCAGAGCGGCTGTGATCGCCCGTTCATCACGGCGATCGCCGGTAAACAGCAGCATCCCCGCCGTACGCACTACGATACGGAGATCGCGCCAGAGTGAGGCGTGACGGATATACCATTCGTCGAGGGCTGCTTTCTCGGCGACGCTGATCAATTTCCCGCCGCAAACCTGGGCCCATCCGCTCACTCCGGGTCGCACCGCCAAGCGGATCGTGAAATCATCGGGCTGGTCCACTGGCAAAAGCGGCCTGGGACCGATCAAAGACATGTCGCCGGACAAAACGTTCCACAACTGCGGCAGCTCATCGAGCCGGCTGCGCCGCAAAAAGCGGCCAATCGGCGACGGCTCCTGCGCTTCGCGTTTTTGCTTGGTGGCGCGATCAAACAAGGTGTGCAATGTGCGAAATTTGTAGAGATGTAAGGGCGTGCCGTTGCGGCCCACGCGCTGTTGCCAGAACACGATCGGAACCCCGACATCGATCAGAACCAGCGCGGTCACGGCCGCGATCAGCGGCAACAGCAAAATTGCCACCGTCAGCGCGACGGCAAAATCGACCATGCGCTTCAGCTTCCAATATGGGCGATTGAGCTTCAAATCGCCCAGTCGCGCAAACGCAGCCGCCGTCGATATTGAGGAACCTTCCACTGCGACATCGCTCGGGACCTCTCTGGCGATCAGTCGCTCAGGCAGGATTTCGAGTCCGATCTTGAGGGTTTGACATACCCGGCGCACTTCCGCCCATGCGTTTGGAGAAAGCTCATCCGGTTGCGCCGCGACCACCACATTGTCGATATAGACCCCGTGCATGGCATAATCGGCGATGAGTTTTTCCAGATCAATCGGCGTGCCGACGATCGGATAACCATTCAGCGACCGGTCGCTCGTCCACGATGGCGACGATCTGATGTGCGCCGGGGGCGAGCTCTTGGACCATCTTCCAGAAGAACCACGCCAGTCGCGAGGCTTGGACGATCAAAACGTGCTCGGCTTTTATCGTCGTATCAATGCGATGCGTTTGCCGATGCGCGTCCCGCAGACGCAACAGCACTCTGCTGCCAAGAAGACCCGATGCCAGCACCATCAGGTGCAAGATCGGGATCGATCGGGGCGCCTCCTCCAGTCGCGTCAGCACGAATGCGGCGACGGCAGACAATGCCGCGATCAGCACACAGGCTCGCATGAGATCGCGGGCGTCACGGAGCGAATAAAATCGGGGGATTGGCGAACTGGTGCGAAACCACTGGAAGATCAGTACCGAAATGAGAAGCGAGATGCTGCAATAAAGCGCGGTGCCGGCCGGGCGAAGGAAAGCGCCATCGCGCAACAAATACGCGGCTGCAGGACTGGCGCCGCCCCAAACGACATCCAGGATCGCAACCCGTGACCAGATGCGCGTATGCGATGATGGGCTTTGCAAACGAAAGTTTGCCTTAGCCACGGAACCCTCAAGGATCAACGGCCCAGCTCAAAGTGGTCTGCACCACTCGATCCAAATAACAGAATCGGGGTTACCAACCGAGAATCCGCTCGGATTGTATGTGGCGATTTTTTTTCATTAATTGGTGAGATGACCTCAATGGAGGCGTCGGTGCCCGACGTCATTTCGGCGCGCGCCCGAGTCCATAAACGGTGTTAGCGCGCGGCGGGTCGCGTCAACGCGACAAAGCGGATTTGGCCATTGCTGACCAGGCAGTCGGGTTCATCTCGTGCACCAACTTTGCAGCCGCAAGAATTTTTGGCTCGGCAAATCGCGGCCCGATGATCTGAAGTCCGATCGGAAGTCCGGCGGCGGTGTGCCCGCAGGGCACCGAGGCAGCTGGAAGACTGCTAAGCGTCACCAAAAAGGTCGGAGCAATCCAATCGATGTAGCTGGTCAGCTTTCGCCCGGCGATGACGTCTGGATAATTCTGCTCGACTGGAAATGGCGAAACCGGCGCCGTCGGTGTGAGCAAAAGGTCGACATCGTCGAACAGTGTGCGCCAACGATGCCACAGTTCCGCGCGCTTGCGTTCGGCTCGCGCAATCTCGCCGATCGTCAGCTTTGATCCGGCCTCGATATTGCCGCGCAGATTGGGCTCGAATTTTTCGAGCTCGTCCAATGAATCGAAAAATCGCGTGACCATGGTCAGGCCGCGCAAGACCAGATAGGCCTCACGTCCATCGGCCACCGAGAATTTCACGACCTCGACGCTCGCCCCGCACTCGACAAGCTGTTTGGCGGCGGTCTGGCACGCCGTGCTGATTTCGGGATCGATGCCGACTTCGGCGATGTCCGCGGCATAGGCGATGCGCATTTGTTTCAGATCGCGCGTTTGCGCCACCGCCGCAGCTACCCCTTGCCACGGCGCACTGACTGAAAGCGGGGACAGGCGGTCGGCACCGCCCATCATCGCTTCGAGCAGCAGAGCCACATCCTCCGCATTGCGCGCCATCGGTCCGTTCACCGTGCCGACGTCCCATGGCAACGGCGTGGGATATCGCGGCACCAGTCCGGCAGTCGGACGCAAGCCGACCACGCCGCAAAACGCCGCCGGAACACGCAGCGAGCCCCCGAAATCGGTGCCTTCGGCAAGCGGCAACATCCCGCAAGCCAGAGCCGCGGCGCTGCCGCCGCTCGAGCCGCCCACCGTCAAGGCAAGATTCCACGGATTGCGTGTAGCCCCGAACAGGCGGTTGACGGTATTGGCGCCGGCGCCGAATTCGGGCGTATTGGTTTTGCCGACGACGATCGCTCCGGCTTGTTTGAGGCGCGTGACGACCGCGGCATCTTCGTCCGGCACGTGATCGGCATGGAGCGGCGAACCGAATGTGGTGCGAATGCCGGCCGTCGGCGTGAGATCTTTGATGCCGATCGGCACGCCGTGGAGCAAGCCGACTTCATCCCCGGACATCATGATTTGTTCGGCGCGCCGCGCTGCGGCCATGGCCGATTCGGCCGCCAGCGTACAGATCGCGTTGATCTTGGGATTGAGCCGCTCGATCGCTTGCAGGTGTGCCCGCAACAGCTCGACCGGGCTGAGCGCTTTGCGACGGATGAGCCGCGCAAGTTCCGTAGCGGGACGCCAGTTCAGTTCGGTGGCGAGATCCATCGCAGCGCATCCTCAGCACGGTGTTTATGAGATTTTGGCGTGCCTTCGCCGCCTGATTTCCTCGATGACAATGCTGTTATCCTTTTCGCCTTCGCCACGGCTGACACAGGCTTCCAGAACGGCCGCGTGGATCTCAAGAAGTGGCAGCTCCTGCCCGATCGCGCGTGCCTGATCGCGCATCAGATTGGCGTCTTTGAGCGTCTGGCGCACGCGGCCTTCGGGAGAAAAGTCGTTCGCGACCATTTTGGGGCCTTTGGTATCCATCACTTGCGAAGCGGCTGCCGAGGCGCGCGCCACTTCAAGGAACGCGGCCGGATCGAGACCCAGCCGTGAAGCAAAGACCAAGCCTTCGGCCAAAGCCAGGCGATTGAGGCCGAGAATAAGATTGATGGCAAGCTTGGCGCGGCCGCCATCGCCGATTTTGCCGATGTGAAAGCGTTTGGGAAACAGCGCATCGAGCACCGGCGCGGCAACTTGCGCGAACGCTGCATCGCCGCCAATAAGCCCAACGCCGTCGCCATGACGCACCTGCGCGCTGGTGCCGGAAACCGGGACTTCAAGAAACCGGATTTCGCGGCCAACACGAGTCCCGAGCGCGGCAATACGATCCGGATCGCACGTGCTGGTGCAGATTACGATCTTGCCGGCCGCGGCCGGTATCAATCCGTGGTCGATGACGTCCTCGACCTGGTCGGTCGAGAACACCGCGAGCACGATGGGATCGCATTGCCGTGCGACGTCTGCAATCGATCCGGCGCGGCCGCCGATCTCCGCCAGCCGCTTTGTCCGTTCCGCATCGATGTCAAAGCCGATGACGCCGAAGCCGGCCGCAATCAGGCGCTGGGCATAGACTTCGCCCATCAAGCCGACGCCGATCAGTCCGACGGGTGTTTGCGGGGGCACGGGGACCTCATTCTAAGGATTAGAGCTTCGGAGTGACCGTCGTCGGAGCGCGCATCGCGCGCGAGGTCTACGCTAGCCCTTCGATCTTAAGCTCGCGCGCCACGGCATCGAGACTCTCGCGCAGCGTTTTCGGCATCGGCACGCCATGAGCGCGGCGGTCGATGCGCTTGGCATGGCTCTGCTCGCCGGGCAGCCAAATGCGGTCGACCCCGGGCAGCCGCCGTGAATGGCGGATATCGCGGATAAAACCGTCCACCGCTTTTTTGAACTCGGCCGGCGGCATGAACGCG
>JBQCCX010000404.1:0-11402 GCA_051961815.1 Xanthobacteraceae bacterium
GGCGATTGCCTCGGCATCGGCTTCGAGGTGACGCATCCGGTCACCATCGCGAAGATCATCGCCGACCGGCCGCAAGTGCATTTCGTCAAGAACGCCGCCGATGATGCCGCCTGTCCGGCGGAGCGCGACACATGCGTGGCGGCGAGTTATCTCGTTCCCGGCGATCTCGTTTTGATCGGCAAGACCCGCGGCGCCTATAGCTGCGTGTCCTATCAATCCGCGGCCGACCGGACCCAGCGTTGGACCGTCGGCTGGCTGCCGTCGGCAAGCCTCACGCCGGTGCAGCCGGCGCGCGCGCGCGAGCCCGGCGACTGGACCGGCCGCTGGATCCATGCCGGCGGCGCCATCACCATCAGCAAAGGCCGGCACGGCAGTTTGCGCATCCGCGGCGAGCACGTGTACCCGGCGGCGCAGAATGTGCATTCCGGCGTTATCCGCGCCGAGGCCAAGCCGGCGCACGGACTTCTGCAATTTGCCAATGACGGCCGCGTGGCATTTGACGCGGTGAATTCGGAAGCCGGCGCCTGCCTCGTGCGCATGCAGCGGATCGCCGAGCTCCTGGTGGTCGAAGACAACGGCCATTGCGGCGGCGCGATGGTGACCTTCACCGGCTTTTACCGCCGGAAGGGTTGAGCGAAATTCAACCTTCAGCGTCAAGCGAATGGGGCAGATTAAACCACTGCAGCTCATTGGGGCGCGGGTCGAATGTCGCCGGCGCGCCCGAACCGAAACATTTTGTTTTCGCCTTGTAGTGCGCGCCGTAGCGCCAGCCTTCGTATAAGGCGCGAGAATAGGTGCGCGCATGCGCCAGCAAATGCCGCCGGCCCGCCTTGTTGTAGTGCAGGCGCACCATTTGATGGCATATCGGACATTCGGCATTGAGCGGGTGCAGCCGCCGCCTTGCCAAAAGCTTGATGAATTCGACAGCCCACACGCGCAGAATACGCATGGGTCCCTCCTCGCCGCAGATTGCTCCCCAACCGGATAATGACGGCTAACGAAACAAAACAAAACGGCGTCGTCGCGGCGAGGTCGCCAGGGCAGTGGAAAAATCAGCCTTGACCATCGCCGGCTCGAGCGAGGCCTGTGCTCATCATTGCGTGAGGCCATGCTGGCGACGACCGCCTTTTATTGCCTGTGGAGTCGTTTTTCGCACTTAGGAACGGTTGGCCGCGGAAAACTTTCTCGAATTTGCAGGCCGGCGATTTAGGTATTGCGCTCGCCGGCCGCGGGCCCGGCTGCCCCGATGATGGCTCGGGCCTCACAATTCGGCTCACAGCTGCGGAGAACAGTCATATGACGATCTTGAAGACTGCTGCGATGCTTGCTGCCGCCATCCTCGTGGGCGGCACTACGCTGGTGAATGCTCAAGCCCAAGGATCAGGTGGTCCTGACGGCATGAGTACGGCCGCTGCCGCTACTCATCCGCCACCGCCCAAACACCACAAAAAAATGTACATGTCGGCCAAGACCGGCAGCATGCACAAAAAAGGCAGTCAAAAGATGGGCACGAACGGCGGCTATTGATCGAAGCGGCAAAGTTCCTGCAAGTTCGTGCATGAGTGCAAAGGCAGTCCCCCTTTGCATCCCCAAACTCAAGGCCTCGGTCAGCACGGGAGCGGCCGGGGCCTTTTCGTTATTTCGCGCCGCAGAACCTTTAATTTTCAAAACTTCGCGGACACATCGCGAACACCACAAACTCTAAAGCCAGCTGTGAAACCTTCACAAAACATTCGTGCAGCGACCTCACTTTCTTCGGCATTATTGTGAAAGATTGGCGCACGTCCCGTTTCGGGCCCGAACATTGGAAGTCGACCTTGAAGCTCATCATGATCCCGTCGCTTTCGCTCGTTGTAGCTATCTGTATTGGCTTTCTGTTTTTTTACTGCACTGCCTTGTGGATCGATTCGTAAAGAGCGTATCGGCCCGCGCAAAACCTGCAAGCAAACTGTGGCTAAACAGTTTGGCATCGGCCGAACCGTTGGCCCGAGACAATTGCCAGCGTCGCAGCAAGAATGCGCTGCATGTTGTTCCGCACCCTTTTTTTCGAGCAGGCAAGTATCGTTCCCGCCGTGGCTTGCAGCCTGGTCATCGCCGGCCTCCTGAAAGGAATAATAGGGGTCGGCATGCCAGTCGTCGCGCTGCCGCTGCTGTCGCTGTTCATCGACGTCAAATCAGCGGCGATGCTGCTGAGCATGCCTTTGATCTTCGGCAACTTGCCGCAGGCATTGGAAGGAGGAAAGACGGGACGGTGCCTCATGCAGTTGATGCCGGTGTTCGTCGGCATGATTCCCGGCCTCTTCCTCGGCGTTCGAGTCTTGCTGGCGCTCGATGCGAACGTTGCCAAGATTATCGCTGGCCTGGTGCTTATGGGTGTCGGCGGCATCACGCTGCTCGCGCCGAAGCTGCAGCTTCAGTCTCGAATGATTTTACCAACCGGCATCGCGTTCGGATTTTTTGGCGGGTTTCTGGGAGGCGTCGCGGCGATGCCGGGACCGATTGTTTTCATATTTCTGCTGGCAAAGGGCCTGCGCGGAAAGTCATTCACAAAGGAAGCATCGCTGTATCTCGTCGTTTCCGCCGGGTTGCTGGCGGTTCTTCTGACGGCCAGCCGCGAGTTCAGTTGGCTTGACGTTTCAGTCTCGACGGTTGCGATGTTGCCAATCGTGCTCGGCATGTGCGTTGGACAACACATGCGCGATAAAATTGCACCCGAGACATTCAAGACGCTGGTATTGATCGCGGTCATTGCCGCGGGCGCCGAGTTGCTGCGACATGGCTTGTTCAGTTGACGGGGCATGCCGGTGCCGCCGCGGTTGTAATGTCCGCTTGCGGGTAAAGCGGACATTCAGCCGATCTGTTGCGATGCCTGTTTTTGATCCAAAGCGGACATCGCGTCGCATCCCAGACTAGCCGCTACGTGTTAGCCTTTGCCCCGCTTTTTGCGTGGTCATGGCCGGGGCGGCACATGCGGCGGCGCGAGTTCATTTCGCTTCTGGGCGGTACTGTCGCGTGGCCGTTCACGGCGCGAGCGCAGCAGACATCGGAAATCCCTCGATTCGGTTTTGTATATCAAGGCTCCCAAGCAGCGATGGCTGTCCGGATCGAGGCGGTCCTGAGCGGCCTACGGGTTTCCGGCTACGCGGCTCCCGCTCAAGTCGAGATTGTGGGCCGAGCGGCGGAAGGTGATCCGGCGCGTATTGTTCCTCTGGTAGGAGAAGTCATTGCGAAGAATGTAAGCGTGATCATGGCGAGCGGCCCCCTTGCACTGAACGCGGCTCGATCGGCTACGCGCACCACTCCCATTGTCGCAATCGATTTTGAAACGGACCCGATCGCCAGCGGTGTGGCAGCTACCCTTGCGCGACCAGGGGGCAACATTACTGGCGTATTCCTCGACTTTCCGGACTTCACGGCGAAGTGGATGGAGATGCTGGTCGAGAGCAATCCAAAGCTCTCCCGCGCCGCCGTACTGTGGGATCCCGATACCGGACCCGTACAACTGGATTCGGTTCGGAAAGCCGCAAAAGCGCTAAATGTCCAATTAGAGGTCGCAGAGGCACACCGTCCTTCCGATTTCGATGCTGCTTTCTCGATGGCGAACCAACTCGGCGTGGGCGCATTGGTGATGCCATCATCTCCGCTGATCGCTCCAAACGTGCAAGTGCTCGCAGAACTCGCGCTTCGCCACCGCCTTCCGGCCATTACGCTTTTTCCTGATTTTGCGCGGGCCGGAGGGCTATTGGCTTACGGGCCAAATCTATTCAGCATGTATCGCCTGGTGGGTGTCGTGGCTGGCAAGGTCGCGCGCGGAGCCAATCCGGCTGAACTGCCGATCGAACGTCCGACGAAGTTCGAGACGGTGCTCAACATGCGAACCGCGCAGGCTCTGGGAATATCCATTCCCACATCGCTTTTATTGCGCGCCGACGAGGTGATCGAATAAGGCGCGGGTGACAGAGCCGCGAACTGCGCCGCAATGGTTAGTGCAGCAGTTGCAATGTGACACTGGCTGCAATGCACAAGCTAAAGCCGAGCAAGAATCCCAACAGCCAGGAGGGCAGCATCATAACTCAGTTGCTGCCCATTACAGTCAAACTCAATGCGACCAATCGTTGCGCGGCTGTCGCGTTCGACGGACGGAGCGTCTTACGAGCGTTCAATGCGAGGTGCGATCATCCCCCACACAACCAGGACTATGATCGCGCCAACGATTGCGCCAATAAAACCAGCGCCTTGGCCGGCTTGATACCACCCGACCGCCTGACCAAGGTATGTTGCTACAAAAGCTCCAACAATCCCCAGCAGGGTTGTCAAAATAAACCCCTTAGGCTCGTACGTGTTGCCAGGATGAAAGAATCTCGCGATCACCCCGGCCACAAATCCAATTATGATGGTCCAGAGAATGCTCATTGCGCGCTCCTCGTCGTTCAGCGGTAAGTGTGCGGCTGAGCCAGGTGATTTTCAATATGATTTTATGGTTGCGACCATGAACTTGCGGTTTTATTTGGCGCAATCGTTGGCGCATCTGGTCGAGCGCAGGCATAATCGCATGCCGTAGTGAGACTTAGGCCAAAGCACGGTCCGCCCAACCCCGGGTCACACTCTAGTGGATGAACTTATCGAACAAATTCGGCTGGCGACGAAAGCGATAGCCGACTTTGGTATTCATCTATTCGATCCAACCATTCGACTCGGGGTTACCGGTCTATCCAACGCAGGCAAGACTGTATTTATAACTGCGCTGATCCACGGTCTCGTTCGCGGCGGACGGTTTCCTATTTTCGAAGCGCTCGCCGGGGGTCGAATAGCTCGCGCCTACCTTGCACCCCAGCCCGACGATGCTGTGTCACGTTTCGATTATGAGGACTACATAGCAGCGTTGACAAACAAACGCGATTGGCCGAGCTCGACACGGCAAATCAGCGAACTGCGTGTTGTGATCGAGTTTCAGTCGCTCAGCGGCCACCAGCGTAAACTGACGCTCGACATTGTGGACTATCCCGGGGAATGGCTTCTCGACCTGCCGCTGCTCAGCAAAACTTACGAGTCCTGGGCCTCGGAAACGATACGCTTGTCTCGTCAGCGGCCGCGTTCGGACCTGGCCAAAAATTGGCATTTACATTTGGCGACGCTTGATCCGCATGCATCGGAAAATGAACAAGAGGCTTTGACAGCGGCGCGTCTCTTCACCGACTACTTAAGAGCGTGCCGCGACCAGAACTATGCGCTGAGTTTGTTACCGCCGGGGCGCTTTCTGATGCCGGGGGATCTCACAAATACGCCGGCATTGACTTTCGCGCCGCTCGAACTGCCAGCCGAAGGGCCTACGCCAACCGGTTCGCTTTGGGCGATGATGCGGCGCCGTTACGAATCTTACAGGGCAGTCGTCGTTCGTCCGTTTTTTCGGGATCATTTCGCCAGGCTTGATCGGCAGATCGTCTTGGTCGACACCTTGGCCGCCATTAATGCCGGTCCGGAAGCCCTTCGTGACCTGGAGCATGCTCTCAATGAAGTTCTCACCTCTTTCGAAGTAGGGCGAAGAACGGTTTTGAGTGCATTGCTGCGGCCGCGTATTGACCGCATTCTTCTTGCCGCCACCAAAGCCGATCATCTCCATCACACCAGTCACGATCGTCTTGAAAGCATATTGAGGCATCTAGCCCAAAGCGCGATCTCGAAAGCTGAGCTCGCCGGCGCGCAGGTCGATGTCATAGCGCTGTCTGCTGTTCGCGCGACGCGGGAGGCGACCGCCCATCAAGGACGCCAGCAACTTCCCTGCGTCATTGGGGTTCCTTTGCCGGGGGAGGCGGTCGCCGGAGAAATCTTCGACGGTGAGACCGAAGTGGCTATTTTTCCTGGAGACTTGCCGGAAGATCCGACTGATCTCCTCCGCGGCGACAAAAATGCCTTTCGCGGACTTGCCACAACCTCTTTGCAGAACGTCGATTTTCGATTCCTGCGAGTCCGACCACC
This sequence comes from Xanthobacteraceae bacterium, assembly GCA_051961815.1. GTDB lineage: Bacteria > Pseudomonadota > Alphaproteobacteria > Rhizobiales > Xanthobacteraceae > BOG-931. Next base: position 5,977 of record JBQCCX010000404.1, read on the forward strand.
CGCGCTCGAGCTGACCCAGAATGGTGTTCCAGCACTGCCTCACATCCGGCTCGATCGGGCGTTGCAATTTCTAATTGGAGATAAACTTGTATGAGCAGGAACCTGTATGAGTAGGACTTGGCGACACCGCGCCCCAGTTGCCTTCCGCCTCGACCAGGATCGCGCAATGATCCGGCTAAACGAGGAGACAGCTGGCGCATCCAGACAGTCTTTGCAGCTGCAACCAGAGCCTGACTTCGATGCCGATGTTGTTATGCGCGGCGGCCCGCCTCTACCATCGTCGCGCCGCATACGATGGGGAGCATTATTTTTAAGCGCTTCATGCGGTCTGATCCTGCTCGCCGCGGGTATGGCAGTCGCCAGCCTGATCGCTGATCTCTTTCACTACAATCGGGAACTGGGTTGGAGTGGATTAGCGCTCGCAGGTCTAGCCGCTCTGTCGGCGATCGTTATCGCAATCCGTGAAACGATGGGCCTGCTACGGCTCGCGACGGTGGAGAAGCTGCGCGATCGTGCCTCTGCCATGATCGTGAGCGATAATCGTGCCGAAGCGCGGGCCTTTGTGCAGCAACTTTTGCACCTCACGCGGAGAATGCCACATCTCGCGCGCAGCCGGGCCAATCTGCAAAGTCATTTGGGCGATATTATCGACGGCGCCGACATGGTGCGACTTGCCGAGCGTGAGCTGATGGCATCCTTGGATCAGCAGGCACGCACAATGATCGCCATGGCGGCCACGCGCGTTTCCGTGGTCACCGCTTTGAGCCCACGCGCTCTGGTCGATGTGCTATACGTGCTCGCGTCCGCGTTGGCCTTGCTGCGTCAACTCGCTTTTTTGTACGGCGCACGGCCCGGTACAGTAGGTCTGATTCGACTGGCGCGGCTAACTCTCGTTCATCTCGGCATTACCGGAGGGCTAGCCAGCAGCGACAGCCTTATTCAACAGATGTTGGGCCACGGCATCGCCGCTAAACTGTCCGCGCGCTTGGGTGAGGGGGTGCTCAATGGCCTTGTAACCGCGCGATTCGGTCTTGCGGCTCTCGATGTCATTCGGCCCATGCCATTTACTGCTTTGTCCCGGCCCACGCTGCGCGACATTATGAATGAGCTGTTGCGCAGTTTGGGAGATCGAGATGACGATCAGCAGTATCCGCCCCAATCAGATCCCGATCATGGCGTAAGTCAGCACGGCCTTTGAGCGCTTCGATAGCGGGCGCGATATCGCCTAGTCCCTCGGATTTCGCGTTGAGTGGTAAAGCAAACATCCGTGTTTGTCCCCAGGATGTCCGCTCCTGACCAAAGCGGACCTCGGCGCCGCCCAGGAACAAAGGAGACGTGGTGCTGCCGATACCGAGCGCGTAGTTTCTGAAGTTCTGTTCATGCAACCGCCGACCGAGGTCCGCGTTATTTTCCGGAAACCAAGGAGGCGACAATCATGCGGACTTTAGAGAAAATCGCTGCGACGTTAGGTGTTGTCGGCGCAATCGCAGTCGGCAGCGCGGCTCCGGCGGCAGCCTGGTACGGCCACCATCATCATCGGTATTACCATCATCACTATGGTCACTACCATCATCCCTACCATCACCGGCATTACTACGCTTATCACCCCTACTATCATCATCATCATTATCGCCACCATCACTGGCACTACTAGCGTGTAGATAGCGCGCGCATTGTGCGCATTATCGTAGCGACCGCCATCACCACGCCGGCGGAAGCGGCGAGCTTTGAATAACAGCTCACGATCTTTGTTTGGTGGCGTTCATCTGATGAACTGACGTTAATCATCGCGGAATCGACCAAGAAACCGGATGGCTCGCCGAGCGTTATCTGTTCCAGCAAAGGAGGAACGCGATATGCGAACCTTTATAAAATCGGTCGTCGCTTTGAGCTTCATCAGCGCAGCGGCGATTGGCACCACCGCCACTGTTCAGGCGCAGGGCGTCTACTTTGACGCGCCCGGCGTACATGTTGGCGTCGGTGGGTATCCCTATCGTCACCGCTATTACGACTATTACGGCGGCGGCACCTGGAACGGCTGTCCACCCGGCTGGACTTGGCAGGGTGGCAACTGTGCGCCGTATCAAGGACCGCGCGGCGGACCCCATTTGCGTCATTGGTATGGATACCGCTAGTTTACTCTATAGGCCGCCTTCGGGCGGCCTTCTTCTTTCTCGCCACCGGCTCAATGGTTCTTTCCGCCTCACGCTTTGCGGCTGTCGATTCACGACAAAGGCAGTCGTCTTTTTGTTCGACAGACCAGGAAACCGTCGTTCTGTTGGGACGTTCACGCTCTATGCAAAACGTCCATTACGCCACCGTCGGCTTTCTGATCGCCTGCATGGTGTGGGCGGCGGCAATGGTTCTTTATAAAGCTCGTTGACCGGAACGCGATGACAAAGGGCGGTTACACGCCGGCGGCAACGCGATTTCAGTGTGCTTATCGACGGTATAACGGCTGGGTGGCCGATTGCGGCGGGCGCAGCCAATCCGATAATTTGTGTGCGAGTCGTTGGCGGGTCGGGTCGGAGCCAAATTTGCGATCGACTGACTGCAAGAGGTTGCGTGCGGTCGCGGCGCTGGCAGCCGCCATACTTTCGCTTGTAATGATTCCCGACACTTCTGTACTTGCACAAGCATCTGCGGGCAATGCGGGCAGCGCGATAGATCTTGGCAGCCGCGGCTTGTCTCCGTCGTCTGAAGGCAGGCCGGAGCAAGCGGAAAATAAACTGGAATATGAAGTTCGTGCCGGTTTGGCAACTGACTACATTTACCGCGGAACAACCCAAACCGACCACAAGCCGGCGGTCGGCGCCGCTGTCGAATTCACATTCGGCCAACTGTATGCAGGCGTGACAATGATGAGCGTCAAGTTGCCGACGCAGCCATCTTCTGAAATCGACGTCGCGGGCGGCATTCGTAAGACAATTGCTGATATCAATTTCGACCTGGGCGTGACCTATTTCCTCTATCCAGGGGAAATTCTGGTCGGTGGGACGCCTGGCATCGATTATTGGGAGGCAGCTTTTCGCGCTGACAAGAAGATCGGCGAATCCACGCGGGTTGCCGGGGGATTTGCTTACTCACCCAACAACTCCAACACTGGCGCCTGGAGCTGGTATGCAGCCGCTGGGATTGGTTACGAGGTGCCCAGCCGCCTGCTCCCAATGGACAGCGGCGTGTCGATTACCGGCGGCGCTGGTTACTCGTGGTTCGGACATCAATCTCCAGAGTTAGGTGGCTTTCCGCTGCCGGCTTATCTCAATTGGCAAGCGGGCGTCACGTTAACTCGCAAGATTTTCAATCTCGATTTGCGCTACTACGACACCAATCTCTCGAAGGAGAACTGTTTTGTCCTGACTGGCGATCCCCACGCGCAGCCAGGCGGCGCCATTAATCCGGTGACAAACCCGCAAGGTCTGATGTCGAATTGGTGCGGCGCGACTTTTGTTGCAAAGTTCGGGTTTGCACTAAATTAGCACTGTGAAAGGAGGCGCGCCGAAAACGCTACCGGTTCATCCGCCGAGAGCTATCGCAAGACTGACTTGGGCAACGCCTACAGCAACCATGATGAAGCCTGTTATCCATGGCCGGAGCCCGGCATAACGAGCGAAGAGAAATCCGCACACGAACAACAATATTATGGCGATCGCATTGGAGACACGCAGTGCCAATTGCGCATCGTCGAAAATAACAAACGGCAGCACAACCGGAAAAGTAGACAAAATAACAAGGATACAGACGCCGCATGCCCCCAGAAGGTCCCGCCCTGTCAGCTTTGGACGCACCTCGGACGGAGACATCTGGTTTATTTTCTCGCGTATCAATTCAAGGTGCGCCGGTCCAAAAGCTGCCGCGAGCAGCGCCGGCAGTCCATTGGCGATTATGCTATGGGCGCTTTTAAGATCAGGCGCTTCGCGTATGCCTTTCGCAATCAGAAAGTTGTGACCTCGCTCCCCGAGCCTTGCCATTAAATACATTCCGGCATCGATGATGCCCCATGCCAAATTGCACCCGAGCGCCGCGAGGACCATGTGATCCATCTGGACACGATCGGCTGTGGCGACACTGACCGCGCATGTGATCGTCAGAGCCATGATCAGCCCGAAAAGAATTTCGGAGAACCGTTCAACGGGTTCGAGTATCCGGTCAGTCATTTATGATGAAAATCCTCAATAACCGCAGGCATTGATAATACCGGGTAGACGGGTTGCAGTGATAGGCATGCTCGTAGGTCCGACGCCCGAAGAGCATCGCTCCCGCCGCGTCCATCACGCGCACCCAGTAACGGAGCATTTCGTCGTCGGCGCCCCCTTCGCGGTGGTCGCAACACCCGTCCAGCGTCACGCTGAGCGCGAAGGTCAAAAGCCCCATGACGCCGACTGACCGCACATCGCTTCAAGCGTGGGCGAAATCGGACCCAATCGCGATCCCGCCGAGCACAGCTTTAAAGCCGTTGAGTCCGTCCTCGGCGCGTTCACGCTTCAGAAGTGCCCCGCAGAAATTCTTTAACTTTGAAGATCACCACGCTGAGCCGGTGCATCGACGTTGGGCGGCGCCTCATGTAAAAGGTATTTACATGAGCTGGTCGAAAGACGAGAAAGGCGGCCCGCGCGGCTACCACCACGGCAACCTGAAAGAGGCGCTGCTCCGCGCCGCCTTGGAATTGATCGCGCAAAAAGGGCCGGCAGGTTTCACTTTTGCCGAGGCTGCGAGATGGGCAGGCGTGAGCCCAGCCGCGCCGTATCGCCATTTCCGCGATCGCGATGAACTTCTCGCCAGCATCGCGCTGCGCGGGTTCGAACAGTTTGCGATTGTGCTCGAGAAGGCATGGGACGACGGTCGTCCGCAGCCATTGGCTGCGCTTGATCGGCTCGGCAAGACTTACCTTGAATTCGCGCGAGCCGAGCCCGCCTATTACTCCGCCATGTTCGAGGCTGGTATTCCGCTTGCGACCAGTCCCGAATTGCGTGAAGCCGGAGAGCGGGCATTTGCCGTTCTGCGGCGTGCATCCGAGGTGCTGTGTGCGCAAGTGCCGCCGCAGTCGCGGCCACCAGCATTGATGGTCGCTCTGCATATTTGGGCAATGTCACATGGCGTTGCCTCGCTCTTTGGCCGCGGCGACGCCGCGCGACGCACCTTGCCGATGTCGCCCGAAGAGCTGCTCGAAGCCGGAGTGTTGGTCTACCTGCGCGGGCTTGGACTTACTTCTCCGGTGAGCCCCCCTTGACAGTCGGCAAAGGCGATGTAAATGTTATTTACATTCACAGTGAGGTCCCGCCATGCCTATCACAGCAAGGATCGATGAATTCGGAAAACCAGCTTGGATCGTGCTGATGATCTTGGGCTTTTGGGCCTGGTGGCCCTTGGGCCTCCTCATCCTCGCTTTCACAATTGGGAGTGGACGAATGGGTTGCTGGAGCCAC
>JBQCCX010000405.1:0-3465 GCA_051961815.1 Xanthobacteraceae bacterium
CTGCTCGTTATCGAGATACCAGTCGACCGTGCGACGCAGCCCATCGGCAAGGTTAGTTTCGGCGCAGAAACCCAGCTCCCGCGTCAGCTTGTCGGCGCAGATCGCGTATCGTCGATCATGGCCCGGCCGATCCTTGACGAAGGTTATCAGTTCGCGCGTGCTACTGCCGACGGCGGCAGGACAACGAGGGAAACGAGCGGCGAGAGATTTATCTGCCGCGAACCGGCGATCAATCTGGTCACAAAGCAGCCCGATCAGATCGATGTTGGCCATTTCGGCGCCGCCGCCGACGTTGTAAGTCTCGCCCAGACGTCCGCGCATCAGCACGAGCGCTATCCCGGCGCAGTGATCCTCCACAAATAACCAGTCGCGGATATTGGCGCCGTCGCCGTAGATCGGAAGCTTCTCGCCCGCGATCGCATTCACGATCATCAGCGGAATGAGTTTTTCCGGAAATTGAAAAGGACCGTAGTTGTTGGAACAATTGGTGATCGTGACCGGCAGCCCGTGCGTATGCACGTAAGAACGCACCAGGAAGTCACTGCCCGCTTTGCTTGCGGCGTATGGCGATCTCGGATCATAGCGGCTGGTTTCGGTAAACGGCGGGTCGTCGGGATCAAGCGAGCCGAACACCTCGTCTGTCGAGACGTGATGGAAACGTCGGCCATCGCGTGAAGATTTCCAGGCGGTCAAGGCGCATTCGAGGAGCGTGTGAGTGCCGACGACATTGGTCCGTACAAAAGCACCTGAGGAGACGATGGAGCGGTCGACGTGGCTCTCGGCCGCGAAATGCACCACGAAATTAAAATCGTGCCGCTGAAACAGTGATTGGACCAGGTCGGCGTCGCAGATGTCGCCATGCACGAACTCAAAGTGCTTGTCCTTCTGCAAAGCATGCAAATTGGTCCGGTTGCCGGCATAGGTGAGCGCGTCAAGGACGACGATTGAATCGTCTGGACGCCGGCGCCGCCAATACAAGACGAAATTGGCGCCGATGAAGCCCGCGCCGCCGGTGATCAGAAGGTTCGACACCTCGCCGCCTAGCCTCGGTTCGCGGTTTCGAGCAGGGCCACAGTCTCGCCGATGCCGCGCTGCAGATCGCCGGTGAAGTCAAAGTCGCGATCGATGAAGCGCTGGGCGGAAACTTCGTACGACAGCTGATTCATGATCGGGCTATCGACAAAGGACAGCTTAAGATCCGGCAGCAGCCTTCTAATCGCCTCGACGAGATCTCGCACGGTCGCATTCAGCGTCACGATGTTGTAGATGGTCCCATCGAACAGATCGCGTTCGATAATATGGGTGATTGCGCGCACCGCATCGCCCAGTTCCAGGTATGGCCGTTTCTGATCGTAGGCAGTGCGCCAGATCGTGAGCGGCTGGCGCATGACTGCTTGCCAGCAAAATTTGTTGACAGCGGTGTGAAAGCGCATCCCGGGCGAAGCACCGAAGATCGTGCCGAAGCGGCAGATAATCGCTTGCAACCCGCTGTTGTGAAGCGAGCGAAGCAGTTTCTCTTCCTTGAGCTTGCTCTCCGCGTACGGACTCTGCGGCTTTAGATCTTCCGCTGGACAATCTTCCGAAACCGTCTCGGCCTGTGTGCCGTAGACGCTCGTCGAAGACAGATGGATCAAACGGGTGCCGGTTTCCGCACAGGCCGCCGCGACCTTGACAGTGGCATTGTAATTGTTCGCTTCCGTAGCGGCGGGATTACTCACGCTCCCGGCGGCATCGGTCGTTGCAGCCAGGTGTACCGCCGCATGCGCGTCTTTAAATAGAGGACGCAAATCGGCGTGGCGTACGTCAGCTTCTACAAAGCGGTATCGTCCGTTTGCAGGGAGATCGAACAGCGACGCATAACGGAGCGTCGCCATATTATCGATCATCACGATTTCGGCGCCGGTAAAGCGAGTCGGCAGGACACGAATCAATGCCGACCCGATATGGCCCAACGCGCCAGTAACGACGATCTTCATGCTCGCACTGCGCCCCGGAAGGACAGGAATTCGGCATAATCGCGAATGTAATCCTCCGCCTCGTAAGCCCGGTCGCATAGTACGACGAGCACGGAGTCGCTTCGCCGAAATTCCACGGTGTTCCAAAGTCCCGGCGGGACCAGAAGCGCCTGATTGCGGCGGTCGAGCGCAAAGATATTTTTGCTGTTGCCGTCTTCGCAGACCACGTCCACGGCGCCACTGACGCAGATCATGAATTGCGAGCACAGACGATGCGCATGCCGGCCGCGTTTGGCGCCGGCTGGCGCCGCCAGGGCAAACATGCGCTCGATCCGAAACGGCACCTGGGCTGCTGCTTGCGCGACGATCACTTCGCCGTCGCTTCGCGCGTGCCGCGGCAGTTCGATCAAGCGGGCGTCACCAATCCGGTTCATGGCCTAATGCGTCATCGCCGGCTGGGCGGCGCGGGCAAAGTAGTCAGCGATGCCCGCGTGCAAATCGAAACGCGGGTGCCACCCTGTGCGCGCGCGAAACAAGGCAGAGTCACCGATGAAGTTTCGTTTTTCGATCGGATGAAGGTTCGCCGGCTCCGCCACCCGAGCGATCTCGACCCTTCGCTGTAATCGCTCCACTGCCGCTTGCGCGATCATGGCATAGGCCTCTGCGAGCGTGTGACCGCGACCCGACGCGATCAAATAATGACCGCCATCGCCCACCTGCGGAGTGATGATTGCGCTATGAAAGGCGTCGATCACATCGTCGATGTGAATGAAGTCACGGACATATTCCCCCGTACCGTAGAGCGTCAGGGGCTCGCCATCGATCGCTCGTCTCATCATGATGTTGAGGATGCCTCGGTTGGCATTGATCGAAGCCCCGCCGTAACCGTAGACATTTGCCAGCCTGAGGCTGCAGGCCCGAACCACGCCGCGACTGGTCGCTTCGCGCAGAATCGTTTCGCAAGCGAGTTTGTTTCGGTCATAGATCGAGCACGGACGATCGTAAGCGGCATCGTTGACAGGAATTTGCGGATTCGATCCGACGATCGTCGCGGCGCTGGCAAAGACAATTTTCGGGACCGCACTGGCAGCGGGTGCGGCCTCTATGAGCGCGCGCAGCGGCCGCACATTGATGTCTTCGTCACCGCCGGGGTCCGCTTCGGCAGCGCGCAGATCGGTGCGCGCCGACAAATGCACCACCACATCCGCATCGCTCAGCAATTCCGACCAGCTTTGCGGATCGCGCAAATCTGCGGCGCGATGGTCGCACTTTGTTCGCGCGGTGATCGTGTGGGCCGGACTGGGAGAGCGCGACACGAGTCGCAATGAATAACCTTCCGATCCCAGTCTTTCGGCCAGCGCGTTGCCGATGTAGCCGCGAGCGCCGGTGATGACGATCGTTTTCAATGCGATCTCACAAACAGCAGGCTTGCGCTGTTCGGCACACGATAATCCGGCGGACGCGTCATCTTTCACGATCGTCGGGAAAATGCGGCAAGCGCTCGCGATCG
>JBQCCX010000406.1:0-3727 GCA_051961815.1 Xanthobacteraceae bacterium
TCGTACCTCGTCGACTTCCGTCATTTCACGCTGATCAAAGTCGGGCTGTTCGCCTCGCTGCCGCTGTTTGCCGGGGTGATCGGCGACACCGTCGGCGGGCTCGCCACCGATTATCTGTTGAAAGTGACCGGCAGCGCCAAGATCGGCCGCCGCACCGTCGCCATTACCGGGTTGCTCGGCTGCGCGGTGTTCATCGTACCGGCGGCCTTGACTGAAGACGCTTATGTCGCGGTGTGGTGCCTGACCGCCTCGATGTTCTTTCTGGAATGCACCATCGGCCCGTCCTGGGCGGTGCCGATGGATACCGGCGGTAAATATTCCGGCACGGTGTCCGGCATGATGAACATGGCCGGCAATATCGGCGGCGCGCTCTCCCCGATCGTGTTTGGCGTGCTGGTGCAGGTCGGCAATTGGCAAGCGCCATTCATCGTCGCCGCGGTGCTATTGGTCATCGGCTCGGCGATTTGGGCGTTCTGGCTCGATCCCGACAAGCACATTCTGACGAGCTGAGCGGATTGCATTTTTCGCTCATTCCCGCGTAAGCGGGAATCCAGATCGGACTTGCCAATCCGCTGCTAAGCCTGGGCCCCCGCTTTCGCGGGGACGAGCGGATGATGCGCTGAGCTTAAGCTGGACTCCGCCGCTCTGCCGCAATCCGCACGAAAGTCGAGACAATCCTGGCGCCGGCTTTGAGCGAGCCGGACAGCGAGCCGGCGACTTTAGATTGGCCGCCGATCCGGCAGCGATAATCGACCGGCACCTCGCGGATGCGCAGATGCGCGCGCGCAGCGCGCATCTGCATTTCCAGATTCCATCCATAGGTCATTTCGCGCATACCGAGATTGAACAGCGCGTCGCGGCGGATCGCGCGGAGCGCGCACATGTCGGTAAAGCGCGCGCCGTAAAACAATCCGATCAAGGCGCCGATGACGCGCCCGGCAAGGAGCTGATGCCAGGCCATGCTGCCGGGCTCGCGTTTGCCGCGAGCGCGCGAAGCGATGACGAAGTCGCAAGTCCCTTGCTCGATCGGCGCGATCAGCGCGGCGATGGCGGCGGGATCGTCGGCGCCGTCGCCGTCCATATAGACCAGAATGTCGGCGTCATCCGCGGCTTGCGCGCCGACGAGGCAGGCGAGCCCATAGCCGCGGCCGACCGCAATCGCTTGCGCGCCGGCTGCTTGCGCGCGCTCGCGCGTGCCGTCGCTGCTGCCGCCGTCGGCGACGATGACGCGATCGACGATGTCGCGTGGCAGCGCGGCGACGACCGCGCCGATCGATTCCGCTTCGTTGAAGGTCGGAATGATGACGGCGACGGCGAGGCGGCCCGCCTGCGAACCATGGTCCGGCCGCTCGTCCCCGCGAAGGCGGGGACCCAGGTCAATTGATTTCGTCTCAATAGTGGCCATCTGGATTCCCGCCTTCACGGGAATGAGCGTGAAACTCGCGCTGCGCGATCAGCTTTACAAACTCCACCGCAGCCCGCAATTGGCGCATGCCTCCGCCGGCTGGTTGGAGTTGAGCGCGTTGCGAAACGCGCGGTAGCCCGGTCCGGTCCAGATTTCACGCAAGCTCTGCTGCGTGGCATCGCCGAGCGTATAGTTCTCATAGCCGCGTTGCGAAAACGGCGCGATGCAGCACGGCAGCGCCCGGCCATTGGCGGTGAAATACATTACTGTCCATGGCCGCCGGCACAGCGACCATGGCGAGCCATTGTCGCTGCGCTTGAGACTGACGCCCGGCTCCGAGGCTCCGCCCGAGGCGCTAAACGTAATGCCCAGCTGTTCGGCGACCGCAGTGGCGCGCCTGATATGAACCGATTCTTCGGCGGAGAGCTGCTCGTAGAGCGCCTGGTCCGGCCGCGCCATGCCGATGGCGTTTTCCTTGAAGAAGACGAGCCGCTGCAGATGCACTTCCTTGACGCCGGTCGCGGCGGCCACGCGAACAAAATCCGGCAACTCCTCGATCGTTTCGCGCAAGCCGGTGAGCCAGGCGGAGACCTGCGGCTTTAAATGACCTTCGCGCTCCTGCAGCTCGCGGAACGCCCGCACATTTTTGAGGATGCGGTTGAAATAGTTTTTGCCGCGGATCGCTCGGTAGGATTCCGCATTGGCGGCGTCGAATGAAACGCGCAGCTCGTCCAATCCGGCGGCGATCAGCGCACGCCCGTTCTTTTCGTTAAGCACGGTGCCATTGGTGTTGAACAGCACATAGGTCCCGCGATCCTTCAGATAGCGCACCATGCGCGGCAGGTCCCGGACCAGCATCGGCTCGCCGACGCCGTGCAATACCGCGCGCTGCAAATGCGGGATCTGATCGACGATCGAGGTGAACAGCTCCCAGCTCATATCCGCCGGCGGCTCGAGCTCCTCGTAAGTGCGCGGGCAGGTCGTGCACAGCAAATTGCAGCGATTGGTGGTTTCCAGATAAAGGCAAACCGGATCCTGCTCCGGACGATCGTCCTCGGTCGTTACGTTCTCGAAATACCGGGTCGGATCGAGTGTCCCGTTCGTCGCCACGCTTGGCATCAAAGCATCCCTTTCAGAAAAATTGGGGAGACGCGGCTCACGCGTGGACCCGGCCGTTGGCCAAGACGCGCGCCGGGGCCCGGCCGAGGTCGCGCTCGCGCGTCAATCGCCGCATCAGTCTGGCGGTGTGCGCGGCGTAACGCGGCGCTTGCGCAGTCCGCGTTTCCGAATCGCCGCCGTGCAGCTCGGCATCGAGCCGTTTGAGCGCATCGACGTCGTCGACGTCGTACCAGGCCGGCAGCAGGTGGACGTCAAGACCGATCTCTTGCGCGCGGGCAAGCGTCTGCTCGGCAACGCGCTCGGTGCTCCAGGCGATGTCCGCAAACATGCGAGCATGCGCGTGTTTGAGGCCGAGCAGATAATAGCCGCCGTCGGTCGACGGCCCGAGCACGGCCCGATCGCCCGGCTGCGCCAAAATTTCGGCGGTCTCGACCAGCAATGCCGTGGGCAAGGTCGGACTGTCGGAATTGAGTACTACCGCCGAGTCGTGGCCGTGTTTGAAGATCTCGCCGATGGTGTGGAACAGGCAATCGCCGAAATTCGGCAGCCAGGCTTCGATCAGTCCAATCGAGGCCGGCAGGATGCGGCGGAAAAAATCGGTCGCGCCCGGCGGGCCGTAAGCCGCATAGCCGACAATAGCCGCATTTTGAGCCGCATTTTGAGCGGCGTTGGCGCGAGCCTGTTCATCGGCGGCAACAAGGTTTGCGGCCACGTCCTGCAAAAAAGCGGTGTTGAGATCGGCCGCCTGGTCGAACGTAAGCGGCGGCACCAGCCGCGTTTTGGCGCGTCCGGGCGCCGAGGCCTTGGCCATGAAAGCGATGCCGCAGGAGTGACGGGCGGGTCGCCTGTCCGCATCTGCGCGATCCGAGGTTGCGGCTGCGTCGAATCGATTGGTCATGCCGGCCCCGTGCAAATCAGTTGGCAGCGCAATCGGTCTTGCTGTGCCGAAGCGGCCGGCAAGGCGCCAATCACTTCCGTCTCAGCCGTTACAAGTCGTCAAACACCAAAAAGTTATAGCGATTTGCGCCTCACAAAGTCGTGATCACATGGTTGAACAATGCTCAACACGATGGGTGATCCGCTCGCGTGAGTCGAAGTCCGATTTTGGCCGGTCGGGGCCAAGGCGCACCATCAAGACTCCCGCGCGGCTTTGTGAACCGTTGTGCCTTGCCGATGCGGCGGCCCGCTCGTACCGTGCCGAAC
>JBQCCX010000407.1:0-5491 GCA_051961815.1 Xanthobacteraceae bacterium
TGATCTGGATTGTATTCGCAGAGCCGAAGCCTATTTTGCTCGTATCAAGGCCGACTGGGCGACTCCCCATCCCCCGACACCCCGTCGTCCGGTCAGATAAGCCTGAGTTGAGGCACCAACTTACGGACCCCAAGCGGCGTATTTGCTCGGGGTCTTTCTTTTGTCCGGCCTTGCGTTGTGCAGCTCTGGTTTTGTTGCTGAGCGGTTCGGCGCGCGGCTAGTGCCGCGTCAGGTCGTCAAGCAAGCTTGCGGCGACGGCGAATTTAGAAACCGTCAAGCCGGAACCTGCCATCGCGCCGATCGCCGATCGCACCCGTTCAACCTCGGCTTTGCGTTGCGCCGTCCAGGCTTCGACGGCAGTGGCCCCCCAGGCCCCACCGGTGAGAGCCGCGGCCGTCAGCTTGCGCTCGGCGTCGCCAATCACGTCGCGCGCCCGATCGATCGCCAGACGATCGAAGTAGTCGGCAGCCGCAATCTCTGCGCCTGTCAATTGCTCGATGCCAAAAAATGCCGCGACGGCGAAATACGTCGCCGCTACCCGATTGACCGGACTGCGGCTGCGATCTGCTACCAGCACGATGTCCGGCGCCGCGACCAGCGCGCCAAGGTCGGCAAAGCGCGCAGCCAATGCGGCGGGCAAGCCCGCTGCGATCAGTTGATGCCGGCGCGCGTCGCGCGCGGCCCGTCCATCGTCCGAGAGCGACTCGTTCAAGGCGGCGCCGACCGCGGCAATGCCGTCGCGATAATGCATGACGACTTCGGCCAGTCCCTTGGAAAAATCGACGCTGCGCAAAAACCAGACCAGCCGGTCAAGCAACAAGTCCTGCACATCGATATAGAGATCGAGTTGCAGCTTTCCGGAAACCTTGTTGTCGAGTTGGTCGATCGCAGCGTTCAGCGCAGTCAGCTCATAGCTGTCCCGGGTCGCGGCGAAAGCCGAGGCGATCGCCGCCGGCGAAGCGCCGGCCTGATCGGCGATCCGCACGATCAGCGACGGACCGCCGCGATTGATCATCGAATTGGCGAGTTGGGTGGCGATGATTTCGCGGCGCAAGCGGTGATGCTCGAGCGCATCCGGATATTTCTCGCCGACCGCTTTGGGGAAATAGCGGCCGAGTTCGCGCGCGAGATAACGATCATCCGGCACCGCGGACTCGAGCAGCTCCTCGTACAGGCTGAGTTTGGCATAGGCGAGCAGCACCGCCAGCTCCGGCCGCGTGAACGGCTGCATCCGGCGGCGACGCTCCTCGAGCTGCATGTCATCCGGCAGGTATTCGAGCGAGCGCTCAAGCAAGCCGCGCGCTTCAAGCGATTGAATGAGCCGTTGCAAAAATCCGAAATCCTGCATGCCGCGACGTTCCGCCAGCGACAGCGCCAGCGTCTGCAAATAATTGTTGCGCAGCACAAGTCCGGCGACTTCGTCGGTCATCTGCACCAGCATGGCGTTGCGGCTGTCCATCGTCAGGCGCCGGTCACGCACGGGAATGCTCAGCGCGATTTTGATATTGACCTCCATGTCGGAGGTGTTCACGCCGGCCGAATTGTCGATGGCATCGCTGTTGAGCTTGATGCCGCGGAAAGCTGCTTCGACCCGCCCGCGCTGGGTGACGGCGAGATTGGCACCTTCGCCGATCACCTTGCAGCGCAACTCCTTGGCGGCGACGCGCACGCCGTCATTGCTCCGGTCCCCGGCCGCCTCGTCGCTCTCGTCTGCGGCACGAACATAGTTGCCGATGCCGCCGAAGAAGATCAGGTCGGTGCGCGCTTTGAGGACGCCGCGAATGAGATCATTGGGCGTGACATGCTCGGCGACGCCGAATAGGGCTTGAGCTTGCGGTGAGAGCCTGATGTCCTTGGCGGCGCGCGAAAACACGCCACCGCCCTTGGACAGGACGGTGGGATCGAAATCCTGCCAGCTCGAACGCGGCAAATCGAACAGCCGCTTGCGTTCGGCGAAGCTCCGCGCCGGGTCCGGATCGGGATCGATGAAAATGTCGCGGTGATCGAACGCTGCAATGAGCTTGATGGTTTTCTCGCGCAACATGCCGTTGCCGAAAACGTCGCCGGACATATCGCCGACGCCCACCACGGTGATCGGCGTTGCCGCAACATCAATGTCCATCTCGCGGAAATGCCGTTTCACCGCCTCCCAGGCGCCGCGCGCGGTAATGCCGATCTTTTTATGGTCATAACCGGCAGAACCGCCAGAGGCGAACGCATCGCCGAGCCAGAAATCATGCGCGAGCGCCAATTCATTGGCGATATCGGAGAAGGTGGCAGTGCCTTTATCCGCCGCGACGACGAGATAGGGATCGTCGCCGTCATAGCGAATGACGTCGGCCGGCGCGATCACGCCGGTCGTGCCGATGCCGATATTGTCGGTGATGTCGAGCAGCGTCGAGATAAACGATTTGTAGGTCGCGACGCCCTCGGCCTGGATGGCTTCGCGCCCGCCACCGGCCGGCAGGCGCTTGGGTACAAACCCGCCCTTGGCGCCGACCGGGACAATCACCGCATTCTTGACATTCTGCGCTTTCACCAGGCCCAGAATCTCGGTCCGGAAATCCTGCGGCCGGTCAGACCACCGTATGCCGCCGCGCGCGACTTTGCCGAAGCGCAGATGGACGGCTTCCAGACGCGCCGAATAGACAAAGATCTCATACAAGGGCCGCGGCGGCGGAACCGCATCGAGCCTGCGGCTGGCAAACTTGATCGCGATGATATCTTTGGCGCGACCGTCGCGATCCAGTTGGTAAAAATTGGTGCGCACCGCGGCAGCCACCGCATTGACAAAATGGCGGATGATCCGATCCTCGTCGAGGCTGTCGACCGCCTGCAGCGCGGTTTCAATTGCGGACAAGATCTCCTTTTCGCGCGTGGCGCGTTGTTCCGCCGGTAGAGCCGGCCGCGGTTCGAAGCGGGTGCGGAATAAATCAAAGATCAATGCAGCGACCGCGGCATGCTTGCGCAGCGTCGCCCACATATAATCCTGCGAATAGGCAACCTGGAGCTGACGCAAGAAGCGTGACATCGCCCGGATCAGCGCCACCTCACGCCAGCCGAGCCCGGCCGCGAGCACAAGGGCGTTATATCCGTCACTCTCGGCGGCCTGCGCCATGACCACGAGAAAACACGCCTGGAGCCGGTTTTCCGCCGCAGGCAAGTCGATCGGTTGCCCGGATGCGCTCTCGAGCTCCATGTCGTGGAACCAGACCTCGGCCCGGTCCCTCGGCCGTATGTGATAGGTCCGCTCGTCGAGGACTCTAAAGCCCATATTTTCGAGAACTGGCACCCGCTCGGACAATGAAATCGGCCGACTTTGGCTGAACACCTTGAGCCCAACGCGCGTCGGACTCGCCTCCAGCGGGCGATAGAACACGACACCGAGAGAACGCTGCGCGGTTAAGCTTTCCAGGCCGCGAATGTCGGCGACGGCGCTCGCCGGCGAATAGACTTCCCGATAGTCGATAGGAAACGCATCGCGATAGCGCGAGTAGAGCGCCCGGGCGCGCGTAAAATCGGCGCCGGCGGCGAGCGCTTCGCGCAGCGTGTCAGTCCAACTGCGCACGATCGCTTCGACATCACGGTCGAGCGCGCTCCAATCCGGACTGGCGAGTGGGCCATCGGCGCGGGCGACGATATATTGCACGCGCACCAGCGGACTCTCGGGAAAGAACGGATAATAGGCGCTTAACCGCCCATGAAACGCCGCGGTTAAATATCTGCCGATGGCCGCTCTGACCTGACCGCTGTAGCGGTCACGCGGGACGTAAACCAGCACCGACACATAACGGTCGAAGCGGTCGCGGCGCGGCAGCACGCGCACGCGCGGGCGCTCGTCGAGATGCAGGATGTCGAGAGCGAATTGGTAAAGCGAATCCTCGTCGATCTGGAACAGCTCGTCGCGCGGATAAGTCTCGAGCACATTGACCACCGCCTTGCCGGAGTGGCTCGCCGGATCAAAGCCGGCGCGGCGGATGATGCGCTCGGCCTTCCGCCGCAGGTAGGGGATGCCACGTGCCGGCTGCGTGTATGTGGTCGACGTGAACAGGCCGCAGAAGCGGTGCTCGCCAAAGAGCGCGCCGGCACGATCGAACCGTTTGACGCCGATATAGTCGAGATGCACGCGCCGATGCACGCGCGAACGCGTGCTCGACTTGGTGACGATCAGAAGCGTTTGCTCCTGCAGAAAGGTGCGGATCGCCGGAGTCACCGGCAGCGGCTCGTTCCATTGTTGCAACAACGGGCTGTCCGGGGCGCGCAGCAGGCCAAGGCCGGTTTCAAACACCGGCGCGAGCGTGCCATTGTCGAGGAACCGGTAGTCCCGCGCGCCGAGGAAGGTGAAATTGTCTTCCTCCATCCATTTGAGAAACGCGATCGCCTCGGCGATCTCTTCATTGGCGAGCGGCGGCGGATTTGTTGCCAACGCGGCGATGACGTCGCGCACGCGCGCCAGCATCGGCCGCCAGTCGTCGACGCTGTTGCGAACCTCGGCCAGCACCTGGCCGAGCGCATTCACGACCGCGGCGCGCTGCGCCGGATCATCGTCCTCCTCGATATGGAAATGGATGAAGCTCTCGCGGTGCGCGGCGACCGCCTGCGATGGTTCAAATTCGATAAGGCGGCCCACGGCGTCGCGCCGGACCAGGAACACCGGATGAAAAAACGAGCGAATCTCGAGACCGCGGCTGTTGAGTTCGCCGACAACCGAATCCACCAGGAACGGCATGTCATCGTTGAGAATTTCAAGCACCGCAATGCCGCGTGCGCCACCGAGCGGCTCGAAACGTATCTTGGGCGCCCCGGGGGGTCGCTCGAGAAGAAACGACCACGATTGCTCGGCAATGCCCGCCAGCACGGCCGCGCCGCAATGCCGCAAATCTTCAGGCGCGGCGAGCCCGAACAGTTTCGCGACAAAACCGTCCGGCACGGCCGATTTCCGCTCGGCCAGGAGCTTGGCGGCGGCGGCGAGAAGTGCGTCAGTGCCGCTTTGATCGCGTGCGGGATCGGCTTGTCGGTTCATGTTTGCTCTGCTTACGATGCACAATAATACTAATCGTTCATGACGGTGGTCTGCCAGCCGCGCCTTTGCGCGTGTGCCTGTTGCGCAGGCCGGCGGCACACGAGGTTAACGACAGGCGGCAGCGAAAACATCATGGGTAAGCGAGACAGCAGAGCGGGCCAGCGGCCACGCCGCCCCGCAGCGGCGGATGACGATCGCAAGATCACGGCGCTCAATCTTAAGCCGGAAAAATTGACGCCGGAGATGGCGAGCTATTTTGCCAAATGCGAGGAAAAACTCGGCTTCGTTCCCAATGTGCTCAAAGCTTACGCCTTCGATATGACGAAGCTTTCAGCCTTCGTCGCGATGTACAACGATCTGATGCTGGCGCCGTCCGGATTGAGCAAGCTGGAACGCGAGATGATCGCCGTCGCGGTCTCAGCGCAGAACCGCTGCTATTACTGTTTGGTCGCGCACGGCGCGGCGGTG
>JBQCCX010000408.1:0-5446 GCA_051961815.1 Xanthobacteraceae bacterium
CTCAACAGACCGACTAACAACCGCAGCTCTCTCTGTCTTATGCCGCAAGATGCTGTCCTGATTACTGGCGCGGCGGGCTTTATCGGATTTGCCCTTGTCCGCCGACTGCTCGAAGCTGGCCGCGCGGTGATCGGCGTGGACAGCATCAATGACTATTACGATCCGGCGCTGAAGCAGGCGCGTCTGGCGGTTCTGCGCAAATTCAGTAATTTTTCCTTCCACAAGATCGATCTCGCCGAGCGAGGCGCCGTTGAATCGATCTTTTCAGACGGCGAGTTCGGGCCAGTGGTGCATTTGGCCGCCCAGGCTGGCGTCCGCTATTCGCTGCAAAATCCGCACGCCTATCTGGATGCCAATCTTGCTGGTTTTCTCAATGTGCTTGATGGTTGTCGTCATCGAAAAACCGGTCATCTGGTTTTTGCGTCCTCGAGTTCGGTCTATGGCGGCAACAAGCATCTGCCGTTCTCGGTCCATGACAATGTCGATCATCCGATCAGCCTTTATGCGGCGACCAAGAAAGCCAACGAGTTGATGGCGCATGCCTACAGCCATCTTTACGGATTGCCGGCGACCGGGCTGCGTTTTTTCACCGTTTACGGCCCGTGGGGCCGACCCGATATGGCGATGTACATTTTCGCCAAGGCGATCAGTGAGGGCCAGCCGATCAGACTGTTCAATCGAGGCGAAATGCGCCGCGACTTCACCTATATCGACGACGTGGTCGAAGCAGTCGAGCGGGTTATCGCGAAGATACCTGGAAAAGCGGAATTGCCTTCGAGCGGCATTCTAGATCCGTCCACGAGCACGGCGCCCTGGCGAATTTACAATATCGGCAACAATCGCAGCGTCGAAGTTCCGCGTGTCGTCGCGTTGCTGGAACAAGAGCTTGGGCGCAAAGCCAAGATCGAGCTTGCGCCGATGCAGTCGGGCGACGTGCCGGAAACTTGCGCCGACATTGACGATTTGATGCGCGACGTCGGCTTCCGTCCGGCGACCCCGATCGAGGACGGAGTACGAAAATTCGTCGCCTGGTATCGGCAATATCACCACTAATGGGCTGCAACCGAGTTTTTGGTTATCGTCGCGGTGCTTTATAATAAGACCATGATGGGATTTCTGGGTAACCCGCGTCGCGTTTTTATCGTAGTGCACGACCTCGTCGTCACCGCGCTCGCGATGTTGGCCACGCTCTATATTCGCTTCGGCGACGGCCAGAATGGCGGGCTTGAGGTCCGCTTTCCCTGGCTGGTCATTATCCTGCCTTGCTATGTCGCCTATGCGGGCGTGGTCTACTGGTACTTCCACTTGTACATGGCCAAGTGGCGTTTTGCCTCGCTGCCTGACCTGCGCAATATTTTCCGGGCGGTCTCGGTCCTCGCGATCTCTTTGCTCGTTCTCGATTACGTACTTTTGTACCCGAGCCTGTTTCGAACATTCTTTTTCGGCAAAGTGACGATCGCGGTCTATTGGTTCTTGCAAATGTTCTTTTTAGGCGGCCCGCGAATCGCCTACCGGCTGTTCCGGCTGTCGCGAACCCAGCAGCACGTCAAAGGTCCGGACGCTATGCCGACGCTGATTGTCGGGCGTGCCGCAGATGCCGAGGTGCTGCTGCGCGCGATTGAGAGCGGTGCGGTGCGCAATGTCCAGCCGGTCGGCATTTTATCGCCATCGTCCGCCGACCAGGATCACTCGGTGCGCGACGTCCCGGTGCGCGGGCTTCTCACGGATCTTGAATCGGTCATCGTCGGCCTGCAATCGCAAGGGGTCCGGGTCGGCCGGCTGGTGCTGACGCCGAGCGCGCTGGAACCGGAATTACACCCCGAAACCATGCTGATGCTGGCGCGCCGTCTCGGGCTCGCCGCGAGCCGCATGCCCTCGCTTGGCGGCGGCGAGGAAGCGTTGCGGCTGGCGCCGATCAATGTCGAGGATCTGTTGCTGCGTCCGAGCGTAAACATCGACTATCGCCGGCTCGAGCATTTTATTCGCGGCAAAACGATCGTCGTTACCGGCGGCGGCGGTTCGATCGGCTCCGAGGTCTGCGATCGCGTCGTCAATTTCGGCGCCGGAAAGTTGCTGGTGATCGAGAACTCGGAGCCGGCGCTGCATGCCGTACTCGAACGCCTTGCCGCCAAATCGAGCGCAACGGTGGTCGATGGACGCATCGCCGATATTCGCGATCGGGATCGGATGTTGATGCTGATCGGCGAAGCCAAGCCGAATCTGGTTTTTCATGCCGCAGCACTCAAGCACGTGCCGCTTCTCGAACGCGATTGGGAAGAGGGCATCAAGACCAACGTATTCGGGTCGGTCAACGTAGCCGACGCATCGCGCCAGGCCGGCGCCGAAGCGATGGTCATGATTTCCACCGATAAAGCGATCGATCCGGTCTCGGTGCTCGGAGCGACCAAGCGGCTCGCAGAAATGTACTGTCAAGCGCTCGACGCTGGAGGTCGAAGCGGCAATCGCACCAACGGCGGCAAGCCGCCAATGCGCATGATCGCGGTCCGGTTCGGCAACGTGCTCGCCTCCAACGGCTCGGTCGTTCCAAAATTCAAGGCGCAGATCGAGGCGGGCGGCCCGGTGACGGTGACGCACCCGGACATGGTTCGTTATTTCATGACGATCCGCGAAGCCTGCGATCTCGTTGTCACCGCGGCAAGCCACGCGCTCGGCGCGGCCGCGGCGACGACTTCGGTTTATGTGCTCAATATGGGGCAACCGATCAAGATCGTCGATCTCGCCGAGCGGATGATTCGCCTCAGCGGTCTGGAGCCCGGGCGCGACGTCGATATCGTGTTCAGCGGAATTCGGCCGGGCGAGCGGCTCAATGAGATCCTGTTCGCGCGCGAAGAGCCGACATCCGACATCGGCATCGAAGGTGTCGTGGCTGCAGCGCCGGTGTGTCCTTCGATGGATGTGGTTGAGAGCTGGCTGGCCAAGCTCAAGCAGGATCTTGAGGGCGGCGAGCGCGCCGCAATTTATGGACTGTTGCGGCAGGCGGTGCCGAATTTTGCCGGTGGGCTCGAGCCCGCCGGTTAGTGATGCCAGGCCGGCAAAGCCGATCGTCCGCGAGCCGCATATCTGTAGCCACTCAATCTTTCACATCTTCTGCTCGATAAAAGGAATTGCGCCTGATGGCGAAGGCGGTGCTCGGTATTATCGGCGGTACGGGCCTCTACGATTTGCCCGGTCTGGAAAAAGTGCGATCGAAGACGGTCAAAAGCCCGTGGGGGCAGCCGTCAGCGCCATTGCGGATCGGCGAAATTGCCGGATTGCCAATTGTCTTTCTCTCTCGGCACGACCAAGGCCATCGTCACTCGCCGTCCGACATAAATTATCGGGCCAATATCGACGTGCTCAAACGCGCCGGCGTGACCGATCTTGTTTCGCTGTCTGCCTGCGGCTCGTTCAAGGAGAATTTGCCGCCCGGCACGTTCGTTTTGGTCGATCAATTTGTCGACCGGACGCACAAACGCGAGAGCTCGTTCTTCGGCAAGGGATGTGTCGCGCATGTCTCGATGGCTCATCCGGTCTCGCCGCGGCTGCGCATTCATATCGGTGAAGCGGCGATGGCCGAGGGCATCGAACTGGTTCGCGACGGCACCTATGTGTGCATCGAAGGTCCGCAATTCTCGACGCTTGCAGAAAGCCTGACCTACAAAGATCTCGGCTATTCGGTGATCGGCATGACCAACATGCCCGAAGCCAAGCTCGCTCGCGAGGCGGAAATCTGTTACGCAACCGTCGCCATGGTCACCGACTTCGATTGTTGGCATCCCGATCACGACGCGGTTACCGTGCAGGACATCATCAAGGTGCTCACCGCGAATGCCGAGAAGGCGGCGCGGCTCGTGGCGCGTCTGGCACGAGAATTCCCGCGCGAACATGAACCCTGTCCGATCGGCTCCGATCGCGCGCTCGACAACGCGCTGATTACCGCCGCAAAGGCGCGTGATCCGAAACTCCTCAAAAAGCTCGACGCGGTGGCCGGCCGCGTCCTACGTCGGAAATAGGCCAAACGGTTCGCGGACGGCAACGTGGCTTCACCAATCATTCCCCTGATCATGTGCGGAGGCGCCGGCACCCGGCTGTGGCCGGCGTCGCGCGAGGGCCGTCCCAAGCAGTTCCTGTCGCTGTTCGGCGCCCAATCGACCTTTCAGGACACCATCCACCGGGTTTCGAATCCGGCTCTGTTCGCTCGCCCGATCATTGTGACCAACGCCCAGTATCGTTTCATGGTCGCCGAGCAGTTGGCGGAAATCGGAGCCGAAGCCGACATCCTGCTCGAGCCGGCGCGGCGCGATTCCGGCCCGGCGATTGCGGCTGGCGCGGCCTATGCGAGAAAGCGCAACGACGATCCGATTATCGTTGCCCTTGCGGCCGATCACGTGATCTCCGATCCGGCAGCCTTCGCCAAAGCCTGTGTTCTCGCCGCCGAGGCCGCGGCCACGGATCGTATCGTCACCTTCGGCGTAGAGCCGACCCGGCCGGCAACCGAATACGGCTACATTCGATCGGGTGCATCGATCGGCAGCAACATCTTTGCGGTCGATCAATTTGTCGAAAAGCCCAACCAGACGACGGCCGAACGCTACGTGAAAGAAGGTTATTTGTGGAATTCCGGAAACTTCATGTTTCGGGCCAATTTGCTGCTCGCCGAATATGAAAAATTTGAACCGCAGAGCTGCGGCGCGATATTGGCCTCCGTAGAACATGCCGGCGCAGACCTCGGCTTTGTCACCCTCGACAATGAAAGCTTCGTGCGTGCCGGCGCAAAGTCGATCGACTACGCGGTCATGGAGCGCACCAAACGGGCGGCGGTTATGCCGGTCGCATACGGCTGGTCCGATGTCGGCTCGTGGCAGGCGGTCTGGGAATTGTCGAGCCGCGACAAGCTCGACAATTTTGCCCACGGCTCGGTGGTGTTTGTCGATTCCCGCGGCTGCCATGTGATGAGCGATAAACATCTGGTCGCGCTGTTCGGAGTGGAAAATCTCGTCGTTGTCACCACCGCCGATGCCGTACTTGTAGCAAAGCGCGAAAATGGCGACGGATTGCGACAGCTGGTGCAGCAATTGAAGAAAGTCGCGCCGGCAATTACCGAGGAACACCTGAAAGTGCATCGGCCTTGGGGCTCATATCAGTCGATCGACAGCGGGCCTCGTTTCCAGGTCAAACGAATCGTGGTCAAGCAAGGCGGACGGCTGTCGCTGCAGAGGCATCATCACCGAGCCGAACACTGGATCGTGGTCCGTGGCACGGCTCGGGTGACAATCGGCGACGAGACCAAAACAATTCACGAGACCGAGTCGACTTATATTCCGATCGGCGCGAAGCACCGGCTGGAAAACCCGGGTAAAATCGATCTGGAACTGATCGAGGTGCAGACCGGAAGCTATCTTGGCGAAGACGATATTGTGCGCATCGAGGACGACTATCGGCGCTC
>JBQCCX010000409.1:0-6132 GCA_051961815.1 Xanthobacteraceae bacterium
TGCAGGCGGGGCAGCAGCACCTTGTAGGCAAACAGGCCGAACGAGCTGATTGACAGTCGCTCCTCAAAACGGCGGCTGGGAAGACGCAGCGTTCCGGTCGCAATTACCGACAAAGCTTCGCTCACATAGGGCAGGTACTGCCGTCCGGCCGCGGTGAGCACGATGCCATGCGATTTTCGTTCGAAAAGCTCGACGTCGAGCCAGGTTTCCAGCGAGTCGATGCCGTGGCTCAGTGCGCCCGGCGTAAGGTTCAACTCATGCGCGGCTTGCTTGAAGCTACCGCAACGCGCGGCGGCCTCGAACAAACGCAAGCCGTTAAGCGGCGGTAGCCTGACAGCCATGGATAAGCAGGATCTCTGTGATCGCGGGTTCTTATGATGGCGATCACATATCAGGGCCGGAAATTCGCGGCTGCTGGACGAATTTTTTCAATTAAAGTGAATAATACTCAAGTTATCCTATGGGTTTGGAAGGATTGTTCATTTCAGCCGGGAGGCCGGGTTGGATGGATCGGCCGTCGCCCGCCCAATTCACCTTCGCCATTTCCTCACGCAACCAACTGCTGAATGCGATGATCTGACGCCGCGTCTCGGTGCCGGGCGGCGAGATCAGCCAATAACCGGTGACATCCGAAACGATCTTGTCCGCGGCAACCGCCAGCCGGCCGGTGGCAATATCGTCATCGACCAGCGGCAAGCGGCCGATTGCCAGGCCAAGTCCGCCAACGGCTGCCTCGAACGCCCACTCTCCCATGCTCACCGTAAGCTTGCGTGCGGACGCAATATCGGTCCGGCTGTGATGGGCCCAAGTGTCCCAGTCTTTGCGGGCGATCGGGTTGTGGATCAGCGTGGCGCGGGACCAGTCCACGCTGCCATTGCGCAACAGGCTGCGAACGTAATCAGGCGCTCCGACCGGCACAAACCTGATGCGGCCGAGCAACTCGCATGACATTTTTGGCAGCGGTCCGCGGCTGCTGCGGATCGTGACGTCGCATTGATCTGACGGCAGTTCGATCGTCTGGCCGCTCGCATCTACGGTGACGACGATGTTCGGGTACATTTCGCGGAAGGTGTGAAGTCGCGGCAGCAGCAGTTTATTGAGAAAGAGTCCGGTCGAACTGATCGCGATTCGGTTCTCGGAACGCGGGGTGGGGAGCCGCATCGTACCCGTCGCGATTGTCGACAATGCCTCGGTGACATAGGGCAAGTACTGCCGTCCGGCCTCGGTAAGAACCAGTCCGCCCGCGCCACGCTCGAAGAGTTGAACGTCGAGCCAGTCTTCGAGCGCGTCGATGCTGTGACTGAATGCCCCCGGCGTAAGGCTCAATTCATGCGCGGCGCGCTTGAAACTGCCGCAGCGCGCAGCCGCTTCGAACAGACGCAAGCCGCTGAGCGGAGGAAGTTGGATCGGCATACGCCGATGAACACTTTTCACCAATAAAAGGCATTAAGTCGTCCTTGATTTTCTCTTGAGATGGGCTTGATAATTCGTCCAGACGATCGCAGTTCATGTCTGAAGCCCGGCGGCCCAGTTGCGATTTATCTTTGGCGATCATTTACTTGATACTGAGCGGCGCGAATTACGCCATGGCGCCGATCTGGTTGCCGTGGAGCCGCAGGTTTTCGATCTGCTGGCTCATCTGCTGGCCCATCGCGAACGGGTGGTCAGCAAGGACGATCTCATTGCATCGGTCTGGAATGGCCGGATCGTCTCCGATTCGACCGTCACGAGCCGGATAAATGCAGCTCGCAAAGCCGTCGGCGACAACGGCGATATCCAAAAACTGATTCGCACCATTCCGCGCAAAGGCTTCCGTTTTATCGGCGAAGTTTACACGCCGGACGGCAGCGGCGAGCGCAGGGCAACCTCGCTCGATAAAAGCCAAGAATCGAAGGGTTTGCCGCCGCTGCCCGATCGACCTGCCATCGCGGTGCTTCCTTTCAAGAACATGACTGGCGACCTGGAGCAGGACTATTTCTCGGACGGCATCAGCGAGGACATCATCACGGCGCTGTCGAAACTGCGCTGGTTTTTCGTCATCGCTCGCAATTCTTCTTTCACGTACAAAGACAAAACCATCCATCTCAAGCAAATCGGCGAGGAGCTTGGGGTTGGCGACGTGGTCGAAGGCAGCGTCAGAAAGGACGGTGGGCGCGTTCGCATTACCGCGCAGCTCAATGACGTCTCCACCGGCCGGCACATCTGGGCGGAGCGCTATGACCGCAATCTCGCCGACGTCTTCGCCGTCCAGGACGAGATCACGGAGGCGATCGTCGCCGCCATCGAACCGCATCTCTATGCCGCCGAAAACTTCCACGCCCAGCGCAAACCGCCCGAGAGCCATGGCCGCCTGGGATCTGGTGATGCGGGCATTGTCACATTATTGGCGGCTCACCCGCGAGGATTGCCTGGTCGCGCAGGCCTTGTTGGAAAAGGCGATCAGCATCGATCCGAATTACAGCCAGGCGCTCGGCTTGCTCGCCACCAGCCACACAATCAGCGCTCTCATGGGTTGGGAGGACAACGCCAAGGCGGCGACGATCGCCGAACGTTCCGCACAGGCGGCAATTCGCGCCGATAGCGGGGATCCGTGGGCGCACTACGCGTTAGCCTGCGTCTATATGTACGCGCAGCGCTTTGACGATTCGCGCGCCGAGTTTGAATGGGCGTTGCGGCTCAATCCGAATTTTTCGCTGGCTCTGTGTTATTGCGGTCTTCTGTTTTTTTATTGCGGCCGTGCCGAAGAAGCCGAATTGGCAACAGCTCGCGCATTGAGATTAAATCCGCGCGACCCGCTATCGGCAGTGTATTTCGGGGCTGCCGCCTGCGCCCAATTTATTAAACGCGACTACAAAGAGGCGGTCCGACTCGCGCGCGAAGCCGTCCGCCAACGCCCCGATTTTCCCGCCTCGCACAGGGTTCTTACGGCGGCCGCCGGCATGGTTGGGGACGATGATTTAGCCAGCGCGGCATTGCAGGAGCTTCGTCGCGTGCAACCCGATATTTCGCTCAAATGGATCGCAAAACGGATTCCATTCCAGCATGAGGCCGAGCGACAGCAGTATGTGGAAGGTTTCCGCCGCGCCGGATTAGACTGATTTTGTGATCTTAGTCGGTTCAATTGAGAACGCGACCGTTCCCGGCCCGGGAGTCACGCCGGCGGCGTGTTGAAGCATCGGGAACGATCAACCGGCGTAAGTTGAAAACCTTTGCCCTCACGCCGACTGTGATGCCGCGCGGCCTTCGCTGTGGCCGTTCCAGCGCAGCTGCGACATTTCCTTGAGCAGCCAATTGCGGAAGGCGACGATCTCGCGGCGTGTTTCGAGCCCGGGCGGCTTGACCAGCCAATAGCCGCTCATGACCGGCACGACGTGATCGACGGCGATCGCGAGGCGGCCGGCGGCAATATCATCATCGATGATCGGCAGACGGCCGATCGAAAGGCCCAATCCGTCGGCGGCCGCTTCCAGCGCCAGTTGCGCGCTGCTGACGACAAATTTGCGCGCTGAGCCGACATCGGTTTGACTGTGATTGCACCAGGTCTCCCAGTCTTCGCTCGCCGCGGCGGTGTGGATGAGCGTGGCGCGCGACCAGTCCATGGCTCCGCCGCGGGTGAGATCGGCGATGTAACGCGGCGATCCAACCGGAACGAACCTGATCCGTCCGAGCAAATCGCACGAAAGCTTCGGCCATGGTTCGCGACTGTTGCGGATCGCGAGATCGAACTGATCGGACGGCAGCTGAACGATCTGGCGGCTCGCCTCCACCGTCACCACCATGTTCGGATACATTTCCCGAAACTTGTGCAGGCGCGGCAGCAGCAATTTGTAAGCAAACAAACTGGTCGAACTGATCGACAACCGGTCCTCGAAACGGCGGCTCGGCAGCCGCAGCGTGCCGGTCGCGATCATCGACAACGCTTCGCTGATATAAGGAAGATATTGCCGGCCGGCTGGAGTGAGGATGACGCCGCGGGCTTTGCGCTCGAACAGCTCGACGTCGAGCCATTGCTCGAGTGAATCGATGCCGTGACTGAGCGCGCCAGGGGTCAGGTTTAATTCTTGCGCGGCACGTTTGAAGCTGCCGCATCGCGCGGCCGCTTCGAACAGTCGGAGGCCGCTGAGCGGCGGTAGCCTTAGAGCCATGCCGCCTAGAACAGGAGCAGCTGCTCTTTATTCCTTGTTATGATGAGAATCATTCATCGGTTTGAGATGAGTGGTTCTCATAACTCTAGAGCAAATCTCAAATTGTCCGCCGGTGCGGCCATTACGTCTTTAAAAACAATGACTTTTCGTTCGGAACTTTACGCGCGCTGCCGATTGCTCAGTACGCTTACAATTGAAGATCGAGGTGGCGGGTAGGGCCGCCGCGCCGTTCGGCGACCTCACGCACAGCCAATCCGGTCTTAAGAATTTCTGCTGCAGTGCGATGAGATTGTGCGCGGAGCGCGGGCGCGGCGGCAAAATATTTGTTTGCTCTTTTTCGATCGCCAGCCGTTATCGCTTACTGCAAGCTGCCTCGGGACGAGCCGGATTTCTCACCTGACGGGTGAACTCGATGAGTTGAACGTCAGGCCGTGACCGGCTACTAATTCCGTCTGTATGTTCACGGGGATGGGGTTCCC
Source organism: Xanthobacteraceae bacterium (assembly GCA_051961815.1). Taxonomy (GTDB): domain Bacteria; phylum Pseudomonadota; class Alphaproteobacteria; order Rhizobiales; family Xanthobacteraceae; genus BOG-931. The sequence goes on from JBQCCX010000409.1 coordinate 4,625, forward strand.
CAAAACCGCTCGCCAGAGCTGATGACCCCTGCCGCATGGCCTGCGGTGGGGTGCGCGCGACCCGCCGCAAGGCGGGTTTTTTCGTGCGTGCGGCATGGCTGCGCCCGCATAGGAGTGCGCCCGCATAGGAGACAGTGATGAACAATGTCTGGTTCCAATCGGCGCTGTGGATGGCGCTGGCGCTCATTGCCGCGACCGCATCGCTCTACATCACCATCTCGGCGGCGCTGTTCGAGATCGTGGTCGGCGCCGTTGCCGGCAATACCATCGGTCTGCCGTTGACGGATTGGATCAACTACATCGCCGGCGTCGGCGCCGTGGTGCTGACCTTTCTTGCCGGAACCGACATCGATCCGCACGTGGTGAAGAAGAATTTTGCCTCGAGCGTGACCATCGGCCTGATGGGCTTCTTCGCGCCCTCTCTCGGTTGCCTGTTGCTCGCACATTATGGGCTCGGCTGGCCCTGGCCGCAGGCGCAGATCGGCGGCATCGCCTTGTCCACGACCTCGGTCGCGGTGGTTTATGCGGTCATGGTGGAGACCGGTTACAACCAGACCGAATTGGGCAAGATCATCCTCGCCGCCTGCTTCATCAACGACATCGGCACGGTGCTGGCGCTCGGGCTGGTCTTCGCCAATTATAATTTTTATCTGGTGCTGTTCGCGGTCGTGACGGTGGCGGCGATCGCGATCCTGCCGTTCATCGTTCGACCGCTGTTCAACTGGCTCGGCGGACGCACCAGCGAGCCGGAGATCAAGTTCATCTTCCTGGTCCTGTTCGGACTCGGCGGCCTTGCCAATCTGGGCAAGAGCGAAGCGGTGTTGCCGGCCTATCTGGTCGGCATGGCGCTGGCGCCGTTTTTTCTCGCCAACCGCGAGCTGCAGTTGCGTATGCGGGCGATCTGTTTCGCCTTCCTCACGCCGTTCTATTTTCTAAAAGCCGGCTCCTTGATCGACGCGCATGCCCTGATCACCGGCGCAAGTCTGATCGGACTTTTTCTCGGCATGAAGATGATCACCAAGTTTTGCGGCATCCTGCCGCTGACGCGCTATTTCAAGTTCAAGCCGCGCGAAGGCATGTACACGACCTTGATGATGTCGACCGGGCTGACCTTCGGCTCAATCTCGGCGCTGTTCGGGCTGACCAATCACATCATCGATCAGGCGCAATATACCGTACTGCTCACCGCCGTGATCGGCAGCGCGATCGTGCCGACCTTGATCGCGCAAATCTGGTTCCGGCCGCATTTCGAGCCGCTGGAGGAGGATGCTTAGGTCCGGAACGATCCTCCCTGCGCTACGCGGGGGTAAGGGCAAAAAGATCACCCTCGCATCACGCGCCGGTACGCGGCGTAAACCGGTTCCCAGATCTTGGCGCTGATTGCGGCGGCGGTTTCGTCTTCGGAGCGGGCCTCGGCGCAGCCCTCCTTTTGCGCCTGCTGCGCCACTGCAAGCGCCACCGCAAACGACAGCTTGCGGATCTCCAGAAGCGGCGGCAAGAGATTGGCG
>JBQCCX010000410.1:0-4841 GCA_051961815.1 Xanthobacteraceae bacterium
TGCATGTCGGCCGGGCTGGCGACGGCCTGATATTGCACCTCGACGATCACGTCGCCCGGCGCCAGCCGCTTGTCCGGATCCGCGGTCGCCACGCTGGGATCGACGCCGGTGACCAGCACGCCATTGACTGCGCTCTTGATCTTGAATTTGCGGCGCAGGTCGTCGGACAGGCCGGAGAGCTCGAGACCGAGCGTTTTCTGCACCACCGACTTCTCCGGCGGCGCCTCCTGCTTGGCGCTGGCTTCGGCGACTTTCTCGGTGTCCTGCAACCGGCCGACCGTGACCTTGTGGGTCTCCTGCTTGCCTTTGCGGATTACGACGACGTCGACGACCTTGCCGACCGGCGTATCGGCGACGACGCGCGGCAGGTCGTGCATTTCCTTGATGTCGTGGCCGTCGAACGACACCACCACATCGCCGGGCTCGATCCCGGCCGGCTTGGCCGGTCCTTTGTCGTCGATCCCGGCAACCAGCGCGCCGCGCGCCGGGGCGATGCCCAGGCTCTCGGCGATGTCGTCGGTGACCTGCTGGATGCGCACGCCGAGCCAGCCGCGGCGGGTTTCGCCGAACTGGCGGAGCTGATCGATCACTGCCACCGCGCTGTTGGACGGCACCGCAAAGCCGATGCCGATCGAGCCGCCGGAGGGCGAAATGATCGCGGTGTTGACGCCGACCACTTCGCCGTTGAGGTTGAACAGAGGGCCGCCGGAATTGCCGCGATTAATCGCGGCGTCGGTCTGGATGTAATTGTCGTAAGGCCCGGAATTGATGTCGCGGTTGCGCGCCGAGACGATGCCGGCGGTCACCGAACCGCCGAGGCTGAACGGATTGCCGATGGCGATGACCCATTCGCCAAGCCGCAGCTTTTCGGAATCGCCGAATTTCACCGCCTTGATCGGCTTGTCGGAATGCACGCGCAGCAGCGCCAGGTCGCTCTTGGTGTCTTTGCCGACCAAGGTCGCCTTCAGCTTGGTGCCGTCATTGAGAATGACATTGATTTCGTCGGCGTCGGCGATGACGTGATTGTTGGTCACCACCAGGCCCGAGGCGTCGATGATGAAGCCGGAGCCGAGCGAATTGACGCGGCGCGGCGTCTGCTCGTTGCCGCCGGGGCCGCGCCGGTTCTTGAAGAACTGATCGAAGAACTCTTCCATCGGTGAGCCGGGCGGCACATCGGGAAGCTCGGTGACCCGCGGGTCGATTTTTTGCGAAGTGGAAATGTTGACCACCGCGTCGATGACCTGCTCGGCGACATCGGCGATGTTTTCCGGGCCGCGCGCCGCCGCCGATTGCGCGGCGGGCAGGACCAGCGCCGTCGCGAGCGCCGCGGCAGGCAGAAATCGGATGAGCAGAGTGCGATCGAACAAGCGGACGGAAAAACGATGCAGCTTCAATGGATCAAACGGCATGGAGGCCGGGGCTCCCGATAGGAAAGGCATTGGCAATAACGATTCTGCAAGGTGCTCCTGTCGTGGCTGAGACGCAAGGCCGCACCGGTCGACGAGGAATTAGGGGTCGGATTAGGGCGGAATAGCGACTGGCGCGTCATTCGCGGCGCGTGATGAAAGCGCGAAGGCGGACTCATTGCCGCGACTAAGGCGTTCTTTTCGGCGCCGGGTCTGTCGCCGGGCAGGCACCGCCCGCGATGACGTCCGGCATCTCGTCGGTAATCCAATGCTTGCCGCGGATAACAATTTCCGTCGATTGTTCCTGTTGCTCGACGACGTCGACGCAGGTTCCGCGCTCAACAACGATGCAGCCCTTCCACTTCACTGGATAGGGCGGGCGGCCATGGTTGAGATCGGCGAGTGATCGCTCATGCGCTTCCGCCCAGCTCGGACAAAACCGGGTATTGTAGGTCAGCACCGTCATATCCGCGCATGCGGAGGCGATGCCAAGCCAGATAAAGATTGCCGAGGTAAAAATCGCGACGATCAAATGGCCTCGCAAATGGCCTCGCAAATGGCCTCTGCGCAACCGGCCTCTCCTTGTCGTGCAATGCACGTCATCGAATCCTGCATCGACTAATGGTCATGACCATACTCTAGCGCAATTTTGCGCTACCGTTCGGCTCGGCGGCATGCGTGTGCGCCAAACCACCGGGGAGACGGCTCATGGCCAAAGCCAAGCGAAAGTCGGCGCGTCGACCGGCGCGCCAATCGAGGTCCAAACCAAAATCCAAATCCGGGGCGAAATCGGTCACCGTCGCCGCGCTCAAACGTGCGGTCGAAGACCGCGATGCCGAGGCGCTTGCCGGCATGTATGCGGACGATGCGCTGCTCCTGGTGATCGATCGCGACAACCCGCCGAGCAGTCCGCGCCGGCTCACCGGCAAGGCCGCGATCGCAAGCTATTTCAGCGACGTCTGCGGCCGCGACATGACCCACATGGTCGAAAATGGCGTGGCCAGCGGCAATCGCCTCGCTTTCACCCAAAGCTGCACCTACGGCGACGGCACCAAGGTGTTTTGTTCGGCGATGCTCGATCTCAAAAGCGGAAAGATCGCGCAGCAGACCGTCGTTCAGGCCTGGGACGGCTAGGCTGCCGTCCCCTTCCTAACCCCTTCGGGATCAATCACTTCGGGGAACCAAGGCCTTCACTGCCGGTTCGTCCTAGAGGCGACACTGACAGGAAGACCTAACAACACTTGATTCAACAAGACTCGGTTCCAGGAGAGGACTCATGAAAGTTCCCGGGAAACTTCGGACCACGGTTGCGGCTGCCGCACTGTTGGCGGCGACCGTTCCATTGTCGACGTCGGCCGACGCCGCCTGGCGCGGCGGTTGGCATGGTGGCTGGCATGGCGGTGGCTGGCGTGGCGGCGGTTGGGGCTGGGGCGGGCTCGGCATCGGACTCGCTGCGGGCGCGCTGATCGGCGGCGCGTTGGCCGCGCCGTATTATGGCGGCTACTACGGCTACGACCCCGGCTATTACGGCTATGGCGGCTACTATGCGCCGGCCTACTATGCGCCGGGATATTGGGGTGGTGGCCCCTATTGGGGTGGCGGCTGGGGATGGGGCGGCGGACCGTGGTGGCATCGCCGCTGGCATCGCTGGCACCGCTGGTAATCCGCGTTCGCAAACGGCAAACCTGCTCTCGATCGACCCGCTACGCGACTGCCCGTTGCGCAGCGGGTTGTTGCATTTGGGTCGGGTCCAGCTCGATCGATCCACCCTTCCCAACACTCACGGCGACGCCGGACAGGCCTTCGCTCGAGAAAGACAGCCGCCCGCAATTTTTCGTGAGCGCCCAGCGCCAGCGGCCGGACTAGAACTCGCCGCTTGATCGGTCTATTCACGGAGATTCCGGTTTGCGTGTAGTTCGAAAGATAAGAACGTATGGGCAGCCTGGTTCTTCTCGACCTAATGGGCGGCGTCGCCCTCCTGCTTTGGGGGCTGCACATGGTCCGCAGCGGGATCATGCGCGCGTTTGGCTCGGGGCTGCGACGCTTCCTCAGCACTGCGCTTCGTAATAGATTTCTGGCGCTCCTTGCCGGGATCGGCGTCACCGCGATTCTGCAGAGTAGTACGGCCACCGGCCTGCTGATGACCTCGTTCGCGGCCCGCGGTCTCGTCGATCTGGTTCCTGCCCTCGCGGTGATGCTTGGCGCGAATATCGGCACGACTCTGATCGTTCAAGTCTTGTCATTCGATATTTCCGCGCTCGCGCCAATTCTCTTTCTTGTTGGCCTGTTCGCGTTCAATGTCGGAGGACGCACGATCACGCGGGACTTGGGCCGGGTCGCGATCGGTTTAGGTCTTATGCTGCTCTCGCTGCACATCTTGATCGATACGCTTGTCCCCGCCGAAACTGCGCCGGGTGTGCGAGTGGTTCTGGCAGCGATCACCGGCGAACCGGTTCTCTGCGTGCTATTTGCCGCTGTTCTCACCTGGGCCGCTCATTCCAGCGCGGCCGTGGTGCTGCTCGTCATGTCGCTCGCCTTTTCGCACTTTGTCACCCCGGTGGCCGCGCTGGCGCTGGTGCTTGGAGCCAATCTTGGCAGCGCCATCAATCCGCTGCTCGAAGGCAGCCGCGCTAATCCCGCCAGCCGCCGGTTGCCGGTTGGCAACGTCCTGAACCGCCTGGTCGGTGTTGCTCTGCTCCTGCCGTTCCTGCAGCCCATCGCCGATATCTTCAGTCGATTTGACCTTAACCCTGCCCGCATGGCCGCCGACTTCCATACTGCGTTTAACGTCGTATTGGCGGCGGTGTTCGTCTTTGTGCTTGACGGCGTTGCAGCTTTGTTGGTGCGGCTGCTGCCGGAATCGGCAAAGCAGCCCGATCCATCGATACCTTTATACCTCGATGAGGCGGCGATCCGCACGCCTTCGGTGGCGCTGGCTTGCGCGGCCCGCGAGACGCTGCATATGGGCGACGTGGTCGAGGGCATGTTGAAGCAGGCGATGACGGCGCTCTCGAGCAACGACCGCAAGCTGACTGGCGAAGTCTCGCGCATGGACAATGTCGTCGATCGGCTCGACGAGGCGATAAAGCTCTACATCACCACGCTGACACGCGAGAGTCTCGACGAACGCGAGGCGGCGCGCGCCATGGAGATAATCGCTTTTGCGATCAATCTTGAACACATTGGCGACATCATTGACAAGAATCTCATGGAGCTCGCGGCCAAAAAGATCAAACACAAATACGAGTTCTCAAAGGAAGGCGCCGCCGAACTTGAAACCTTTCACAGGCGCATCGTGGAAAACCTCAAATTCGCGTTCAGCGTGTTTATAAACCAGGACGTGGCGACCGCCCGCAAGCTGATCGAGGAAAAAACCGATTTGCGAGTCGCCGAGCTTGGCTCGGCGGACAGTCACTTGGCGCGCCTGCGCGAAGG
>JBQCCX010000411.1:0-2388 GCA_051961815.1 Xanthobacteraceae bacterium
GCCGCTGGCGGAAGGAGCGTTCGATCTCGACGACTACATCGATTATCTCATTTCGATGCTGCATCGGCTGGGCGGCGACACCCATGTCATTGCGGTGTGCCAGCCTTCGGTTCCGGTTCTCGCCGCGGTGTCGCTGATGGAGACCGACGGCGATCCGTGCGTGCCGCTCTCCATGGTTCTGATGGGCGGCCCCATCGATACCCGCATCAATCCGACGGCGGTGAACGATCTTGCCGAAAAGCGCGGCATCGATTGGTTCCGCACCCACGTCATCAGCAAGGTGCCGTTTCCCAACCCCGGCTTTATGCGGGACGTCTATCCCGGTTTCCTTCAGCTCAACGGCTTTGTCAGCATGAACCTTGATCGCCACATCGAGGCGCACAAGCAATTATTCCTCAATCTGGTGCGCGGCGACGGCGATTCGGCGCAAAAGCACAAGGAATTCTACGACGAGTACCTCGCCGTCATGGATCTCGCGGCGGAATTTTATTTGCAGACGGTGGACACTGTGTTCGTGCGGCATGCGCTGCCCAAAGGCGAGATGCGCCATCGTGGCCGTCGCGTCGATCCTGCCGCGATCAAGCGCGTGGCTCTGTTCACCATCGAAGGCGAGCACGACGACATTTCCGGTGTCGGGCAGACCGAGGCGGCGCACCGCTTGTGCGTCAACATCCCGCCGGATCGCCAGGCACATTGGCTGCAGCCCGGTGTTGGACATTACGGCGTCTTCAATGGCTCGCGTTTTCGCGCTGAAATAGCGCCGCGAATTGCCGACTTTGTGTTGTCGATGACATTGTCAGACCGCGCAGCGCGACGCCCGGTGGCTACGCGCTTGTTGACAGCCGCGCTGCGCAGCGCCTGAACTTTTCCCCAGCCATCGCGCGCCGGCCCAATCTCGCCACGGATATGGGCAATGTGGCAATATCGCCCCGCAATCGGATTCGGGTGTCCCATGCCGCCTGCGCTGCTCTACCGCCGCCCGAGCGAGCCCGGCCGAATCGAGATCGCCTTCGACGGCGCAGTGCTGCCGATCCGTGTAAGGCGACACCGACAGGCGCGGCGCTATACGTTGCGCATTCAAGCGCCGACACGCGAAGTCGTGCTGACGATTCCGCCGCGCGGCACGCTCAAGGAGGCGCGCGCCTTTGCCGAGAAGCATGGCGCCTGGATCGCGGCGCGGCTCGGCCGCTTGCCGCAAGCAGCGCCTTTCGCCGACGGCGTCTGGTTGCCGTTGCGCGGCGAACCGCATCGCATCACGCACCGGCGGGGCGCGCGCGGAACAGTATGGACCGAAAGCGACGGCAATGGCGGACGTTTGTTGTGCGTCGCCGGTCAGGCTCCGCATCTCAACCGCCGCATCGCCGATTTTCTGCAGCGCGAGGCCAGACGCGAGCTCGATGCCGCAAGCCGGCGATTCGCGGCCGCTCTTGGTCTGTCAGTGCGACGCATTACCGTGCGGGATCAGTCAAGCCGGTGGGGGTCGTGCTCAACCACGGGCGTGTTGTCGTTCTCCTGGCGGCTTATTTTGGCGCCGCGATATGTGCTCGAATACCTGGCCGCCCATGAAGTTGCGCATCTTCTGGAGATGAACCATTCGGCACGTTTCTGGCAGGTCGTAAACCGGCTGGTCCCCGGACATGAACGGGCCAAGGCCTGGCTGGACGCTCATGGGGCCGACCTTCACCGTTATGGTTTATCGGAGCTGCCGGCCTGACTTTCGTTAACCTCTTCGCGCTGCTATCCCGGGAACGGTCAGCTGGAACCGGCGCCCGCGCGTTTTGACGCAGTCGATAACACTAATCCGTGATCTGGATTGTATTCGCAGAGCCGAAGCCTATTTTGCTCGTATCAAGGCCGACTGGGCGACTCCCCATCCCCCGACACCCCGTCGTCCGGTCAGATAAGCCTGAGTTGAGGCAACAACTTACGGACCCCAAGCGGCGTATTTGCTTGGGGTCTTTCTTTTGTCCGGCCTTGCGTTGTGCAGCTCTGGTTTTGTTGCTGAGCGGTTCGGCGCGCGGCTAGTGCCGCGTCAGGTCGTCAAGCAAGCTTGCGGCGACGGCAAATTTGGAAACCGTCAAGCCGGAACCTGCCATCGCGCCGATCGCCGATCGCACCCGTTCAACCTCGGCTTTGCGTTGCGCCGTCCAGGCTTCGACGGCACTGGCCCCCCAGGCCCCACCGGTGAGAGCCGCGGCCGTCAGCTTGCGCTCGGCGTCGCCAATCACGTCGCGCGCTCGATCGATCGCCAGACGATCGAAGTAGTCGGCAGCCGCAATCTCTGCGCCTGTCAATTGCTCGATGCCAAAAAATGCCGCCACGGCGAAATACGTCGCCGCTACCCGATTGACCGGACTGCGGCTGCGGTCTGCAACCAGCACGATGTCC
>JBQCCX010000412.1:0-2063 GCA_051961815.1 Xanthobacteraceae bacterium
CAGCAGCACGCCGCGCGGGATGCGGCCGCCGAGCCGCTGGAATTTCGCCGGATCGCGCAGGAACTCGACGATCTCCTGCAGATCGAGCTTGGCCTCGTCGACGCCGGCGACATCTTCGAAGGTGACGCGGCCATGCGCCTCGGTCAGCAATTTGGCGCGGCTTTTGCCGAAACCGAGCGCCTTGCCGCCGGCCCCTTGCATCTGCCGTGACAGGAAAATCCACACGCCGATCAGCGCCACAAATGGCAGCCACGAGATCAACAGCGAGACGAACCACGGCACGTTGTCGGATTGCGGCCGCGCGGTGATCTGCACGCCCTTATTGTAGAGGCGTTGAATCAGCGAAGGATCGCTCGGCGCATAGGTCTGGAAGCTGCGCCCGTCGGTATAGGTGCCGTGGATTTCGGGACCCTGGATGAGCACATCGCGCACCCGGCCCTGATCGACGTCGCTCAAGAGCTGCGAAAAGGAAATGTCCTGCGATGTCGTGCGCTGGCCAGGGTTCTGAAACAGCGTGAACAGGGCAAGAAGCAGCAGGACAATGATTACCCACAGGGCGAAATTGCGCAGATTGGCGTTCATCTGTTGTCCTTGGTCTCCGGTTTCGCCGGAGTCCGGCGGGCACCCGTGCCCGCAAATCGTGGCGGCTTCACGTTCCCTGTATCAAGCAATGTAGGGGGCACCCCCTACCCTGCCAAGGGAAGCTCATCTTACAAACCCCTTTATTACGCTATTTCGTAAAGCTCCTCTTGCTGCGTTTCGGCATGGCTGCGGTGCTGGCGGTCCCGGGCTGACGCGTCGAGGACCGCCGGGCCGGGGCGCGTTCGACCACGATCCACTCGCCATGGACGGTGATCAGCGAGCCTGCCAGCGTCCGCCGCAGCCGCGACGCGGTCTGACGCATCGCGGCGTAAAGCGATTCGAGCTTGGCGAGCTCGACCGGACCCTCGCTTCCGGTCCGGGCGATCGCGCGGCCAAGAAGCCGCACCGCCACCTCGGCCGGCAAGCTTGCGAATCCGCGGGTATCGAACTTGACCGGACCGCGCTCGGGCCATGGCTCCGGCGCCAGCGCATCGCGCGCGGCGGCGACGGCAAATTCAATCGTGGCGTCTGCGCGCCGCATCCGGGCCGCAAATCGCGACAGCCCATGCGCGCTTAATCCCTCGCGCGCCAGATGCGGCATCAAGGCGCGCAAACGTGAGCGGGTAAAGCGCGGATCGAGATTGCTCGGGTCCACGCTATAGCCAATGCCCGCGGCCTGCAGGGTGGCAACGAGCCGGACCTTCGGAACGTGCAGCAGCGGCCGTAGCAGAAATCCCATCCGGTCCGCTCCGACCGGCAGCGGCGAAACCTGCGCCATCGCGGCGAGCCCCATGAGCCCGCTGCCGCGCGCCAGCCGGAACAGCACCGTCTCAGCCTGGTCGTCGAGCGTGTGCGCGGTGAGGATATGGGCATAACCCGCGCTGGCAGCGGCTTGCGCGAGCAGCCGATAGCGCGCGGCGCGAGCGGCCTCCTGCAATCCGGTTTTGGGTTTGCGGCCGCGCCAACGCAGCGTGCGGTGGGCGATGCCAAGTTTGCGGGCCAGGCGTTTCACCGCAATCGCTTCGCGGGCCGCTTCAGGGCGAAGGCCGTGATCGATGGTCACCGCCACGAGCTTCGGGCCACTCTTGAGGCGCTTTGCCCAGCGCGCTGCGAGCACGAGCAGCGCGGTGGAATCGGGACCGCCCGAGACCGCCAGAATGAGGCCGCGCGAATTTTCCAGGCCGGCGAATAATGCGTTCGCTTCTTCGTCGCGAAGCGCTTGATCAGCAGTGCGTGCGCTTCTGTTCACGGTCGACGCTCTGCTTCACGCTGAGCGGAGCGCGCGGATATTTGCGCAACACCTCGCCGAGCGAAGCGCATGCCGCTTCCTTTTCGCCCAGAGCCGCAAGCGATTGCCCGAGCCGCAACAGGGCGTCGGGGGCGCGCGCGGTATTCTCAAATTTGGTGGAAACGGTGAGGAAGGATTCCGCGGCGTCGCGATACTGCTTGTCCTGAAACAGGCTCTCGCCCAGCCAGTATTG
>JBQCCX010000413.1:0-8239 GCA_051961815.1 Xanthobacteraceae bacterium
GGACGTGCCTTTGCTCGACGTGCTGCGCAACCAATTACGGCTGACCGGCACGCGCTTCGGCTGCGGTCTTGAACAATGCGGCTGCTGCTTTGTCCTGATCGATGGGGAGCCGGTGAAGTCGTGTGGCCGCGGCATCGCCAGTGTCGCCGGCCGCAGCGTGACCACCATCGAAGGTCTCGGCACGCCGGCGCGGCCGCATCCGCTGCAGCAAGTCTTTCTCGAGGAGCAGGCCGGTCAGTGCGGATATTGTCTCAGCGGCATTCTGATCTCGGCCAAGGCGCTGCTCGAGCGCAACCCGTCGCCCTCGCGGGCCGAGATCGCCCGCGCGCTTGACGACAATCTTTGCCGCTGCGGCACGCATAACCGGATTTTGCGCGCCGTCGAAAAAGCCGCGGCGCGCATGCGCGAAGGCGCCCGCACATGACGCTGCCGAGCGTACTCGCCGACAATCCCCGCCTCGATCGCTGGCTGAGCTTCGCCACGCCGGGCAAGGTCGAGCTCGCGACCGGACGGGTCGAGCTCGGCCAGGGCGTCCTCACCGCGATGACGCAAATCGCTGCCGAAGAGCTTGATGTCGCGATCGAGCGCGTCCTTATCCGCTCCGGCGACACCGACCGCACGCCGAACGAGGGCTATACCGCCGGCAGCCAATCGATGCAGGCCGGCGGCATCGCGCTGCGCCAGGCCTGCGCGGACGTGCGCGCGTTGTTTCTCGATGCCGCGGCGCGGCGGCTTGACTGCGCAACGGCCGAGCTCGCGGTGCGCGACGGCCGCGTCGTGCGCAACGGCGCAGCAACGCCGTGGGATTATTGGTCGCTGGCGCCATCTGTCAGCCTGGCGCGCGAGGCGAGTGGAACGGCGGCGCGCAAGCCGGCAGCGGATTACACTGTGGTCGGCCGCGACGCCCCGCGCGTCGATTTGCCGGGCAAGGTGTTCGGCGAAGCGAGTTTCGTCCATGACCTGGCGCTCGACGGCATGGCTCATGCGCGAGTCGTACGCCAGCCCAATCGCGGCGCCACGCTCGAATCGATCGACGAGGCCGCGATCCGGCGCGCGGCGCGCGGCCCGATCGACTTCGTGCACGACGGCAATTTTCTCGCGATCGTCGGCGACGACGAAACGTCCGTCGAAGCGGCTGCGGCCGTGGCCACCGATCAGGCGCGATGGAGCGGTGCCGAGCCGAAAAGCGCGCTGCAACAAGAAGCGAATTGGCTCCTGCAGCGCCCCAGCGTCGATCGCGTCATCGGCGCGGCCCAGGCGGATTCTGCGCGCGGCGCGCAAAGCTATGAAGCGACGTATACGCGCGGCCATCTCGCGCATGCCTCGATCGCGCCGTCATGCGCGCTGGCGCTTTATTACGACGAGCGTTTGACGGTCTGGACGCATTGTCAGGGCGTGTTTCCGCTGCGCGCCGCGCTGGCGCGCATGCTCAAGCTCGATCCATCGGCGATTTCCGTTCGCCATGTGCAGGGGCCGGGTTGCTATGGGCATAACGGCGCCGACGACGCGGCCGCCGACGCCGCGGCGATTGCGGTGCGCATGCCGGGCCGGCCGATCCGCGTGCGCTGGCGGCGGCAGGAGGAGTTCGCGTTCGAGCCGGTGAGCCCGGCCATGGTGGTCAAGGTGCGCGCCTCGCTCGATGCGGCCGGCTATCCCACCGATTGGACCACCGAGATCTGGAGTGGCACGCATCAGGGCCGGCCCGGCGGCGGCGCCACCCTTTTGGCCGCCGAGGCCTTGCCCGATCCGCCGCCGGTGCCGCCGCCCACCGACGTTCCCGACGCCGCCGGCGGCGGCGCCACCCGCAACGGCGAACCACTTTATGATTTTCCGAGCAAGCGGATCATCCATCATCTGGTGCCGGAAACCCCGCGCCGCACCTCAGCGCTGCGCAGTCTCGGCGCCATGCCGAACATTTTTGCGCTTGAGTCGTTCGTCGACGAACTCGCCGAACGCGCCAACCAGGATCCGGTCGCCTATCGCCTGGCGCGGCTATCCGCTCCGCGCGCGCGGGCTGTCATCGAGCGGGCGGCGGCGATGGCAAAATGGAAGGAAACGGGTGCCGATCGGCGTCAAACCGATCGCGCCCAATCTAATCGCGCGATGGGCATCGGCTTCTCGCAATACAAAAACCGCGCCACTTACGCCGCCGTCGTGATCGAACTCGAAGTCGAGGACTCGATCCGCCTGCTGCACGCCTGGTGCGCGGCAGACGCCGGCTTGGTGATCAATCCGGATGCCGTCATCAACCAGCTCGAAGGCGGCATCATCCAGTCGGCGAGCTGGGTGCTCAAGGAGCAGGTCCGCTTTGACAATGCGAGCGGCGGGCCGATCGATTGGGAAAGTTATCCGGTGCTGCGCTTTAGCGAGGTGCCGCAGATTGATATCGCGCTCATCGACAGCGATCGCGACAGCAAAAATGACTTGCCGCTCGGCGTGGGTGAAGCGACAGCCGGGCCGACTGCCGCCGCCATCGGCAATGCGGTGTCGCGCGCGCTTGGAATCCGTTTGCGCGATCTGCCGCTGACGCGCGAGCACATCATGGCGAGATTGTTGGCGTAGTGTATCAGCATTGCGTTGCCGCCGTCATTGCGAGGAGCGAAAGCGACGAAGCAATCCAGGTCTCTCTTCTCGCTGGATTGCTTCGCTTCGCTCGCAATGACGAAATGAATGAGTTAGTCGAAGCCGTTACCTCCCAAACAGCTTCATCGCCTCGTCGGCGAACACGCCGCCGGTGATCTTGATCGGATCCCATTTGGCCCGCGCCGCCACTTCGCCGCTGGTGATCATGATCTGATTCATGCGGCTGCCGATTTGCGGCACCGAGGCGGCAAACACCAGCCGGCCGATGCCGCACCAGACAATCGCGCCCATGCACATGATGCAGGGCTCGCCCGAGGTATAGAGCGTAGCGCCGCGGAGCGCCGCACTGCCGTGATCGGCCAGGCCGCGGCGGATCGCCACCATCTCGCCGTGCGCGGTCGGATCGTCGTTGGTCTTGCCGAGATTGTGACCGCGCGCGATCACCTCGTCGCCGCGGGCGATCACGCAGCCGAACGCGTAATCGCCCTGCCGCGCCTCATCGAGCGCCATGCGCATGAAACGCTCGTCCGCGGGCGAGGCGTCCGATTTCGCCAGCACCGGCGTAGCCGACGCCGCGGCGGCGAGCCCAACGACGACGCTTCTGCGGCTGTGCCTATGCACCGGCGCTGCGCCAGCGCATGTCTGGCAGTGATCGTCGCCGTCTATCATGAACTGTGGTCCCCTTGGATACGATTCGCCGAACAGTAAAACAGTTTTGCGCCGTGGCGCGTTCAACATGGCGCGCTAACACGGCGCGCTAACATGGCGCATTAACATTGGTGCATTAATCAGTCCGCACGACGCGAACTCCCTCGCCTCCCCGCATTAGCAGACAGATGACCGTGCGATGTCCGCTTGGTGCCATCAGCAGGCATCAGTTCGGCTTGGACGGCGATTGCTCCGCGACGTTGTACACCAGCATAGGGCGTCGAATTCCCTTGAGAGCAAACTCGCCAACGAGTTCGATTTCCACGGCATTCTCGACTTCTTGCCGGACTCGTGGGGTGATCAAGATCTGACCGGGCTTGGCTTCGTCGCAAAGCCGAGACGCGACATTGGATACTGTGCCAATCGCTGCGTAGTCTCGCCTGCCCTCAAACCCGATGGTTCCCAGCGTCGCGAAGCCATGCGCGATACCGATTCCGTAGCCAAGGTCGTGACCGAGCTCGCGCCATCTTTCAATCAGGGCGCCGATTGCCGCGCGCATGTCGAGCGCCATCAAGACGGCTTGCAGCGCCGGACTTTCGACTTGAACAGGATCATTGAAAATGACCATCACGCCGTCGCCGGCAAATCGCTCAAGCGTCCCGCCGTACTTGAAAATGATGTGACCGATAGCATCATGGTAGTCGCGCAACAGCGCCATAACGTCTTCCGGGTCTGCGCTTTCCGAGAAGCCGGTAAAGCCGCGAAGATCGCAGAATAAAGCTGTAATTTCCCGGCGATGGCTTTCAAGCTCCTTCTCGGTACCGGACGCGACAATCAGATCGGCGACCTGCGGCGGCAGGAAACGGCGTAGCCTGCTCATGCGCTCGATCTCGCCGACTTGGTAAGAGACGCGCTGTTCGAGCTGCTCGTTAAGCTTCGCTATTTCGTGCGAGCGCATCTCCAGCTGCTCCGTTCGCTGGCTCAACTCATTCAAAAGCCGGGCGTTCTCGATCGCGATCACGGCCTGTGCGGCAAAATTCGTGATCAGCTCAACCTGCTTATCGGTAAATGGCCTTACCTCTTGGCGGTAGATGCCAATTGCGCCAATGAATTCACCATCTTTGAGCATCGGCACCTGGAGAAAACTCCGCGCGCCGCCCAGTTCGGCTGTTGCGACGCGAAGAGGGTCGCGGTCGGCGTAAACCTGCTCGGCCAGCGTATCGATGACATGGACAGTCTGTTTACCGGCGGCGACGCGGCCCAGGCCCGTCCCTGGACCGGCGCGGATTGGTCCGCGGTTCAAATATTCATTGTATGCGGCTGTGATGCCGAGCGTTGCAACCGCCGTGTAAGCCCCGTCATCAAAACGGAACAATATCCCGATCTTTGCTTCGCAAATTCGCGTTGCATTCTCCAGGATTGATCGAAAGACCGGCTCCAGTTGGCCCGGCGATGAACTGATAACCTTCAGGACCTCGAAAGTGGCCTTTTGTTGCTCCAGGGACTCGCTCAAGTCTGCGGTCCGCTGCCGCAACTCGGTGAGCAAGCGCGCGTTCTCGATGGCGATGACCGCTTCGGCGGCAAAGTTCGAAAGGAGATCTACTTCTTTATCAGAGAATAGCCTTGCTTCTACCCGACGGACTGCAATCGTACCGATCGCATAACCTTCGCGCATCAGAGGAACCGCGATTATTGTGTGATAGCCGGTCCGTCGTGCAATGGCGCTGCCTTCGGGAAATTCTTCGGATTCGGCCTGGGCGTCGAGAAGATGGATTAGCTTCGATTCGAGCATCGCGCGGCCAATGACAAGACCGCGGGTCAGCGGCCTGGTCCCGCCCACGCCAGGAGAAGCCGGAATGACGCCGCCATAGTGCGCGACGTAGCGCACCATATTGCCTTCACGTAGCTGAATGTAGACGTCAAAGCCCTGGCACAAGCGAGCGGCATTTTCAGCAAGAGCATCAAGCACAGGCCGCAAATCGACAGGCGAAGAACTGATTACGCGCAGCACGTCGGCGGTCGCAGTCTGCAGCTCCAACGATTGCCGCAACTCGCTCAGCAATCGCGCGTTCTCGATGGCGATCACCGCCTGAGTGGCGAAGTTCTCAAGCAATGAAACCTGCTTTTCAGTAAAGGGAAAAACCTCCTGGCGAAAAATGCTTATTATTCCGATCAACTGCTCATTTTTGAGCATTGGGACAGCCACATAGGTTCGTATCCCGCCAAGCTCAACGGCGGCAACGATCGACGGACTGCGTTCAATGTAAGCTTGCTCGGCGGCAGCATCGACGACGTGAACTGTCTTCTGCTCTGATATCACTCGACCGAAGGGGGTTTTGCCGCTCGGCCGAAAGGGTGCGCGCCTGCGATTCTCGATCAAAGATAACGGCGTGTTATGTGATGCGACCAGACTCAGAGCGTCGCCATCCCATCGATAGACATTTCCGAACTTCGCCTCGCAAATACGAACAGCCTTTTCCAACGTGGCCTGGAATACGGGTTCCAGTTCGCCTTGCGAACTCGATATGACGCGCAGGACCTCTGACGTCGCCGTCTGCTGCTCTAACGACTCGGAGAGTTCACGAGCGAGCCGCGCCGCCTTAGCTTCTGGTCCTGCGGCAGACCGGCGACGAGGCCGAGCTGTTCCACCAGGGCGCTTTGGCGCCGCGGGCTTTCGGCGTCGCGGCTTGGTCGAACCTGCTCTGGAGCGCCCTTTCATGGCTTTCTCCGATGCTCGGGAGGCGCATGGTAGCGGGTCAGACCTGCATGCTGAAAGTATCGGAAACGAAGCTCAATCAGAAGTCGCGTCCGGGCGATTGATGTCTGATTTCACGCTGGAATCGGACTCATGCGCTGCGTCAGTCGGCACCGCGCTCAGGACCAGTATTATCGCGAGGAGTCGACGTGGGCGGGAGGGCTTCGGAACATAGTCATCACAAGTGTCGCCAATCCAAAGGGCTACTGAATCCCGCGCTCAGGGCAACGCCAGCTCACCCCGGAGCTGTTGCAGATGTGTGGTTACGATCGCCCGAGCGAGGGGCTGCGGCCCTTGCGACGTGTCGAGCTTCACCTTGAGCGTGATCGCCACAGCCGCGAGCGCGGAACCCAATACAAATATCTTGAGCATCGTCATCGTCCCTGTCGGCTCGATGAAGGAGAGTTGACGAGAGAGTGCAGGTCGAATCGCCCTGGCGCAGTGACCAACGTCACAGGTGGTTCTAGGCAATTCGATGTCCGCTTTTCTCCCCGAAAGCGGACATATGCGGCCCCGCAGCAAAGCGCGGATTATCTCATTATCGACTATTAAATTTGGGGAGGATCAGAATAGGCGACACATGGCCCCGGCATTTGCAATGTTTCAAGCGAACCGTTAGCGGACGCTACTTGCGTGAACCGCCAACCGGTGCACTGCCGCCGAGGGGCGCATTCACTTTCGGGCCCGTCAGTGAATTGCCACTAAGGGGCGCATTCACTTTTGGACCCGTGAGTGCGTTGCCGCCAGCGGGCGCATTCACTTTCGGACCGGCGCCCGTGGGTTGCATTGCGCGGCTGGGAAGCAGGCAGGTCTTCTGATTGGTACAAGCTCCCCAGTTTGTGCTCCCGGTGCAGCTGGATGTATTAACGCAATTGCCTCCGTTAGCACCCGCAGCCACTTCAAAACCACCCTCCGGCCTTTGCGCGGGAAGCGCGGCTCCGTTGATGAGCACCCTCCCGGCAGAATCCATTGCGACGTCGGAGGATCGTGCGAGAGCAGTTCGCGCCGCGACTACCGATGTGGCCGCTCCAACCGCAAGTGCCGCTTTTTCTAATAATCGGCGCCGGCTAACGGCCTGATCGCTCTCACTTGTGGGGTCCTTGGACATGGCGCACCAATTCCAACTAGATCGCAGCAAGCTGCCGAAAGGTTTGCACGCTACTTGTGTGAACCGCCAACAGGTGAGGTGCCGCCAAGGGGCGCATTCAGTTTTGGGCCCGTGAGTGAATTGCCACTAAGGGGCGCATTCACTTTCGGACCCGTGAGTGAATTACCGCCAAGGGGTGCATTCACTTTTGGACCGGCGCCCGTAGGTTGCATTGCGCGGTTGGGAAGCAGGCAGGTCTTCTGATTGGTACAAGCCCCGCCGTTTACGGTGCCGGCGCAGCTGGCTGTGTTAACACAATTACCTGCGTTACCAGCTGCCGTTTGAAAACTGCCCTCCGGCCATTGCGCGGGAACCGCGGACCCGTGAATGAGCACCCTTCCCGCAGAGTCCATTGCGACGTCGGAGGATCGTGCGAGAGCAGTTCGCGCCGCAACTACCGATGTAGCCGCTCCAACCGCAAGTGCCGCCTGTTCTAATAATCGGCGCCGGCTAACGGCCTGATCGCCCTCACTTATGGGGTCCTTGGGCATGGCGCACCCCGAGTTGACCGGGATATTCAGAATAGTGAAGATTGCTCACCGGTCAAGCCGCAGCGTTCGGGCTGGGTGAATAGCCGCGCGGAAAAAAATCAGCGGGAAAATTGGCCTGGCGATTACCCCGGAATGAATGCCCCTGCGCAGAAGCAGTGCACTGATTTTGTCAAACGGATGAGATTTGAAGACCAACAGAAAATTCTAACTTGGCTCTAATTAGGTGCCGATCGCGGCGAGCCGCCGAGCTTGTACCGCAAAGGCGACAGCTACTTGCGCGTATTGCCACCAAGGGGCGCATTCACTTTGGGACCCGTCAGTGAATTGCCACCAAGCGGTGCATTCACTTTTGGACCCGTGAGTGCGTTGCCGCTAGGGGGTGCATTCACTTTTGGACCAGCGCCCGTGGGTTGCCGCGCACCGATTGAGCCCTTGACGCACGTCTGTAGGTTTTGACAGCCCTTGTTATCGCCGAGAGCACACTTTAACGGATTGATACACCCGTCGTTAACATTGGCCGCAGCCACTTCAAAACTGCCCTCCGGCGCGGGAAGCGCGGCCCCGTGGATGAGCACCCTTCCCGCAGAGTCTATTGCGACGTCGGAGGATCGTGCG
>JBQCCX010000414.1:0-8493 GCA_051961815.1 Xanthobacteraceae bacterium
TCCTCGCGAAGTGGCGGTTAGCGATTTCATCCGATGACAGACGCATGCCGGTTCTGCTGAGCAAGCGGCGAAATCGGTGATGCAGGATGGGGCCGCGGGACTATGGCCCGCCTTGGCAGGCGGACTAGCAGCCGGATATCAGCCTTGTCGGGCCTTAAACCGGCGCTGCGTCTTGTTGATCACATAGACGCGGCCTTTGCGCCGCACGATGCGATTGTCGCGATGGCGGCCGCGCAGCGATATCAGTGAATAACGGACTTTCATGGCACAGTTCCTACGTTGCGCGGTTGAGTAGGGGGGCTCGCCAGGCTTGTCAATCTTGGCTGGCAAACCGCAGACGAATGGGTTTGAAACGATCATGGATCGGGATCGGGCACTGCTGCGGCTTATTTCCGGGGTCGGCAAGAAAGGGCCGGCCTGCTTTGCCTTACAGGCGCAGGGCAAACGGCTGGTGCTCGATCTCGGCGAAGGCCCGCCGCCCGGTTGCTTGCCGGAGATTGGCTCGGCCGCGCCCGCCGACGCACTGATCCTCAGCCACGGCCACAAGGATCACAACGGCGGCCTTTCGCTGTTGGCTAAGCTCGGCAATCCGCCGGTCTATGCCACCGAGATCGTGGCGCAAAGCTTGCCGGAGAATATTAAAGCGCGGCCGCTGCCGATCCGCGGCACGACCGAGGTGCTTGGCATTCCGCTCGAAACCGGACGCAACGGCCACGCACCCGGCGGTGTCTGGCTACATTTCGGGTTCGATGAAGGCTTCCTCTATACCGGCGATTATTCGGCGGAGTCCGCGCTCTATGCCTACGATCCGCCGTCGCGTCCGGCCGCGACCGCACTGATCGATTGCTCCTATGGCGATTACGAAAAGCCGCTGCCGGCATGCTGGAGCGAGCTTGCGGCCCATCTAGGCAAGGGGGCGCTCTTATTGCCGGTGCCTGCCAATGGCCGCGGGCCCGAAATCGCCCTCGAACTGATGCGGCACGGCTGCCGCGATATTTTCATCGACGAGGCGATGCAAAGGGCGCTGCGGCAGCTTGGCAACGGCGCCGGCATTTCGCTGCATCCGGAGCTCGCGGAAGAGATTCATCGGCTCGCCGAACTGACGCAACCGATCGACGGTGCGCGCGGCGTGATGCTCGCGGCTTCCGCCGACGGCGCGTCGGGTGCAACGGCGCGACTGCTGCACGAATTCGAGCGCTCACCTGATGTTGCGATCCTGTTCACCGGTTATATCAATCCAAACACGCCAGCCGAGCGCTTGGCGCAAAATGGACGCGCGCAGCGCATGCGCTGGAACGTCCATCCGCGTCTGTCCGACACGGTTGCGCTGGCGCGCACGGTGCGTGCGCGGACGATTATTCCCGCCTTCTGCGATCGCGCGCAGCTTGCCGTGCTCGCCGCTCACTTGGCGCCGGCGCGGGTCACCATGGATGCCGTGATCAAGATTTGATCTTTATGCCCGCAGGCGAGTATGCAGCCATCCTGGCGGGGTGAATGCCGCCACGCAGGGCCGACCAAGCGATGCACAAACGCGGGCAGATCCGATGGCCATGACCAATTCCAAAAGCGTCTATTACGCGAGCGTCGGGCCGCTCCTGAAAGTGCTCGAAGTCGATGTCGACGGCGCGCAGTTGCGCGAATCTGGCGCCGTCACGCTGCCGGCGAATATCCAATACGCCTGGCAGCATCCCTCGCGGCGTTATCTTTACGTGGTTTCCAGTAACGGCGGCCCTGCCAGTCCCGGCGACAAGCATTTCGCCAATGCATTTGTCATCGACCCGGCAACGGGCAATTTGCGTCCGCACGGCGAGCCGGCGACGCTTCCATCGCGGCCTATTCACGCCAGCCTCGATCGCAGCGGCAGTTATTTGCTGACAGCCTACAATGATCCGAGCGGCTTGACCGTGCACCGCATCGGCGGCGACGGCCGTATCGGTGCGCGAATTGCGCAACCTGAGGATCTCGATACCGGCATCTATGCGCATCAGATCCTGGCGATGCCATCCAACCGCCGCGTTGTTCTGGTGACGCGCGGCAACAACTCGACCGCCAGCAAGCCGGAGGATCCCGGCGCCATCAAGACATTCGCGTTTGAGAGCGGCAAACTGACAAACTTGGCGTCGATTGCGCCCGGCGACGGCTTTGGCTTCGGTCCGCGGCACCTCGATTTTCATCCGACCAAGCCGTGGGCGTTCGTCTCGATCGAGCGGCAGAACAAGCTTTTCGTTTATGAATTCGACGAGGCGACCGGGCTTGGCCGCGAACCGATCTTCGTCAGAGAGACCTTGTCGAATCCCAACACAGCGGCAAGCCAGGGCGCCGGAGCAATTCATGTTCATGGCAGCGGCAAATTCGTCTACCTGACGAACCGGACCTTTCCAGCGCGCGAGGGCGGCCGGGACGCTTCCTCGGGCGGCGAAGACAGTCTCGTCGTCTATGCGCTCGATCAAAACAGCGGCGAACCGAAGCCTATACAGCATATCGACGGCCACGGCGTGCAGTTGCGTACCTTCGGCATCGATGCGAGCGGACGGCTTCTCGTCGTCGCCAGCATCATGCCGATGCTGCGCAGCGATGGAACAACGGTGCCAGCGGGAATGACGGTCTTTCGCATCGCTGCCGGCGGCACGCTCGGTTTGGTACGCAAATACGAAGTCGAGGTTGGAGCTGCGCAGCAGTTCTGGAGCGGAATGGTTCCCCTGCCCTAATTCAGTGTCTTCGATAAAAACGCCCGGCTCTGTTTGGATCAGCCGGGCGTTTTGATTCCGTGCTCGCGATTATTGATAACCTTGTCCGGGGCCGCCGGGGTTTTTGCCCGGTCCGCGATTCTGGTTCTGCGCCTTTTCGGGATGGCCCGATTCGGTACCTTCGCCGCCGCCACCTGCATAGGGATTGCTCGCCTGCGCGAGCGCCAATTGTGAACCGCCGAATATCAACGGGATCGCGAGCGCAAGAATTTTCGTCATAGACATTTATGCTCCTTTTTTCTGACTCGGGGCAACGCGGCCATTGCGCCGTGGTTTCGTGACATGAATGGAACTGCAATGTGGTTTTCAGAAACCAGTCCTGCGCGATCGGCGAGGGTCGGCGAACTGTTCGAAGGGCCAGAAGTGGTTCGAATCAGGGCCGATGGAACTGCGGCAACGACGTCCGCCTAAAAAGGCAGCAGTCTGCTATTCTGAAAGTGAGGAGTGCGGCCGCGTCGTAAACTAACAACGCTAAGAAATCAGGCGGCGCCAGTACCGGGAGGAAACAGTCATGAGAAAACTGCTTTTCGTTCTCGCCGCCCTCGCGGCGGCCTGTTTCAGCGCTGCGCTTTACGCCGACGACTATCCTTCGCGACCGGTCACAATGGTCGCCGTATTCGGCCCCGGCAGCGCCAGCGATACGATCTGCCGGATCATCGCTAACAAACTCGGTCCGGCGCTCGGCCAGCCGGTGGTCGTCGAGCCTCGTCCCGGCGCCGACGGCGCGCTCGCCGCGCTTTACGTCCATCACCAGCCGGCCGACGGCTATACGCTTATGATGGCGACCAATTCGCCGTTGTCCGCCGATCCCTATCTGCACAAGGACGTCAATTACGACCCGGTGAAGGATTTCGCACCGATCACGCGGGTCGGCAGCTTTACGCTGATGCTGGTCGTCGATCCCAACCTGCCGATCCACTCGGTGCAGGAAATGATCGACTATGCCAAGGCCAATCCCGGGAAGCTGACCTTTGCCACGGGCAACACCGCCGGGATTGTCGCTCTCGAGACGATCAAACATATAACCGGAATCAGCATGCTGCACGTGCCCTACAAGAGTACGCCGCCGGCGCTCGAGGACATCATCGGCGGTCGCGTGTCGATGATGCTGGCCGACTTCACCACGGCCATGCCGCATGTCAATGCCGGCACCCTGCGGCCGCTCGCGGTGTCACGCATCAAGCGCAGCAAACTCTTCCCAGATTTGCCCACCATGGACGAAGCCGGGATCAAAGGCTTCAATCTCGACACCTGGGCCGGCGTGGTCGCGCCGGCCGGCACGCGGCCACAAGTCGTGACCAAGCTCAATGACGCGTTGCGCAAGATCATCGACAGCCCGGAAGCTCAAGCGCAGTTCAAAAATGTCGGCTTCGAGGGCTTTTCCTCGACGCCGGAAGAGCTGGGCGACTTCATCAAGGCTCAGCTCGCGCTGTGGGGCAAGATGATCAAGGACGCCAACGTTCAATTGGACTGAGCGTCGATCGATCCACTCGCTCACTCAAGCCGCGCGATCGAGCGGCGTCGGAATTGCGGCCTCAGCCTTGCGATGACTTTTGGCATAGCAATGCGTGAACTCGGCGCCCAACAGCACGATCTGCGATGAGTAATAGACCCAGATCAATAAAATAACGAGCGAGGCGGCGGCGCCATAGGTCGAAGCCAGCGCGAGCTTGCCGACATAGATGCCGATCAACAATTTACCGAGCTCGAACAGCGCAGCAGTTATCGCGGCGCCGAGCCAGACGTCGCGCCATTCCACCGGCGTGTCGGGCAGTAATTTGAACATGATCGCGAACATCGTGGTGATTGCGGCGAAGGAAATGACCGAGCCCGCGGCCTGCAACACCGTCTGCGGCAATTGCGCGCCGAGATACTGACCTGCCGCCGACAGCGCCGTCGTGAATGCCAGCGAAATCAGCAACAGAAAGCCGACGCCGATCACCGCCGCCAGCGAGATGAGATAGGTGCGAATGAATTGCCAGACACCGCTGACGTGTTTTGGGTCGACCTCCCACACCGTGTTAAAGGCATCTTTGAGCTGAACGACGACGCCGAGCGCCGAGAAGAGCAGCAGCGCGGTGCCGACGGCGGTCGCGAGTATTCCCTGCTCCGGCTTGTTGGCGCTGGTCACCATACTGTCGAGCGCATCGGCGGCGGATTGGCCGACCATTCCTGACAGTTGGCCCTGAACTTCGCCGCGCGCGGCTTCTTGGCCGAAGGCGAGCCCGGCAATGCCGACGGCGATCACCATCAAGGGACCGACCGAAAACACCGAATAATAGGCAAGCGCCGCGCCTTGCCGCGCATCCTTATGCGCGATCCAATTTTCGATCGTCATCTTGATCAGGCGCCAGGCGCTGTTCATGACCAGTCCGCTCGCATGGTAAGTTCCGTCTTCGCCTCGCAGCGTGCGTGAACCTAACAATTGAGCGAAGGCCTCAGTTCCCGAGCCGCGCGGGCGCGATCGGATCAAATAATGCGCAAAGCAAATGGCGGGCGCGCCATGGCGCACCCGCCTATTTCTTGCAACGAAGTCGCGGCGCTCAGCGATCGTATTCGGCCGCTACATCCTTGCCGGTATAGTCCGGCATATACGAAGTCGACACGTAGCTGATCACCGCGCATACCGCGAGATAGATCGCGATCGCGTAGCCGGTGTGATATTGCGCATACAGCCAGGTCGCGATCAGCGGCGCCGGGCCGCCGGCGATCACCGAAGCGAACTGATAGCCGAGCGACGAGCCGCTATAGCGCAGCCGCGGCGTAAAAGCTTCGGCGATGAGCGCCGCCTGCGGGCCGTACATCATGTCGTGCGGAATGAGCGACACCACGATGGCGATGAACACCAAGGTGGTATTGGCGGTGTCCAACATGCCGAAATAAAGGAAGGCGAACAGGCCGCAAAGCACGACGCCGATCAGGTACATTCTTTTTCGACCGATCACATCGGACAGATGACCGAAGATCGGAATCGAGAAGAACGAAACGACCGAGGCAACCGTCACCGCGAAGAGGATAAAGTCCCGCGACATGTGCAGCGTACCGGTGGCATAGGCGAACACATAAGCGGTGAAGATATAGAACGGCGACTGCTGGCCCATGCGCAACAATGCCGAGAGGCAGACCTCTTTCGGCTGCTTCTTGATCACCTCGACGATCGGCGCGCGCTCGATCTTGTTCTCCTCGAGCAACTTCTGGAACACAGGCGTCTCGAGGATGCCGAGCCGGATCCAGAGTCCGATCCCGATCAGGATGATGCTCAGCGCGAACGGTACGCGCCAGCCCCAGGTCAGGAATTGATCGCCCGACCAGGCGGTGGCGGCGAGCATGATGATTGTCGAAAGGAACAAACCGGCGGGCACGCCCCATTGCGGCCAGGACGCGAGGAAGCCGCGGTTGTGCTGGCCAGCGCGCGTCCATTCCATCGATAAGAGCACCGAGCCGCCCCATTCGCCGCCGACCCCGATGCCCTGGATCGCACGCAGCACCGTCAAGGACACGCCGCCCCAGATTCCAATCGATGCGTAAGTCGGCACGAAGGCGATCAGGAAGGTGGCAATGCCCATGAGCATCAGCGTTGCGATCAGCGTCGCCTTGCGGCCGATGCGGTCACCGTAATGACCGAAAATCGCCGCCCCGATCGGGCGCGCGGCGAAGCCGACGAAATAAGTGCTGAAAGCGAGCAGCGTGGCGGTGGTCGGATCGCTGTTCGGGAAATAAAGCTTGCCGAACACCAGCCCGGCCGCGGTTCCGTAGAGGAAGAAATCGTACCATTCGATAGTGGTACCGACGGTGGCGGCGATCACCGCCTTGCGCAGCTGGCGAGAATGGTCGGCCGCCGAAAGCGGGCCGGTAACGGCTATCGAACTCATAAGCGTCCCCCCTTGGATGTCCTTAAAGCCCGCTTGTCGCGGGCGCTATTCCAGAGGCGAAGGATAGTCCGGGTCGGACCCGAGGCAAGCGTTTTCGCCGGCAAATTCGCCGCAGCCGGCTCTGAAGCCCGCGGCAGCCGCAGATGCGCTATGTCGATTGCCGCCACAAGCTGACAGTTTGCGGGGTTTATGCTGGAATGGCGCGCGGAGGAAAAATAGCCATGCAGATCAGGGTTTCGCCGAACGGTTTGCAGTGCAGCGCCGAGGAATGGCAGGCGCGAATCGATCTTGCGGCGGCGCACCGGCTCGCCTTCATGCACGGCTTCAGCGAGGGGATTTTCAACCACCTCACGCTGAACGTGCCGGGCTGCACCGACCGTTACTATCAGATCCCGTTCGGCATGCATTGGTCCGAAGTCACGGCCTCGTCTTTGATGGAGGTCGGGATCGACGACGGCAAAGTCAGGCGCGGCGCCGGCGACGTCGAGCGCTCCTGCTACTGCATCCACGCGCCGATTCATAAGGCGCTGCCGCAGGCCGCGGCGGTGTTTCACACCCACATGCCCTATGCCAGCGCGCTCACGCGACTCGAAGACCCGCGGATCAAGGAAATCGGCCAGACCGAGGTCAGCCTGATGGACGCGATCGCGTATGACGATGACTATAGCGGCCCCGCCTTCGACCCTGCCGAAGGCGAGCGCCTGGCCAAGATCATCGGCAACAAGACGGTGCTGTTCATGGCCAATCATGGCATCACCACCTTGGGTGAGAACGTGGCCGAGGCCTATGACCGGCTCTACTACCTCGAGCGCGCGGCGCAGGTTCAGATCTACGCGATGTGGACCGGCCAGCCGCTCAAACAGCTGCCCGCGGCGGTGGTCGAGAAGACCAAGCACGAAATCGGCGGTGCCAAATTCTACAACGGCCCGAGTCCGGCGCAGCGGCACTTCGATGCCTTGAAGCGAGTTCTCGATCGCACCGAGCCTGATTATAAAAACTAAGATCAGCGCCATCGTTCCTTCTCCCATTCCCTCCCCCCGCTTGCGGCGGGGGCTTGGTTTTGTCATTGCGAGGAGCGTCAGCGACGAAGCAATCCAGAACGGCATCTCAGACTGGATTGCTTCGCGCCGCTTCACGGCGCTCGCAATGACCAGCCGTTCTCGCGGCGCGTCTTCTGCTCCCTCTCCCCGTTGGGGAGGGGGTCGGGGTGAGGGGGTTCGGACGCAAAACTCAAAAATCCGGCCCCCCTCACCCGCTCGCTTACGCTCGCGACCTCTCCCCACTGGGGAGAGGCGAAAATAGAATCGCGTTCTCGCGGCGCACCTTCGCATCCGAGCCATGGCCGGGCTTGTCCCGCCTGCGGGCCGAAGCGGAAGGGCGCAGGCTTACGAATGCGCGGCCATCGGTTCCAACGCCGCATCAATGGGCGCTGGCCGAGGTTGCGGCGCAACGTGGTCGGCGCGCCGGCATCGCTCATATGCGCGCGGACCGGCTTGTCGGCGAAGAATACGCGGACGATAATTTCGGCTCCGGCAGCGTATTTTGCCTGGCGGCGGCGTTAAGCCGGCCGTTGATAAAATCAAATTGGTTTTCAGGGGAGCGCTCGATGAAATCCGCAGCCATCCTGTGCATGACGACCGCGCTGGCCGCTTCGATGCTTGCTTGCGCCACTGCGCGCGCCGATGAGCGCGCACCCGCCGCGCTGACCGGGCAAGTCACCTCGGACGCCGAGGGCGCAATGGAAGGGGTCGTGGTCACCGCGCGCAAAGATGGATCGATCGTGTCGACGAGCGTCACGACCGACGCGAAAGGCCAATACGCGTTCCCGGAAAATCGGCTGGAGCCGGGCCGCTACACCGTCACGATCCGCGCGG
>JBQCCX010000415.1:0-2898 GCA_051961815.1 Xanthobacteraceae bacterium
GCGCCCGAACGCCTGACCAGCGCGCGCCGCCGCGTTCTCGATCTCCTCGCCGACGGCATGGTGCGCGGCAAGGCCGAGGCCGCGCGCGAGGCCGGGGTCTCCAGCGGCGTCATCGACGGACTCGTCGATGAAGGCACGGTCGGGACTGTGGTGCTGCCGCCCGAGCCGGTGGCGCAACCGCCCGATCCGGATTTCATCGCGGCGGTTTTCACCGCCGACCAGCGCGCCGCGGCGAGCGCCCTGCAAAACAGCGTCGCGCAGGGTGGCTATTCGGTCACCCTGCTCGACGGCGTCACCGGCTCGGGAAAAACCGAAGTCTATTTCGAGGCGGTTGCCGACACGATCCGGCGCGGCCGGCAGACCCTGATCCTGATGCCGGAGATCGCGCTCACCACGCAGTTTCTCGACCGCTTCGCCGCGCGGTTCGGCACGCGGCCGGCGGAATGGCACTCCGAATTGTCGCCGCGGCTGCGCGCCCGCACCTGGCGGGCGGTGGCCGACGGCGAAATCAGCGTGGTGGTCGGGGCGCGCTCGGCTTTGTTTCTGCCTTACGGCGATCTCGGCCTGGTCGTTGTCGATGAAGAGCACGATCCCGCCTACAAGCAGGAGGACGGCGTGCGTTACCACGCCCGCGACATGGCGGTGGTGCGCGGCCACATCGCCAGCATTCCGATCGTGCTGTCCTCGGCGACGCCGTCGATCGAAACCGAAGTCAATGCGCGGCGCGGCCGCTATGCGCGCCTGTCCTTGCCGGCGCGCTTCGGCGGGGCGCGCCTGCCCGCGGTCGAGGCCATCGATCTGCGCCGCGAACGGCCGCCGCCGGGCCGTTTCATCTCGCCTGCGCTGGCCGGCGCGGTGAAGACCGCGCTGGAGCGGCGCGAGCAGGCGTTATTGTTTCTCAATCGCCGCGGCTACGCGCCGCTGACCCTGTGCCGCGCCTGCGGCTTTCGCTTCGCCTGTCCAAATTGCGACGCCTGGCTGGTCGATCACCGCTTCCGCCGCCAGCTCGTCTGCCACCATTGCGGCTTCGCCATGCCGCATCCGCCGACCTGCCCGAAATGCGGGGCGGCGGAGTCTTTCGTACCAGTCGGCCCGGGCGTCGAGCGGCTGGAAGAGGAGGTGCGGGAACTATTTCCCGACGCGCGACTGTTGGTGCTGTCGAGCGATCTCGTCGCCACCATCGAGCGCATGCGCGAGGAACTCGCCGACGTCGCCGCCGGCCGGTTCGACATCGTCATCGGCACGCAACTCGTCGCCAAGGGTCATCATTTCCCGATGCTCAACCTGGTCGGCGTGGTCGATGCGG
This sequence comes from Xanthobacteraceae bacterium, assembly GCA_051961815.1. Classification (GTDB taxonomy): domain Bacteria; phylum Pseudomonadota; class Alphaproteobacteria; order Rhizobiales; family Xanthobacteraceae; genus BOG-931. Next base: position 1,307 of record JBQCCX010000415.1, read on the forward strand.
ATTTGGGACTAAGCAATGGCGACCCGCGCGCCGCCGAGCGCACCTTTCAGCTACTGCACCAGGTGGTCGGCCGCGCCGGGCGCGACGCCGGCGTCGGCGTCGGGCTTTTGCAGACGCATCAGCCCGAGCATCCGGTGATGCGCGCGCTGATCGCGCAGGATCGCGAGGCGTTCTACGCCGCCGAAATCGCCGCGCGCGAGAAGAGCGGTTACCCGCCGTTCGGCCGGCTCGCCTCGATCGTCGTCTCGGGCCCCGACAAGCACGCCGCCATGGCCTATGCGCGCGATCTCGCCCGCGCCGCTCCGCTCAACGAGAACCGCGCCGAACCGGTGCGCGTGCTCGGTCCCGCCGAAGCGCCGCTCGCTCTGGTGCGCGGCCGCCATCGCTTGCGGTTGTTGATCAAAGCGCCGCGCAATTACGACGTCGGCGCCTATCTGCGGCGCTGGCTCGCCAAGGCGCCGGCGCGGCGCGGCCCGATCAAGCTCGAGATCGACATCGACCCGCAGAGTTTTTTGTAAGCCGTTCTTCGTCATGGCCGGGCTTGACCCGGCCGTCCACGACTTTGGGTCTGAGATCCAAGACATGGATGCCCGGCACGAAGCCGGGCATGACGGATGCCGCGACTACTTTTTGTTTTTTACCTTGACGGTCGTTTTCCGTTTCGCCTGTTTGCGCGGCGCGAACTTCTGACGGCGCGCGATAACGAGTGCACGCTCGGCCCAGACCGCAAGCTCATCGGGATCATCGTAGAGTCTATCCGGCAAGCGCCAATACGGCAGGGCGTGCTCACTCGGGCGACCTGATCTCTTGCCACGCGTGTAAGTGAACGGGCTAGAGCCTTCGCCTTTGAAGTCCACAACGCTGGCCTCGTCGGCCTTCAGATAAATCATGTCGCGCACGACGAGGCCGAACATGACACCGTCGCAGTAGAGACCGGCGCCGGAGAACATGCGGCGCACGGTCACCGGACGAAATTGCGCGAACAGATCGCGGAGGAAGTCGGCGTCGAAGCTGGTCACGCGTGGTTGCGTTTTACGCAAACCTCACCTTGGCGCGCTCGCGCGCTTTCATCGCTTCGATCTCGCGGTTCTTCGCCGGGCTTGCCGTCTCGAGCGCGCCAAGGAGCCGCCGCGCCGCATCGCTCACCTCGTCCACGGCGCGGGCGAACGCCGCCTCATTGGCGCGCGACGGATGGGCGAAGCCGGAAAGCTTGCGCACGAATTGCAAGGCCGAGGCGCGGATTTCGTCCTCGGTCGCCGGCGGCTCGAAATTGAACAGCGTGCGGATGTTGCGGCACATCGAATTTCTCCATGTGGTCATTCCGGGGCGCCCGCAGGGCGAACCCGGAATCCATAATCGCCAACCGTGAAATCCAGGATAGAGCCAGACGCCTTAGTTATCGCAGGGATTATGGATTCCGGGCTCGCGGCCTTCAGCCGCGCCCCGGAATGACCTCCACTGTTTGGACCAAATAGTAAAATCGGCTAGGCTTTTGTTCGCGGCACGGTCCCGGATTTGTCGGGGCCAATCCGGGCCAGCCTGGCGACCGATGCCATGCGCATCCGCACCATTCTGTTCGTGTTGGCGGCCGG
>JBQCCX010000416.1:0-3217 GCA_051961815.1 Xanthobacteraceae bacterium
CGCCGGGCGAGGGGTCATCATGTCGGCGAGTAGTTTGTCGAGGCCATGCCCATCACGCCTTTTCTGAAGGGACAGGCGTTCGACCCGGAATTGGTCAACGCGATGGGCGCGGCATTTTCGAAAACCTGTGACGCCCTTGGACTGACGCAGCGCACCGATCCGCTCACAGCGCTGGTCGCTGAAAAGATTATCGAGCTCGCACAGCGCGGCTTGCGAAATCCGGCCACAATGCACCGCATGGCGATGTCCGAACTTGAAAGCAATCCGCTCACGCGCGATCGCTAAAGGAACTGCGACCACTTTGTTTCAAACGGTAGCGAACGCATTTCGATCGTGATTCGGTCGCAGTGACGCAAATTCACGACCCGGTTTCTCGGCGTCAAGGGTGTGAACCAAGTCACAGACCCGGCGCGGAAAATTATAATATGGGTAAAACTTGCAAGCCGCCGGACAGATTGCCGGAGGATGTTTAGCGTACATTCCTCCTACGTTTTTGCGAGAAACGAAGCTCGCTCGATGACGCCGACCAGATCGAAAGCTCGGCGCGCGCCGTGGCAGTTGGCGCGGTAGCAGGGCGGCGCTGAAAGAGTTTTGAGCCCTTCTTCCTTGAGTCTTGATGGATTGGGGCCGTAACGGTTGGATTCGAACACGGAGTGGAGAGGCGGATGGACGAGAAAACCGACAATAGCCGCGATTTAATTGGAACGATCGGACGCTGCATCAACACCCTGCGCGACGCTTTTTTGACAGCGCTTATTGTTTTTGGTGCGTTTGTTCTTTGGGATTTATGGCCCGCCTATCAGCAACAATTGAAGACTGCTCGCATTGAAACGGTCAGTCTTGGCGCCGTAACCGTCAAGCTCGGCAGCGAAACTGTCGCGTCATTTCAGTCGAATAATCTGACAATAAACGCTGTTGGCGGTTCGGCCGATATATCGGAAAAGGGCTCGTTACAAGACCTGACGCAAGCAGAGATTTCAAAGGGGGGCCGCATCGATATGCTTGGCCTATCCCCGGGCCATCAATATACCACTGACCTTCTGCTTGCGTATATTTCCAGGCTCGCCCCCAAATTTGTCATTTTTCGAAATGCCGGGGTGTTGGATGCGTGGATCGATTCGAGTCTGTTTGCCGCGCAGCTGATGTCCCATGCGAGCTATTCCTATGAAACGTTAAAGTCCGGAATCCACGGATTGCGGCAGGAAGCCGTTTCAAGCGGAGCGACTGCTCGCGAGGCATTGGAGATGATGCAAAAAGCGCATCTGGACCATCTACCCGCTGTAGATGGCAATCACCGTTTCCAATTCATGCTGAGCCGCGATGAAATTCTTGCCAAGGTAATTACCTCCGTTGTCCTAACTCAACAGAATTGAAAGACACCGATCGCCAGTAGGATTGTGGCAGGGATCGCGGCGCTGTGTCGTTTTCGCAACGATCGCCGAAAATGCTCGCGCAGGCTTCAGGTTTCCTGTAGCGGTCAATGACGGCCTGCATACAATATTCCATCCGAATCCATCACGCGAGAATGCCATGCGTAATGCAACGTTCGTGGCTGTATTTGCGACATTGGTGCTGACATTGGCCGCTGATTGGGCCTGGGCCGAACAATACGGGACGGCTGACGAAGCGCGAGCGATGCTCGATCGCGCTGTCACTGCGCTCAAGGGCGACGAAGCTACAGCCTTACGCGCATTCAGTGATCCGAATAACAAACAATTTCATGACCGCGATCTATATGTTTCCTGCTTCGATACATCCAACGGCAAATTCACGGCATTTCCAGGTCCGGGCATGATCGGTGTCGATGTTCGCACCTTTAAATTTGGCGCCGACCCGATAGGCCAGCGAGCCTTCGATGCAATTCAGGGCACGCCTGAAGGCGCCGTGAGCACGATGGACTATAGTTTCCCGAAATCGGGCAAGCCCGCTGTCAAGCAGTCCCTCGAGACCCGAATCGGCAATCAAGGTTGCGGCGTCGCCTACTACAAGTGATCGCTGCGGCACTTCCGCTTTAGGTCGTAAATTGCTGCGTCCGCGCGACGTCCAATTCGCGCGCGAAATGGCTGGCGCAATTACGCCTACACGTCCTGGCGATCTTGATCGTGCAACTGCCGGGCGTCGTCGTGCGCCTGCGCCAGCAACCATTCGCGAAATGCGACCAGCTTGGGCAGATCCGCGGTCGCCTTCGGCGCGACGATCCAATACGACTTCGCCAAAGGCAGCGCCACCGGGAATGGCCGCACCAGGCGCTTGTGGATCAGATCCCACGCCGCCAGGGTGGTGCGCGCGAGCGCAACGCCGTGCCCGTCGATCGCAGCATCGATCAGCATGCTGGCGCGATTGAGCACCGGCCCGTGCAGCGGCGGATCGGCGTCCGCAATCCCCGCCGCGGCGAGCCAGTCGGTCCAGGCACCGCGATCGTCGAGGTGCAGGAGCGGCAGCTTGAGTATGTCGTGCGGCCGCTTCAATCGCGCGCCAAGCTGCGGGCTGCAAACCGCGAACAGGTGCTCGCTGCACAATCGCGCGACGTGCAGACCCGGCCAATGGCCGTCGCCATGGCGCACGGCGAGATCGACATCTTCACGGGCGAAATCGACGTGGTGCATGGTGGCGGAGACGCGCAGGTCGATCTCGGGATGCGCATCGGCAAAACGGCCAAGCCGGTGCACCAGCCACTTGGCGGCGAAATCCGGCGAGGTGCTCACGGTCAGCATGCCCGAACTTTGCCGCTGCACCAGGCGCTCGGTGCCCATGGCGAGACGATCGAGCGCGTCGCGCACGACGCCGAGATAATCGCGGCCGGCATCGGTGATGACCAGCCGCTGCCGCTCGCGATTGAACAGCTTGATGCCGAGCTCGGCTTCCAGCGCCTTGACCTGGTGGCTCACCGCGCCCTGGGTGACGCAGAGCTCTTCCGCCGCGCGGGTGAAGCTGACGTGGCGGGCGGCGGCCTCGAAGGCTTTGAGCGCGTTGAGCTGCGGCAGGCGACGCGGCATGAGGGGCGACCAAAGCCTCTACCTCATTAGAAAAACTCAATAAATCTAGCGAATTATTGGCTTTTTCACAAGCAAAACGGCTGAATTGCAGACGATCCAGCCTGAGAAAATCTCAGGCTGGCCCGAGAAACCATGCTTTGCGCCACGCCGTAACGACGCCTAGGTAACGCGGCGTCGGGCTTCCCTGCAGCCGCCCGGCTTCTTTTAAGACGCTTCGTCCA
>JBQCCX010000417.1:0-11037 GCA_051961815.1 Xanthobacteraceae bacterium
GCCATCGCGTCGGCGTCCTCGATCAGAATGCCGCTGCGGACAGGCCAGCAAACTGGCGCAGAGCCGCATAATCGCGTGACGCCGATCGCCCGCAGCGCCTGAAACCGCTTGAAACTTGGGCCCGGTTCTTTCGTTGATACTTTGCCGCTGGGCGGGAACCCCGCTTCGTTTCGCGGCACTCGGCGTTGCGACGCGCTCATGAGAGCGCAGGTTTCCGCTCTTCCCGAACCGAGGGAGGCAAGCGATGGCCTGGATCGACGACGAGATATGGCAGGAACCGGCTGACACCGGATTACACGCCGGTCAGACGTTGTATTGGCTGGCGGCGGTAATCGCGGCCCTCATTGTGGTTTTCGCGCTGGCCGATTTCTTGATCAGCTGGGCGCAAGGTGCGCCGATCGTGCGGATCGTTGCGTTCATGGCCGCGGCAGCGGTGTGGCTGATCGGGCGAATCTGCCGCGCGTTGCTGCCTTGACCATCGCGCGTAGCGAGGATCCAGCTTTGTCTGGATGCCCGCTTTCGCGGGAATGAGCGGGCACTAAACAATCCTACTTTGCCGTCCTGCGCCGCTTGAGCATCAGCACGTGCATGCCTTCGAGCACCACCTCGCCGCGCTGGTTGTGCAGCGTGATGGCGAGCCGGACGATGCCGCGATCGCCGTCCTTCGGCTCGACTGCAATCACGGTGAATTGCGGCGTGACGGTATCACCGACAAAAGCCGGCCGCTTGTAGCGCGCTTCATTGCCGAGCATGGCGATCATCGATTCGGTGAGCTCATTGCTGAGCGGCGAAGCGCCGAGCGCGCACAGGCCGAGAAGCATAAGCCCGTGGGCGAGCGGCGCGTCCCAGCCCCGGTCACGCGCGTAATTGATGTCGTAATGCAGCGGATGGGCGTCGCCGGTCATCGCCGCAAAGGCGGCAAAATGTTTCTCGCTCAATATTTGCGGCAGCGAGGTAAAAACTTCGCCGGGCGTAAAATCGTCGAGATAACGCTGCGGCATCGAAGCGCCCTCGTCGATTGCGCCGCCTTACTCGATCACCTGGTCGGTGCGTAACAGCAGCGGTGATGGCACCTCGACCCCGATTGCTTTGGCGGTTTTTAGATTGATCACCAATTCGAACTTGGCCGGTTGCTCGACCGGAATGTCGGCCGGCTTGGTCCCGCGCAGCACTTTGATGTCCAGCCGCGCCCGCAGGCGGTACATCTCGCTGTAGCGCGGGCCGTAAGCGGCGAAAGCGCCGTCTTCGGCGTTCTCCGGCCACTGATAGATGGAGGCGAGCCGCGATTCTCTGACTTGCGCGATGAAGGTCGCGGCATTGACCGAAAACACCGGCGTCGCCAAAAAATTGATGGCTTGGGCTCCCGCCGCTTGCACGTCCTTGATTGCCGGCATCACGTCTTCACGCCTGTCCACCCGCCGCACCAAAGGTTCGACACCACGGCTGTGCGCCGCCGCCTCGAGCTCATGCAAATGCGCAGGTTTCGTCGTATTGGCATCGGCGAAAATGGCGATCTTGCGCAAGCCCGGCACCGCTTCAATCAAAATCTCCTGGCGCTTGCCGTCGAGTTCGGGGGACAAGAGGCTGACGCCCGTGGTATTGCCGCCAGGACGCGCCAATGACGCCACCAGGCCTTCGCCGACCATATCCTCGGTCATGCCGATGAGCGGTATTGTTTGCGTCAATTTCTGCAGCGCGCGTATCGGCAATTCGGGGCCGGCATTGATTACGTCGGGGGATGCGGCGACAAGCGCTGCAGCCGCTTTCGGTAATTGATCGAACGAAACCCCGAAGCCTTCGCCGACAACTTGGAGATTTTGTCCTTCGGTCAGGCCGTGCATGCGCAATTCGTCGAATAACGCGGCGACGACGGGTTCTTTACGAGGAGTGGGAAGCAAAAAACCGATCCGATAGACGCGGCCGGGCTCCCATTCTTCCGCGTGCGCGGCGAACGGCCAAGCCAGCGGCCAACCCATCGCGCCGGCAAGCATCCCCAGAACTTTGCGTCGCTTCATCGTCCGCGTCCTCGGCGCATCCTAACGGGTCAAATGGGGAAACCGAAAGTGGCTCGTTGCAAGGGGCGCACGCTACGGCAGATAGCCGAAGCGCTGCATCTGCTCGCCGTGGGCGTCGACGATGCGCTGGACCTGCTGCGGCCTCAGCACGTCCTTCCACTGTCCGGTGCGGCCTTGGCGGAAGAACCGCTCGGCCTTCTCCGGGCGTTCGCGAAAACCGTCTTTCTCCTCTTGCTCGCGCAGCCGCTCGAACGAGGAGCGGTCGATGGCGTCGGCGAGTTGGTCGTCGCTCGGCCGAAACAAGAGATGCCGCGCCAAGGCGCCGAAGGTTTTTTTTGGTTCGTTCAGCATGTCCTCGTAGCGCATCACGTAGATCGCCGGATGCGGTTTTCGCGTCCAGCTCAAGACATGCTGGCTCCACGAACCATAAACTTCGTAGACGTGTTTCTCACTGCCAATCGCTTCCGCATTTTTCAGATTCATAAAGTCGATCGCATGGTCGATCGGCTTGCCGAGATGATGCGCATAAGAAATCGCGACATCGAGTGGATTGCGGACAATGTAGATCGCCCCCGCCGTGACTGAAAAATTGATCGTGACGTGGCCGCGATCGACAACCAACCCCTGGTGGGTTTTGAGGAAGATCACCCCTTCGACTGCGTCGGCCATATATTGCTGGACGCGGGCGCGCGCCGCCGCGATCTGGTCCTGATGTTCCTCGGTCGGAGTAAATCCGAGGATCATCTCGAACCAGCGTTTTGCGGCGCTTCCCGTCGAAAATTGGTTGAGTTCGTTGATCTGTTGAACTCGCGCCTCACCTGACGTCACGTGGACCAAATTGTGCAGGAACGCGCGGGTCCAGGTATTTCCCGATTTCGGATAGGACGCGAGCCACACAATTCCCGACCGCGGCGCCGCGGCGGTGTTGCCGTCCGTTGTTTTCTGTGAACTTTGCAACGTCTGTGCGCCCATACAAAATTCCTCAATGTACATAGTGAGTTAGCGGCCAGTGACTGTGACATTTCTAACACGGCAGCGGGGAATCGGATTTTACCCCATTTTCGGTGATGCATCCCAAGAGTAGTGTCCTGCCTCTGATACACGTCAGAGTTGAACAGGATTCACCGCAGGGATGAATAAGATGCAACACAGCAACCACGGCCTCCGGATCGCTCTCCTCGCGGGCGTTTCCGTTGTAGCACTCGCCGCCGCCGCGCCAAGCGCTGGCGCCGCGGATCTGAATAAACCGGCCCTCACCAAAGCGCCGCCGCTTGCCCCGGCTCCGAAAGACACATGGACCTGGTGGATCGAGGGCGGGGCGTTCAATACCGCCGGCGGCGACGCCAATCCCGGCGCTGCAGGATTTGGATTAAAACCCCATTGGGGACCGGAGGGCGCCATTGGATTCGATTGGCAGCCCTTTGCGCCAATGCACGTTGTCGGTCAGTTCCGTTACGGGTCAGCGACAAAGAGCCGACCATTCACCTTTTCGACTTCGACTCCGTCCGGCGGCAGTGCTGCATCGGCAGCCGGCACGCAGAACCTGCGTGAGGATCACTGGCTGGTCGATTTCGGCATCGGCCGTGATTTCGGGCTCGGCAATACCCATGCGATGTGGACGCTTGGCGTGCGCGTCGCCGATCTGCGCTCAAAACTGACAGCCAACGGTAGTTTCGCCGCGACGACGCATACGGCCACCGCGAGTGGCGGGTCGCCGACTGTTAACATCAAAGGCACCTTCTCTAGCCTGCAAAAGAGCACGTTTGTCGGCGCCGGTCCGCGATTCGGCGTACAGGGCGACATTCCGCTCGGCGGCCAGTGGAGCATTGACTGGCTTGCCGGCGCCGCGGTTCTGTTCGGTGAGCGGACCCTCGAGCAGACGACAAACGTAGCGGCAACGGCAACATCGGGCGGCGTAACGACTGCGGTAGCAACGACAATTGCCCGAAACGCTTCCGACACCCGGGCCGTTTTCAACGTCGATGCGCAGGCCGGATTGTCCTACGCGCTCACTCCAGCGACGAAGGTCACGGCGAGCTATCGTATCGACGGTTATTTCAAGGCGTTGAAAACGTTAAATTCCGCCGGCAATGTCACCGACGTCGACCGCTTCTACAGCGGGCCGATGCTGCGGGTAACAACGAAGTTCTGATACCGACGCATCACGGTTGTTCTTCTTAGGGGAGGCGCTTCGCCTCCCCTTTTTTCTTTGCCTTCCGTGATGACGGAAATCGTCATTGCGAGGAGCAAAGCGACGAAGCAATCCAGTTCTCCTGGACCGTACTGGATTGCTTCGCGGAGCTTGTCATCGGGCCGGCCACTTCGGGCCGGACCCGTTGGCTCGCAATGACGAAACTTAGCCGCTCACTTGCACAAATTCGCCGCCGCGACGCCGACTTGCACGATGCGCGGTTTGTCGACGCCGGCGACGCCGACATATTTGAAGACCTGATTGTCGATCTCGCGCTTGCGCGCGTTCTGGACGATGACGGCTTTGGCGCCGGTGATCAGCGGCCAGAACGCGGAAGCCTGCGGCTGCTTTTTCGCGTCGGAACTGAAGGTGAAATCGATTCCGGTATTGGTCAGGTAGGCATGACCGGACGGATCGGTGATCCAGAATTCCTGGATCGCGGATTTATCAGCCACCTCTTTGAGGATCGCATTGATGCCGACGGGGGTCACGCCGTTCTTTTCCGCCGCGGCGACAAATTGCGCCGCCAGCATGGCTTCGCCGACCATGTGACGGGCGATCTTGTCCTCGCAGCCAGCCGCCCGTGACGGCGAGACCGCGGCAATAACTAGCAAGGCGCAGGCCAACACGATCGAGCCAAAGGTTTTAGTTTTTTGCATGCGCGTCCGGCTCCTGTGGCTAAAACGATGATGATTTTGATTTTACCGGAATTCTCGTCATTGCGCGGAGCGATAGCGACGACCCGCCTTCGCTCGCTCGGCGAGCTAGCGGGTTTGAGTCCGCCGAAGCGCATCAGCGCGAAGGCGGAAGCAATCCAGTCTCGCTGCAGAGATTCTGGATTGCTTCGCGGAGCCTGTCATCGGGCCGGCCACTTCGGGCCGGACCCGTTGGCTCGCAATGACGGCGATGAGCAATCGCCGTACCAGCCCTAGCGGCCGCGCCGCGCGTGCCAGCCGACCACCGCGTCAGGAACGGAATCGGTCGAGGCAAAATACGGCTTGATGTCGAGGAGCGGCGTGGCGTCGAGGCAGTCGACTCCGACGACGTAAAGCGCATTGCCTTCGACTCGCACGAGCTGCGCCACCGAGACCGCGATCGGATTGGGCCGCGCCGGCGAACGGAGCGCGAAGGTGCCGCGCTGTTCGCCATAGTGCCGCGGGACCTGCAGCACGAGATCGCGCCGCGTGCGGTCCATCCAGTAGAGCAGCAGCACGTGGCTGACGGTCTCCAGTCCCTTGAGCCCTTGCGTCCAGCGCGGATCGAGCTCGACCGTGCAGACCGCGTTGGACTCGCGCGGGTTCTTCGGACATTGCTCGCGCCTTTGCCACGGCGTGCGGATCCGGCCGATGAAATAGATCGAGGCGTCGAATTGCGCCGGTGGCGCGACGGTGACTTCGCCGTCACGCAGAGTAAGGAAATCGTCGGCGGCGCTCGCCGCGGCGGTTTTGTTCGGTTCTGTCATCGCCCGACCGTGACACGCGGCGGCGAAGATCGCCAGTGCGGAAAATATCCTAGGTCCGCTTCGGCCTGCGGCGGGTCAAGTCCGGCAACGACGTTGAGGAGTCCGTCATGCTCGCTTAGGCGGGCACTGCCTACCGACATAATCGGCATGGCCGGGACAAGCCCGGCCACGATGATCAGATAAATCGTCACCACCGGGCTTGACCCGGTGGTCCATGCCGAGCTGACGGTCGGCAATGACAATATCGTGATGTCACCACTTCGTTGACATCAGTCTCTTTTTTAGTTACACATAAGATCGAACCTCGTCCGAGACGGACGCGGCCCGGGAGGCAATCCCCGGATCGCGCGGGCGAGTGCGGTGCCCGCGGGCGGGCTTGCAACCCGCGCCCGGGCGGCTTTGGGCATCATCTCTCCGGCACTATGACCGGAGCGCGAGGTGCTTTCGCTGGACTGGGACAGGCCGGGGCGGGTAATGCCGCTCAAAGGGATGCGCAAAACGTGTCCCCGCCGGGTCGCAGGAAGCCTGGCCCGAGGCTGAGTCCCTTGCGATGAAAGACTCCTTGGGATGAGAACCGCGGTGGAACGCCGATAGATGTGCGCCTCTCCGTTGAGAGGCGCGGCCGTGCCCGTCTTCGGCGCGGCAGAAGAGCCTTGCGTCTGTCGGCGTTTCGCCTCCGATTTTTTCTTTCGTTCTTTCCCGGTCGTTGCTTTCGTCATTGCCGGACTTGATCCGGCAATCCATGCAGAAGCTTCGCTTGCACGGCGCTTCCACCGGCGCTCGGGCTTCGCGAGTCAGCATGGACCACCGGATCAAGTCCGGTGGTGACGATTGTTGAGAGTGCCGTGCCATAGCTCGGATGCGAAGGCGCATCGCGAGAACGGATGAATATTGATCAAGGGATATTTCATGACTCAGACTGGACCGCGACGCGCAGGCTCGGCGCAAGCGATCATGAATCAGGTTGCCTCGCTCACCCGTCCTCAAGCCCGACTCCCTCCGCCCGCTTTTGGCTCGCGATCATCGAGGTGCGCAGGAGAAATTGCCGGGCGCGTTCGGGGTCGGCCGCGCTGGCGCGCAACTCGTCGAGATTGCGTTTGCGCACGTGCGGATCGCTCGCCTCGAGCCGCTTCTTGTTGGCGATGGATTGTTCTTGCACAAACTCGATGGCGACGGTGCGGCGCTGCAGATCGTAGAGGTCGAGGAGTCGTTCCGGCGCGCCATCGCCAAGGATACGAACGAGCTTGTCGGCGAGGTTCACCGCGTCCTGGATGCCGCCATTTAATCCCATGCCGCCGATCGGATTGTTGACATGCGCGGCATCGCCGGCGAGGAGCACGCGTCCCTGGCGGAACGTCGCAGCGACGCGCTGGTGGGTCACATAGAGATTGCGATGGACGATCTCGTAAGCGCGCGGCGACGGGAAAAACGATTGGATGCGCGCCTGGACACCGGCATCGCTCACTATGTCCGCTTCACTCTGTGCCGGGTCGGTCGGATAAACCGTGCGCCACAGTCCGGGCGGGCCGTCGGCGGAGACCTTGAAGCAGTTGCACCACGCGCCGGGGTCGGCGAAATAGCTGCGATAGCAATAGCCGCGCTCGCTCTCGAAATCGAACGGCGTGGTGAGTACGATAAAGCGCTCCGGCCAGGTGAAGCCTTCGAATTTGATCCCTGAACTCCGCCGCACCGTGCTGCGGCCGCCGTCGGCGCCGATGAGATAAGCGCCGCTGTGTTGTGAGATCGCACCCGACGGGCTGCGCACCTGCACCGTCACCGCGTCGGCGCTTTGCGCCACGTCGAACACTTCATGATCGAACAGCACTTCGACATTGGAAAACTTTTGCAGCCGGTCGAGCAGCAGCTTTGCGGTCTTGAACTGTTCGCATTGCACGACGAAAGGATGCTGCGTGTCGCCTTTGAGAACCGCGTGATCGAACTGCGCGACGAGCTCCTGGCTCGGGCGGTCCCAGAACTGAAAGATCGGCGCGACGAGGCCGACGCGCGCCATGTCGGTATCGAGGCCGTCCTCGCTCAACAGATCGAGTGTCGCCGGATGGGTGGTGGCGGCGCGCGGATCGGCCTGCAGCTCGCGATTATTGTCGAACAGCCGCACCGCAATGCCGCGGCGGCCAAGGAGCCAGGCGCAGAGCAGGCCGACCGGTCCGCCGCCGGCGATCAGGATTCGTTGGTCAGACATCCGGGTTGATTAGCAGATGCCGCGCCGTATCGTCATTATCCGTATCCCGGACGCTGTGCAGCGCGCAGTAGCGCGTTTACGCGCGTGAACGCGCTATTGCCGGTGCACCGCAGATCCGGGATCGTTCCATACTCTGCGTCTGTGAAGGTCCCGGTTCAGCAGCGCACCATTGCATGCTGCGCTGCGCCCGGAACACGAATGCGCTCCTCGCAATGACGCAAGCACTTTCTTGACAGGACAAGCAGGGAAAGCGAAGAACGCCGGCGCCAGGGAAGGACAATCAATGCTGACGGAACGAAAGCCAGTCGCGTTCGGCGATCTGCGCGGCTGGATTGGCGCGCTCGACCGAGCCGGCGAACTGGCGCGGATCGATGCCGAGGTCGATTGGAATATCGAGCTTGGCACCATCGCTCGCCTGGCGCAGGGCGCCGGCACCGGGCCGGCACTGCTGTTCGGGAATATCAGCGACTACGGCGCCAATGCCCGCTGCCGTCAGGTCTTCACCGGCGGGCTTTCGAGCGCGCGGCGCGTCGCCATGATGTTCGGGCTGTCGCCCGACACGCATCCGCGCGAACTGGTGCGGCTTGGCCGCAACGTGCTGTCGCAAAGCCTGCCGCCCAACGTGGTCAAGACCGGACCGGTGAAGGAGAACGTGGTCAAGGGCGCCGACATCGATCTCAGCGAATTTCCGGTGCCGCAATGGAACCGGGCCGACGGCGGCCGCTACATTCTCACCTATGGCGGCGTCGTCACCAAAGACCCGAGCAGCGGCGTGATGAATGTCGGCATCTATCGCGGCATGATCGGTGGCAAGGACAAGATCCCGATCCTGATGTGGCGGGCGCAACATATCGGCCATCACGTCACCGCCTGGCAGCAGGCCGGACACAACGAAATGCCGATCGCGGTGGCGATCGGCTGGGAACCGTCGCTCGGTTTCGTCGCCGGCTCGCCGGTGCCGAAAGGCTTGTGTGAATACGACGTGATCGGCGCCATCCGCGGTGCGCCGGTCGATCTCGTCAAATGCGAAACCGTCGATCTCCAGGTGCCGGCCAGCGCCGAGATCGTCATCGAAGGCTATCTGCAGCTCGATCCGGCGACCTTCCTGATGGAAGGGCCGTTCGCCGAGGTCACCGGCTATATCGCCGGCGATCGCTCGCCCAAGCCGCCTATCCGCGTCACCGCCATCACCCACCGCAAGGACCCGATCCTGCGCGGCACGATCGAAGGCTCGATGCCCGGCTGTTTTTCCGAAAACGGCATGTGCTCGTCGATCATGCGCGCGGCGACGGCGTGGAACGTGCTCGATCGCGCCGGCGTGCCCGGCATCACCGATGTGTGGTGTCCGCCGGTGCAGGCAGGGGTCAACATCCTGGTGCAGATCAAACAAAGCTATCGCGGCCAGGCCAAGCAAGTCGCCAATGCGTTGTGGGGCAGTTCGGCCGGGCACGTGCGCTACAAGCACGTCACCGTGGTCGACGACGATATCGACATTCACGAGTATGCCGCGGTCGATTGGGCTATTGCTTATCGCGTCAATGCCGGCGAGGACGACGTCGTCATCATGCCGGCGACGTTCGGGCTCGGGCTTGATCCGTCGACGCGCAAGCGCGACCGCAACACCTCGCTCTACGGTACCGGCAAGTGGAATCGCATGCTGATCGATGCGACGATGAATCTCGATTACGATCCCGATCCCGAATTCGACGGCGCGCGATTCCCGCCGCTGGTCTGGCCGGCGCCTGAAGATATCGCCGCGGTCAAAGCGCGCTGGGGCGAACTCGGGCTGGATAAGCCAAAAAAGAAGTGAGCACCCGCGTATTCACACGCACGCATTTCCCGGACGCGGTGCAGCGCGTCAGCGGTGCACCGCAGATCCGGGATCGTTTCACACTCGGCGTGTGTAAAGGTCCCGGTCCAGCAGCGCACCATTCCATGCTGCGCTGCGCCCGGGACACGAGGCGATAGTGACGCGCGCAATGTTCGATGGATTCACCCGCACCGAGATCAAGACCAGCGGCGCGCGCATTGTCACCGTCCACGGCGGCAACGGCCCGCCGCTCCTGCTGCTGCACGGCAATCCGTTCAGCCACCTCTCGTGGCATAAATTTGCGCCGCGGCTCGCCGAGGAGTTCACCGTGGTGGCGACCGATCTGCGCGGCTACGGCGATTCCGAGAAAGTGCCGGGCGGCGCCGACCATTCCAACTATTCGTTTCGCGCCATGGCCGGCGATCAGATCGAGGTGATGGCGGCGCTCGGTCACGAACGTTTCTATGCTGCCGGGCACGATCGAGGCGCGCGCGTCTTGCACCGCATGTGTCTCGATCATCCCGACAAGGTGGCGCGCGCCGCCATCCTCGATATCATGCCGCAGCATCATCTCCTCAATAACGTCACCCGCGCGTGGGGGACTTTCTCGTGGCACTGGTTCTTCATGATCCAGCCCTCCGACTTCCCCGAACGTCTGATGAGCGCCGATCCGGACTACTTCATCGAAAAGAAACTCGCCAAGACCGGGCAGGGCTTGAGCTTCTTCGATCCGCGGGCGCTTGCGGAATACAAACGCTATTTCCGCAATCCGGCGACCGTGCACGCGATGTGCGAAGATTATCGTGCCACCCACGGCGTCGATCTCGCCATGGACACCAAGGATTTCGAGGCGGGACGCAAAATCGCCTGCCCGGTGCTGCTGTTATGGGGCGCGACCGGCGGCGTCGGCCGCAATCACAAGCCGGAAGAGATCTGGGGCCGCTACGCCAGCGACATTCGCGGCGCCAAGGCGCTGCCTTGCGGGCATTACCTGTCGGAAGAAGCGCCGGAAGAGACGTATCGCGAGCTGCGGGAATTTTTCGCCGCGGGCGAGCTTAGCTAGCCGCGGTTTTCCTCAACTCGCCTCCGCGGCGGGCGCCTGCAGAAAATTCTTCACCGCGTACCACAACAGCTGACGATTCTTGCTGAAGCCCTGGCTGTGCGCGGTGTTCGGCAAAATCACGTATTGGCGATCGCCGTTCGGCAGCTTGCGGAAACACTCGAGCAGATCGTCGTCGGTGGAGTTGCCGTCCCATTCGCCGCGCGTCATCAGAACCGGCGCGCGCACTTTGGCCGGATCGGCAAGCGGCAGGTTCACCGCCATATCCACATAGCTGCCGCTTGGCACGCTATCGCCGT
>JBQCCX010000418.1:0-2293 GCA_051961815.1 Xanthobacteraceae bacterium
CCCGGAATTCCGCAAGGAAATCCCCGGCACCGCCGACGATTCGCGGTTTTATGCGACCGGCATTTCGTTGATCGCCCATCCGCACAGTCCGCATGTGCCGGCAGCGCATATGAACACGCGCTATGTGGTCACGACAAAATCCTGGTTTGGCGGCGGCGCCGACCTCACGCCGATGCTCAACGCCCGCCGGCGCCAGGACGATCCGGATGCGCTCGCGTTCCATACCGCGATGAAGGCGGCCTGCAACGCGCATGCGGGCGTCGCGCCTTACGACAAGTTCAAAAAATGGTGCGACGAGTACTTTTATCTCAAGCATCGCGGCGAAATGCGCGGCATCGGCGGGATTTTTTACGATTGGCTCGACAGCGGCGATTTCGACGCGGACTTAGCCTTCACTAAAGCCGTCGGCGAGGCATTCCTCGAGGTTTATCCGCAGCTGGTGCGCCGGAATTTGGCAAAGCCCTGGAGCGAGGCGGAGCGCGAAGAACAGCTGATCCGCCGCGGCCGTTATGTCGAATTCAACTTGCTCTACGATCGCGGCACGATTTTTGGGCTGCGGACCGGCGGCAATGTCGAATCGATCCTCTCGTCGATGCCGCCGCTGGTGAAGTGGCCGTAATCATCTCCCGGTCCTTTTAGCGCAGCGCGCCGAAGATCATCATCCCGCCGCCGATCACGACCACCGCGTCCAGCATTGCGGCATGAACGTGCACCGGCAGACGCTCGACGATGAGCTTGGCCAAGAACGTGCACGGGAATGCAACCAGCCCGATCAACAATGCGATCACTATGACGCTTCGCGTGAGCGCTCCGGCGGTGCCGAACACCGCGATCTTGACGATGCCCATGCCGAGCGACACCGCGGCATCGGTTGCAATCACCGCCGCACCTTCGAGACCCGAGGCCATCAGCAACGACAGCAGGATGACACCGGCGCCGGTGGTGCCGCCGACCACGATGCCCCAGCCGGCCGCCGCCGCAGCATAGGCTTTCTCGCCGAGTTTATGACCATGGCGCCGCAGCAGCCGCCGCAGCGGCACCGTGGCAATCAAAGTCGAACCGATCACCAGCGCGGCGCCGCGTCCGGTCAGGAGCGTATAGAGCCAGGCACCCAGCACACAGGTCGGCAGCGCGGCGATTAGAGCGATCACGGCGCGGCGGCGGTCGAACGAGCGCCGGAACGCCGCCACCCGGGCGGTATTGGTGAACATTGCTGAAATCGCGATAATCGGCACCACCGGCGCCGCACCGACGATCGGCACCAGGATGAGCGGCATCAGAGCGCCGGTGCCATAGCCGGCAACGCCCCCGGCAACGGCCGACACCGCCGCCAATGCGACGATCAGTGCAAGCTCGGCAACTGAAACATCCGGAAGCAGCAAGGCGGATTCAGCCGTTGACTCATGAGCGCCCAGTCGGGACAACAGGCGCCCGCTGGTGGAGCGGATTTGACATTCGCTACCACTAGACGGCGAAGATCAGCAGGGAGCAAGCCATGGACCTTGGTATTGCGGGCCGCAAGGCAATCGTTTGCGCGTCGAGCCGCGGCCTTGGCTTTGCCTGCGCCAAGGCGCTGGCGCAAGCCGGCTGCGAGGTGGTGATCAACGGCCGCAACGAGGCACAACTTGCGGCCGCCGCGGCCGAACTGAAAAAAGCGACCGGCGCCAAGGTGACCCCGGTGACTGCCGATGTCGCCTCGGCGCAGGGCCAAAAGGCTCTGTTCGCCGCCTGCCCGGAGCCCGACATTCTGGTCAACAACAATGCCGGCCCGCCGTTTCGTGACTTCCGCGAACTTGACCGGCAGAAGATGCTCGATGGCGTGATCGCCAACATGGTGGTGGCGATCGAACTCATTCAAAAAGCGATCGACCCGATGGTTGCCAGAAAATTCGGGCGCATCGTCAACATCACTTCGGGCTCGGTGAGGATGCCGCTCGCCGGGCTTGATCTGTCCTCCGGCGCGCGTGCTGGACTGACCGCCTTTCTCGCCGGCGTTGCGCGCAGCGTTGTCGCTTCCAATGTGACCATCAATTTCGTTTTACCCGGCACATTCGAGACCGATCGCTTCCGTTCCAACATTGAAATGACGGCGAAGAAGAAAAATATCAGCTACGATGCGGCCTTCACCGAGCGCGTCGCGACGGTGCCGGCAAAACGCATCGGCCAACCCGATGAACTTGGCACCATGACCGCTTTCCTTTGCTCGGCGCAGGCCGGGTATATCACCGGACAGAACATTCTCATCGACGGCGGGGCGTTCCCCGGCGCGTTCTGAAGCTTTCTTCAAACAAGA
>JBQCCX010000419.1:0-3568 GCA_051961815.1 Xanthobacteraceae bacterium
CTTGCGGCCGACGGTGTCGACAAAGATGCCGCCGGGAATATTGGCGATGGCGCCGGCGAGATACTGGCAGGTCAACACCGCGCCGATCTCGCTGTAGGACAGGCCCAATTCCTTGCCGATCAGCGGCAGCAGCAAATAAAAAGTCGCCGGATACCAATGCGTGAGCGCATGGCCGAGGCTGATCACCCAGACTTCCTGGAACGAGCGGCGCGGCTTGATCGCGACGTCGGCAGTAATGGCTGTCATGTAAATTGTTCGCTTTCCGCCAACCTAAATTTCACCGCAAATTTCAATGCGCCCGGAGGGGACGTCGCTTTGTAAATTCCGCTTCGAGTCGGAGCAACGGCGCGGATGCAAGGGGGGTATTCCGTACTCTGTCATTGCCGGACTTTAGATCCGGCAATCCCTACGGTCTGGCAGCCTGGACGCCGGGTCATCGGCGAACGAAGCGACGCCGTTCTTCGAACGGCTATACCCGGGGGTGACGAGGAAGCTCCTACGCCGCCGGCTGCACGCTGCGCAGGATGTCGCGCGCCGGTTCGGAGCCGTCGACGAGCCGCAAGGTGCGACGCTTGATCTTCCATCCCGACGGCGTGCGCACGAGGTCCCAGCGATTGGTGACCACGCGATGAATGTGATAGCCGCGCGAGCCGCCGTGGTTGGGAACCTCCACCGTTTCGCCAGATTGTTTCGGGGTCAAAATTTGCAAATAGGAAACGACTACGGCGGTATCGCCGTTAATCGTGACATGTGGCAGCGAGGTGAAATGAGCCAGTCCCCCGGCAATCGCGGCTTGATGGCCGGCGCTTTGCAGATTAGCGCCGATCGCCTTGTTGCCGGTGGCGCCGGAGAGATCGGGGCCGCGGTCAAAAACCGCATCGGCGGTAAACACCGCCTCGGCATAGGGCGCATTGCCGGTATCGGCGCTCGGCGGGTGGCCGGCGATCAGATTGTAGATTTCGAGCCGATCCTCAATGGCGCGCAGGCGCCGCTCGATCGTAATTTCTTCGGTTTCCATGCCTTATTCCTTTAATTGTGAACCACACCGCCGATCGGTTAAATTAGCACCGGCTGAAGGAAGTCGTTGCATTGTCGCACGCGCCGGTCCGGCGGCCAGCGACAACGTAAACGGAGGGGTTGCATGACCTGCGGCGGCGATCTCGATCGCCGGTCGTTTCTTGTCTCAGCGAGCGCCGCCGCCGGCGGCCTCACGCTGGGCTTTGCGATTCCATTCACCGAGGCGGCGCGCGCGGCGGCGAGCAGGTCCGAAATCACCTGCTGGATCGCGATTGCGGCCGACGAGACGGTCATCATCCGCGTCGCACGCTCGGAAATGGGCCAGGGCGCGATGACCGGGCTCGCCATGCTGGTGGCCGAAGAGCTCGCCTGCGACTGGAGCAAGGTACGCACCGAGTTCGTTTCGCCGAGTCTCAATCTTCTGAGCAACCGGATCTGGGGCGATACCTCGACCGGCGCCAGCCGCTCGATTGCGTCGTCGCAGGATTATCTACGGCGCGCCGGCGCCACCGCCCGCGAAATGCTGATTGCCGCAGCCGCCGCGCAATGGCGGGTGCCGCCCGCGCAATGCGCCGCGAGCAACGGAAAGATCATTCACGCACGAAGCCGCCGCACGCTGTCCTTCGCCGCGGTCGCGCCGGCGGCGGCGCGGATCAAGCCGCCGGCCGACGTGGCGCTCAAGCCGGTCTCGGCCTGGACGCTCGCCGGGACGCCGCAACGCCGCCTCGACGTTGCCGACAAGGTCACCGGTCAGCCGGTCTATGCCATCGACGTTCGGCTGCCGAACATGCTTTACGCCGCGATCCGGCACTGCCCGGTGTTCGGCGGCGCGCTCGAGTCGGTCGAGGAGAATTCGATCAGCCGGATGCCCGGCGTGCGCGGGGTGGTGCGCATGCCTGACGCTGTCGCCGTGGTCGCCGATTCATGGTGGCGGGCGAAGCGCGCCGCCGACGCGCTGGCGGTGCGCTGGGACGATCGCGGCAATGGCGCGGTGTCGACCGCATCGATCGCCGAATTCGTACGCAGCGGTCTTGCCGCCGACGAGGAGGCGCAAATCGGCCGCGCCGATGGCGATGCCGCGGCGGCGCTTGCCGGCGCGGCAAGGCGCATCGAGGCCGATTACGAAGTGCCGTTTCTGGCGCATGCCACCATGGAGCCGCAGACCTGCACCGCGCATGTGCGCGCCGATGGCGTCGAGATCTGGGTACCGACCCAGGATCCGGCGACCGCCTTGGCTACCGCCTCCATCGCCGCCGACGTGTCGCACGCGCAAGTCACCGTGCACCGCACCATGCTCGGCGGCGGTTTCGGCCGCCGCGCGCCGATCCAGGAATATGTCCGCGAGGCGGTCACCATCGCCAAGGAGTTCGACGCGCCGGTCAAGCTCATTTGGTCGCGCGAACAGGACGTCGCCCACGACCGCTACCGGCCGTTCGGCATGGCGCGGCTTGCCGCCGGGCTCGACGCGCAAGGCATGCCGCTCGCCTGCACGATCCGTCTCGCCGGGCCGTCGTTCGTGGCGTCGTTGCTGCCCGGCTTCGGCACCAATATCGTCGACCGGACTTTTATTTCCGGGCTCGCCGATGAAATGCCTTACGCCATTGCGAACTACCGCGTCGATTACGTGGTGCGGCCGACGCCGGTGCCGCTTGGGGTATGGCGGGCCATCAACTACACACAGAACGCGTTCTATAAAGAGTGTTTCATCGATGAAATGGCGCATGCCGCCGGCATCGATCCGTATCTGTACCGGCGCAAGCTCCTCGCCAACAATCCGCGCAATCTCGCGGTGCTCGACGCCGCGGCCAGGCGCGCGGGTTGGGATACGCCGCCGGGCGAGGGCGTGTTCCGCGGCATCGCGCTCAACGAAGCCTGCGGCAGCTACTGCGCCCAGGTTGCCGAAATCTCGGTCAAGAACGGCGAGGTGCGGGTGCATCGCGTCGTCGCGGCGATCGATCCCGGTCACGTGGTCAATCCGCTCTCCGTCGAAATGCAGGTGCAAGGCGCGATCGTCTACGCGCTGACGGCGGCGCTCTATGGCGAGATCACGATCAAGAACGGGGCCGCCGAACAAACAAATTTCGACAGTTACGAAATGCTGCGGCTGGCGGATGCGCCACAGGTCGAAACCGTGATCGTGCCGAGCGGCGGCTTTTGGGGCGGCGTTGGCGAACCACCGGTGCCGCCGTTGGCGCCGGCTTTGTGCAACGCCATCTTTGCCGCCACCGGCAAGCGCGTGCGCTCGCTGCCGCTAAAGAATCACGATCTGCGCCATGCGATCTGATGGCGTGCCGCGCCGCCGCGCGATCGGGCTGAGCTTTGGATTTCTCTGTCTCGCCACTGCGGCCGCCGCCGACAATCCCGGCGATTGCCTCGGCATCGGCTTCGACGTGACGCATGCGGTCACGATCGCGAAAATAATCGCCGACCGGCCGCAAGTGCATTTCCTCAAGAACGCGTCCGACGAGGCGGCGTGTCCGGCGGAGCGCGAGGCGTGCGTGGCGCCGAGCTACCTAGTTCCAGGCGATCTGGTTTTGATCGGCAAGACCCG
>JBQCCX010000420.1:0-3584 GCA_051961815.1 Xanthobacteraceae bacterium
TTTGTGACGCTGCCTAGCGAAATCGTGCAGATCGTACCGCAATATCGCGGCTTCGATTACTTCCTCGTCGAGGACGAGATCGTGATCATTGACCCGCACACGTTCGAAATCGTTGCGGTTATCCCTGCCTAACGGCTGGGAAGGAAAGTACTTCAGGCGGGCCTGTGTCGGTCTTCCGACGCAGGCCCGTTTTCTTTGCTCCGCAGACTGAACCGCTCCTGAGCCCGCAGGAGTTCCTGTTCAGGAACCATGCGAGCACGCTGGCGTTGGGCCAGTGGTCACGGCTGGGGCCTCGCCGGAATTTCTTTTCAGGGGCGACGGTTGGCAAGGAGAGCGGCGAATGCCGCACCTGTTTCGACCTTATGCCGACAGCATTGCCCGAACCGTTTTGCTCGCGATCCTGGTCGCGCCATTGCTGGCGGTGGGGCTCGGCTATTGGGTCACCGCGTCAGAGTATGTGACCAATCGAACGGTGACGCTCGATCAGCCGGTGCCATTCAGTCACCAACATCATGCTGGCGGCCTCGGCATCGATTGCCGGTACTGCCACAACGGGGTGGAAACCTCCGCCGTTGCCGGTGTGCCCTCAACACACGTCTGTATGACTTGTCATTCTCAGCTTTACACCCAAACCGCCATGCTGGCGCCGATCCGGGAGAGTCTGGCGAACGGGCGGCCGATCGCCTGGAGCCGTGTCAATCGCCTCCCCGATTACGTCTACTTCGATCACTCAATCCATATTGCCAAGGGCGTCGGCTGCAGCAGCTGCCATGGCAATGTCGCGACGATGCCACTAATGCGGCAATCGGCGCCGCTGACGATGGCCTGGTGCCTCGACTGCCACCGCAACCCGGCACCAAATTTGCGCGCTGCTGCCGAGGTATTCGATCCGGACTGGCGGCCGCCCAAAGATCAAGATCAGCGCGGCGCAATGCTTGCGCATCAGAACATTGATAACGCCCATCTGACCGACTGCTCCGTTTGCCATCGATGAATAAGCTTTTGCCCGCCGCACAACATGTTTCAAGCAAGCCCGCCGGTCAGATCGTCGACCGACGCGCGATGCTGAAGCTGTTCGTAAGCGGCGCGTCTTTGGCGTTATCCGCGTGCGGACCGCCGCACGAGCAAATTGTCCCCTACGTCGACATGCCCGAGAGGCTTGTTCCGGGCATCCCTCTACAATTTGCCAGCGCACTTGCCCTGGCCGGTTATGGCCGCGGCGTCATCCTGACTTCATTTGAGGGGCGTCCGATCAAAATTGAAGGTAATCCACGCCATCCGGCGAGCCTGGGCGCGACGGACGTTTACGGCGAAGCGGCTGTACTATCGCTCTACGATCCCGATCGCTCCCGCGCTCCAAACAGCGACGGCCGAATCCAGCCCTGGACTGTTTTCGAGGCGGCGCTGCGCCGGCAGATCGACCAAGCCAATAGCAGCCAAGGCGCGGGACTTGCGCTTCTCACCGGCCGCATCACTTCACCAACGCTGATCGCGCAGATCGGCGCGTTGCGCGCCAAGTTGCCGCAAATGAAATGGTGCCGCTACGAACCAATTGCGGACGACACTTCCGACGCGGGAGCGATGCAGGCTTTCGGCCAACCCGCGACCGCACTGCCGCGGTTTACCGACGCGCGGGCGGCATTAATGCTCGATGCCGATCCGCTCGGCTGCGGTCCTGCGCAAATCCGCTTCAGCCATGACATCGTCGCGGCGCGCCGCTCACAGGATCCGCAACAATCGTTGCGGCTTTACGCCGTCGAACCGGCTTGGACACTGACCGGCGCGCTGGCCGATCATCGGCTGCCGTTGCACCCGGATCTTATTCGCAACGTCGCTATCGCCATCGCCCGCGGACTCGGCGCCACACTGCCCGAGGCAGACTTGCCGGAAGATGCGGCTCGGTTCGCCAAAGCCGCAGCTGCCGACTTCGCGACGCGGCAGGGTGCGGCACTGGTATTGGCGGGCCCGCGGCAAGGCGCTGACGTTGCGGCGCTCTGCCATTGGATCAACGATCGGCTCGGCGCGCCGGTCGATTTCATCGCATCGGTCGGCGCTCGCGGTGACGGAAAGGGTGATTCGTTGCGCGGCCTCGCTGATGATCTGCGGGCCCAGCGAATCTCCACGTTGATAATGATCGGCGTCAATCCTGCCTACGATGCGCCCGGAGATCTCGGCTTTGCGGAATTGATAGGCGCCGCTTCCTTTTCAGTTCATCTGGGCCTCCATAACGACGAGACTGCGGCACGCTCGACATGGCATTTGCCAATGACGCACGTGCTTGAATCCTGGTCCGACATTCGCGCCTTTGACGGCACCGCCAGCATCATCCAGCCGTTGATCCGCCCGCTCTATAACACCCGTACCGCGCATGAACTGGTCGCCTTGTTGAGCAGTGACGCAAGCGCATCGCCGTACGCCTCGGTGCGCGACTACTGGCGAGACGCAAAGCCCGATGGCGACTTTGAAGATTGGTGGCGCCAGTCGCTCCACGACGGCGTCATCGCCAATACGGCCGCGGCCAAGCTGACAGTGAGATCCCCGTCGTTGCCGCAGGTCGCACCGGCCGGCACACAGCAATCGCTGACCCTGACACTCGCACCCGATCCGTCGCTATTCGACGGCAGCATGGCGAACAATGCTTGGCTGCAGGAGTGCCCCGCTCCGTTTACCAAACAGGTCTGGGGCAACGCGCTGCAGGTCGCCGAAACTGACGCCCGCGCAATGGGCATTGTTGACGGCGACATTGTGCGGCTCAGCGACGGTCAGCGCACGATCGAGGCGCCGGTCCTTGTGCGTTCTGCGCAAGCGCCGCAAACAGTGGCGGCGACGCTTGGCCACGGTCGCACACGCGCAGGCAGCATCGGCAGCAATATTGGATTTGATGTTCATCCATTGCTTCGTGCCGATTCGCCTTGGGCTGTCGCCAATGTCACGATCACGCCCACCGGCGCGCACCAGGATTTGTTGCTCACGCAGCATGACTTCATGCTCGAAGGCGAAGCCGAAGAATTGCAACCGCGATTTAGTCTTGCCGAGCTCGCGAAAGGCAATCTCGGCTTAAGTCCACCCGGCGGCGACCCTCCGACGCTTTATCCGAAAGCGGTCCACGATACTTACGAATGGGCGATGGTAATCGACAGTTCCGCATGCATCGGCTGCAATGCCTGCGTCATCGCCTGCCAGGCCGAGAACAATGTGCCGATTGTCGGTCCCGACGAGATTGCGGAGGGCCGCGACATGCATTGGCTGCGTGTCGACAACTACGTCGCAAAAGGCAGGCCTGCTTTTTCGCCGGTGCCGTGCATGCATTGCGAGCATGCGCCCTGCGAGCCGGTCTGTCCGGTAGCGGCGTCAATCCACGACAGCGAAGGATTGAACGTACAAGTGTACAACCGCTGTATCGGGACGCGCTTCTGCCAGTCGAACTGCCCCTACAAAGTTCGCCGCTTCAACTTTTTCGGTTACGCGGACGGCCAGGAATATCGGGGCTTCCGTGACCCGATTGTCAAAGCGGTTTTTAATCCGGACGTCACGGTGCGCAGCCGCGGCGTGATGGAGAAATGCACCTATTGCGTCCAGCGCAT
>JBQCCX010000421.1:0-5741 GCA_051961815.1 Xanthobacteraceae bacterium
ATCGCGCCGCTTAAGGAAGACTTAACCGTACCGCCAGCATGATCATTTGGGGTTCGGCGGACCATTCCACCGCCAGTCGATTGTTTGCGTTGGGGGTTACGATGCGTTTCGTCGCCGTGGTCACAGCTGTTTCAGCTTTACTTCTCACCAGCGGCGCCGAGGCCGAAAAGCAACCCGAGAAACAACCCGAGCGACACATCTTTGTCATCGCCAACAACGCCGACGACTACGGTGTCGATCGTTGCCTGGCCTCGAATGCGGCATGCGGCAGCACGGTCGCCAACGCCTATTGCCATTCGCACGAATACGCGCAGGCCGTTTCGTTCCGAAAGGTGGAGCGGGACGACACTGCCGGCACGATTGCAGCGAGCCGATCCGACGAGAATTCATGCAGCGCCAGCAGTTGCAGTGAATTGGTCGCCATCGAGTGTTCACGCTGAAGCGAGCGCAAGCCGCAGCGGACCGTTACCGTCGTCTGAATACCGGGCCCGCGGCCGCGTTCTTCGCGCGACCGACTTGTGCCCAACATCGGCAGACGCCGTTGCGCGGGGCGGCAACTTCGTTCATCTTCGCCCCATGAACGCAACGTGAGACCGACGTGAAGCTCTATTCCTTCTTCCGCTCTTCCGCCGCCTATCGTGTGCGCATTGCGCTTAACCTGAAGGGCATCAGCTACGAGACGGCCTCCGTCCACCTCGTCAAGGATGGCGGACATAACAAGCGGCCCGAATTTCGCGCGATCAATCCGCAGATGCGGGTGCCGGCCCTCGTCACTTCCGGGGGTGAGGTTCTGATCCAGTCACTTGCGATCATCGAGTATCTCGACGAAACCCATCCGGTGCCTCCGCTGTTGCCAAAGGACGCGAACGCACGCGCTCGCGTCCGCGCGCTCGCCGAGCTCATCGCCTGCGATATCCATCCGCTCAACAATACCAGTCCGCTGCGTTATCTGAAAAATACGATGGGCCAGGAGCAAAGTGCGATCGACGCCTGGTATCATCATTGGGTGATCACCGGCTTTGAAGCGCTGGAAGAACTGATCACGCCCGGTCCTTACGCCTGCGGCGCCGAAGTCAGCTTGGCCGACGTCTGCCTCGTGCCGCAGGTCGACAATGCCAGGCGATTAAAAGTACCGCTGGAACGATTTCCGAAGATCGTCGGTGTCGATCGCGCGTGCCTGGCGCTGCCCGCTTTCGATCGAGCCCGCCCGGAAAATCAGCCCGACGCTGAATGACAGGACACCATCCACACTTTAGTCACCATTGCGGCGCTTGATCCGCGCCGCGCAATGGGTTGGGGAAAATGATTTATCGGGTGCGCGGCTTCATTAAAGCCGGCTTGAAGATGCACCGGCAGACGGCCTTGGTTGCCGCCGTCGCCGCTTTTGCTCCCCTTGCCGCAAACGCTCAGACCATGTCGGGGCCGCCGGGACTTGCGGTGCCCGCGCCACCTCGGCAGCCGGTATCAAATCCGGGCACGGTCAATCCGGTTCCGAGCTCGAATCCTGTCTGCGTGCGGCTCGAAAGCCAGCTGACCGCTTTGACTCAAGGCGCCACCGACCCGGTGCGCGCCGAACAGATCAAGCGCAGTGAAGATGCGATTGCCAAACAGCAGGCCGATCTCGACCGCACGGTCGCGCAAGCACATAAAGCCGGCTGCGCCGGCCAGGGATTTTTTGCACTGTTCTCGGCCTTTTCACCGCAATGCGGGCCGATCACCTCGCAGATCCAGCAGATGCGCGGCAATCTCGACCGCATGATCAGCGACCTTGAACAGCTCAAGAACGGCAATACCGGCCAAGAAGGGCAGCGCCGCGCGCTGATCGGACAATTGGCGCAGAATAATTGTGGCTCCCAATACACGGCCGCGGCCAATGCATGGGGCGGTCCGCAGGGCTTTTTCGATGCGCTGTTCGGCGGCGGCACCATCATCAATCCCGGCGGCGACGGCGCGCCGTCCGGTACCTATCACACCGTCTGCGTACGCGCCTGCGACGGTTTTTACTTTCCGATCTCGTATTCGACCGTGCCGAGCCGCTTTTCCGACGACGCGCGCGCCTGCCAACGCTTGTGCCCGGCCGCCGAGGTCGAACTGTACTCGTTCCGCAACCCCGGCGAGGACATGGAGCAGGCGATTTCTGTCAGCGGCCAAGCTTACACCGCACTGCCGAACGCCTTCCATTACCGCAAAGAAATCACCGCCGGTTGCTCATGCCGCAAACCCGGCCAAAGCTGGGCTGACGCGCTCAAGAACGCCGACGATTCGAGCACCTTGGAAAGCGGCGATATTGTCGTGACCGATCAAAACGCCAAGGCGTTGTCGCAGCCCAAACTATCCGGCAAGCCGGCAGCGCCGGCCATGGCAAACAGCGTGGCCGCTGCGCCGGCGACCGCGACCTCTGCCACACCGGCGACCACAAGCTTCGTCACCGGCGATGGCGGCAAGCGCACTGTGCGCACGGTTGGGCCGCCGTTCTTGTCGTCGCAATCCTCGTCGCAGTCTTCCTCGCAGAGCGCGCCGCAATCGCAGTGAGCGGCCCGGCTTTCGGACTTACCTAGAAATCCGAAACGCCGGCCTTGAGCATGGCGGCGGTTTTGCCTGCGGCATCGGTTTCGGGCAGTGGCGCGCCAGGATCGTGAAAGCGGTTGACGATCGGGTAGCGGCGATCGCGGCCGAAATTTTTCAGCGTCACTTTTACGCCCGGCGCGGCCTGGCGGCGTTTATATTCGGCCAGATAGAGCATGCGCTCGATCTTCATCACCATGTCGCGATCGAAGCCCGCCGCGACGATGTCCGCGGTGGATTGCTCGCGCTCGACCAGCCGTTCGAGGATCCGATCGAGCACCTCGTATGGCGGCAAAGTGTCCTGATCGGTCTGGTTCTCGCGAAGCTCCGCACTCGGCGCGCGGGTGATCACATTTTGCGGGATAACTTCGCCAGCGGGACCTTTCGCATCCGCCGGCTTCCAGCTATTGCGCAGCTGCGCCAGACGATAGACCTCGGTTTTGTACAGATCCTTGATCGGATTGTATCCGCCGTTCATGTCGCCGTAGAGCGTCGCGTAGCCCACCGACATTTCCGATTTGTTGCCGGTGGTGACCACCATCAGGCTGAATTTGTTCGAGACCGCCATCAGGATCGTGCCGCGGGCGCGCGCCTGCAGATTTTCCTCGGTGACATCGCGCGGCGAGCCGGCAAACACCGCACTGAGCGAATCTTCGAGCCCGCGCACGGCGCTTTCGATCGGCACGACCTCGTAGCGGACGCCGAGTGCGCGCGCGATCGCCGCGGCGTCGTCGAGCGAATCCTGCGAGGTGTAGCGAAACGGCAGCATCAGGCAGCGTACGCGTTCGCGGCCCAAAGCGTCGGTCGCCATCGCGGCGCACAGCGCCGAATCGATGCCGCCGGAAAGGCCGATGACCACGCCTTTGAACCGGTTCTTGTCCACATAATCGCGCAGCCCGAGCATGCAGGCGGCGTAGTCGGCCTGGTCGAGATCGTCGGCGGGCGCGATCGGTCCCTGCGCGCACCGCCAAACACCGCCGCTGCGCGACCACCTGGTGGTGAGGACCGTCTCCCGAAACGCCGGCAAATGGAATGCGACCGAGCGGTCGGCGTTGAGCGCAAATGACGCGCCATCGAACACCAATTCGTCCTGACCTCCGATCTGGTTGACATAGATCAGCGGCAGCCCAGAGATCGCGACCGACTGTACGCTGACATTGAGCCGCACCTCGGCCTTGTCACGCCAATATGGCGAGCCATTCGGCACGATGAGAATCTCGGCTCCGGTCTCGGTCAGACATTCGACGACGTTCTCGTAGTCGCCCCAATCGGTCCAGGTGTCCTCGCAAACCGGGATGCCAAGCCGCACGCCGCGATAACTGATCGGGCCGGGCAGCGGACCTGAGGCGAAGACCCGCTTCTCGTCGAACACGCCGTAATTCGGCAGATTGACTTTGAAGCGGATGGCCGCGACGCGCCCGCCGGCGAGCAGTGCATAGGCGTTGTAAAGCTTGTCGTCCTCGACCCAGGGCGTGCCGATCAGCACGGCCGGTCCGCCGTCGGCCGTGTCGCGGGCGAGCGTCTCGACCGCCGAGCGGCAGGCGGCCTGGAATGCCGGCTTGAGCACAAGATCTTCCGGCGGATAACCGGCGATGAACAGTTCGGAAAAGGCGACGACATCCGCGCCATCGCGTGCCGCCTGCCGGCGCGCTTTGCGCGCACATTCCAGATTGCCGGTAATATCGCCGACCGTGGGATTGAGCTGCGCCACGGCAATAGCGAGTTGATCGGCAGGTCGCTCGTTCATGGTCAAGCTTTAACGCCGGATCGTCCGGTCCGGCAACCGGGGCGCCGCACGCGCCGCCGCATCAACCCGGGCGATGCCAGCCGGCTCAAAGCGCGGCCACGGCCGCAAACGGCTTGGCCTTGGCGTGCCGTTCCGATTTGAGCAAATCGGCGAGCAGGAAGGCGAGATCGAGCGACTGCTCCGCATTGAGCCGCGGATCGCAGACCGTGTGATAGCGGTCGTTGAGATCCTCTTCACTGATTGCCCGGGCGCCGCCGGTGCATTCGGTCACGTTCTGCCCGGTCATCTCCAGATGCACACCGCCGGCGATCGTGCCCTCGGCGGCATGAACTTGAAAAAACGAGCGTACCTCCTTGAGGATCTGGTCGAACGGGCGCGTTTTGTACCCGCTGGCCGAGGTAATGGTGTTGCCGTGCATCGGATCGCAGGACCAAACCACTTTGCGGCCTTCGCGCTTTACCGCGCGCACCAGCGGCGGCAATAGCTCGGCCGCTTTGTCGGCGCCGACCCGGCAGATCAGCGTCAGGCGCCCGGGCTCGTTGTCCGGATCGAGAATGTCGATGAGCCGCAACAGCTCATCCGGCTTCTGGCTCGGACCGGTCTTGAGACCGAGCGGGTTCTTGATGCCGCGGCAAAATTCGATATGGGCGTGATCCGCCTGGCGGGTGCGGTCGCCGATCCACACCATGTGACCGGACGTGCAGTACCAGTCGCCGGTCGTGGAATCGACACGGGTGAAGGCTTGCTCGTAACCGAGCAGCAGCGCCTCGTGACTGGTGAAAAAATCCGTCGTGCGCAATTCGGTATGCAGACTCGGATCGACGCCGCAGGCGCGCATGAACCCGAGCGCCTCGGTGATGTGATTGGCGAGCTCCTGATAGCGCTTGGATTGCGGACTATCCTTGACGAACGACAGCATCCATTGATGTGCGTTGGCAAGATTGGCGTAGCCGCCAGTCGCAAAAGCACGCAGCAAATTCAGCGTCGCCGCGGATTGCCGATAGGCTTCCAATTGCCGCCGCGGATCAGGCGTGCGCGCTTCCGTCGTGAAATCGCTGCCGTTGACAATATCGCCGCGATAAACCGGAAGCTCGAGCTTGCCGCGCTTTTCGGTCGGCGAGGTGCGCGGCTTGGCAAACTGGCCGGCGATGCGGCCGACTTTCACCACCGGCGAGGCCGCGGCGTAAGTTAGGACCACCGCCATCTGCAGGAACAGGCGGAAAAAGTCGCGGATGTTGTTGGCGCCATGCTCGGCGAAGCTTTCGGCGCAGTCGCCGCCCTGGAGAAGGAAAGCGTCGCCGGTCGCGACCTGCGCCAGCGCCTGCTTGAGGCTGCGCGCTTCGCCGGCAAAGACCAGCGGCGGAAACGTCGCCAGCTGCGCTTCGACATCGGCGAGCGCTTTGGCGTCGGGATAATCCGGCATCTGCAC
>JBQCCX010000422.1:0-5056 GCA_051961815.1 Xanthobacteraceae bacterium
GTGAGGTCCGCCGCGCGCCGATCGTCAGCGACCCCCTGCCCGTCGACAGCGTCAACACCATGTGGGTGTCGGCCGGACATGGCGCGATCATCGGCATTTTTCTGCTGCTGTTCGGCATGTTTCTCTATTTCGGCCGCCCCATCTTACTGCCGGTCTTCGCCGCGGCCGTGCTGGCGCTCACGCTTGCGCCGTTGATCAAGGCCGCCCAGCGCGCAGGCATTCCGACCTGGGTCACGGCTATCGCCATCGCGCTGTTCGGGTTCGGAGCTTTGAGCTTCGCCGCCATGTCGCTGGCCAAGCCGGTCAGCGAGTGGATTGGGCGCGCGCCGGAAATCGGCGCCAGCCTCCGAGACAAGCTTGCAGTGCTCGAAGAGCCGATGGCCGCTTTGCATCAATTGCAGACGTCGCTGTTTGGCGACGCCGGCGGCCTCAATGTGAGCATGCCGGCGTCCACGGTCGTGCTTCCGGTGGTCGCGTTCATCACCCCGGCCGCCGGAGAGCTCGTCCTGTTTTTTACGACTTTGTTCTTCTTTCTCGTCGGCGAAATCGAATTGCGCAATCAGTTCGTAGCGCTGTTTGGGAATCGCGATTCCAAATTGCGGTTTCTGAAAATCATGCGCGACATCGAGCGCAACCTCGCCGGCTATCTCGCCGTCGTGACGGTCGTCAATATCGGGGTAGCGATCATCGTTGCGCTCGGCGCCTGGCTGATCGGGTTTCCGAATCCCTGGATTTTCGGATTTCTGGCCGGACTTTTTAATTATGTGCCCTATATCGGCCCGGCGATCATGGTGATCGTCTTGTTTGGCGTCGGTCTCGTCACCTTTCCTTCGCTCGCACATGCGCTGATCGCGCCGCTCGGCCTGATCGCCGTCGCCACGCTGGAGGGCCATCTGATAACGCCGACGCTCATCGGCCGCCGACTGACGCTTAATCCGCTTGTGGTGTTTCTGGCGCTGGCATTCTGGACCTGGATGTGGGGACCCTTGGGAGCGCTGCTCGCCACGCCCCTGTCCATCATCGCGCTCGTTGTGGTGCATCACCTCTTCCCCGCAGAAGACGTCAGGCTGCCCGAGTAAGATGGAACTTTTGCCAGTTTGAATGTGTTATCTTGATCAACCCGGGATTTCGCACTCAGGAGTAGAGTATGGGCAACGGCATGCGTGACGCCACGAGTGAAGCGCGCGACGGCATGCGCGATATGGGCCGGGCCGCCGGTGCGGCTTCCGGCGACCTGCAAAAAGATCTGCAGATGCTGCGCGACGATTTCAGCCGTCTGGCGCAGCAGGTGGCCGACATCGTCGCCAATCGAGGTAATGCGGCCTGGCAGAGGGCCAGGTCCGGCGTCGACGGCGTGATGTCGGACGCGCAGGAGAAAAGCCAGGAGGCCGTCGATGCGATGCGCGAGGTCTCTGACAAATTGATCGAGGCCGTCGACGATTCGATCAAAAATCGTCCCTATACGACATTGGCGATGGCGGTTGGACTGGGTTTCCTGTTCGGCGCGATATTGCGACGCTAATTGGCGGCGCTTGATTGACCGGCAAGGTTACCGGCTATGAATTTGGCATCGGCTGACTTCACCGCCGCTGAGAAGTCGGCGACCGATGCAAAGTAAATGACGCGGCATTTAACGGAGCGTGCGGGATGTTCAAAACCGTGACGCGTGAAATCACGTTATTCATTCAGACAAGAAGTGGACTGAGCACTTCGGTTGTCGTTTCGGCGATTATTATTCTCGTCGCGTTGGCGGTTGCCTTCGCGTTTCTTTGCGTCGCGGCCTATGCGTGGCTCGCGGTTCAGTTCGGGGCGGTGTTCGCCGGCTTGATCATGGCCGGGGTGTTTGTCGTCATTGCGCTGATCGCGGCGATCGTGTGCGTCGCAGCGCGCCGGCGCGTCCGCGAGCGCGCCATTCTCGCCCGCGCGGCGCGGGCGCATTCGCCGTCGTGGCTTCTTGATCCGAAAGTCCTCGGCGCCGCGGTCGATGCCGGCCGCACCATCGGCTGGCAGCGCATTCTGCCCGTGGCATTGCTCGCTTTCCTCGCCGCGCAATGGGCGCGCGAATACCGCGACAAGTCCGAACGACAGCACTTTTAGTCGGCAAGATCAGATCGGCGGGAACGCGTCGCCGGCGCGCGCCAGCGCCTCACGCGCAAGCCGGCTGTCTTCTTCCATCTGGCGGATGAGCTCCTTGACCGAGGCAAATACCGCTTCATCGCGAAGCCAGGCCATGAACGCCACGTCGATACTGGCGTCGTAAAGGTCGCCCGAGAAATCGAACAAGAAAATCTCCAGAAGTACCGCGCCGGTATCGAACATCGGCCGGCGTCCGAAGCTTGCGACGCCGTCGTAGCGCCGCCCGGCAACCGCCGCACGCACGGCATAGATGCCGTGACGAAGCGCGCAGGCCGGATCGAGCCGCAGATTGGCGGTCGGAAAGCCGAGCTCGCGCCCGCGCTTGTCGCCGTGGATCACCATTCCGGAAACGAACCACGGGTAGCCCAGGAATTCCGCGGCATCGTCGAGCCGCCCGGCAGCGAGCGCCGCCCGGATCGGACCGGACGATACCGGACGACCGCCGTCCAGCAACGGCGGAACGATATCAACGGCAAAGCCGTGCTGCCTGCCTTGCGCCTGCAGAAATTCCGGCGAGCCGGCGCGATTGGCGCCGAAATGAAAATTGAAGCCGATCGCGGCGCCGCTGATCGCGAAGCGCTCGACGAGGACGCGCTGGACGAAGTCTTCGGCGCTCAATTTGGCAAGCTCGGCATTGAAGGTCAGCACGATAGCGCCATCGAGGCCGGTGGCGGCGAGGAGCCGCAATTTCGCAGCTTCGGGGGTGAGACGGAACAGCGGCTCATCGGGATTGAAGAAGGCGCGCGGATGCGGCTCGAAGGTGAGCGCGGCCGCAGGTCCGCCGAGCGCGCGGCCCCGTGCCAGGGCGGCGGCAATGACCGCCTTGTGGCCTCGGTGCACGCCGTCGAAATTGCCGATGGCGACAGTCGCGCCGCGGAGCGCGTCGCCAGGCGCCAAATCGCGCACCACTTCAAAGCTTTTGTTCGCCATCGGCCGCTCACCAGATTAGTTCGCGCATGACACCGCGCGGCGTGACGCCGGCGGCGGCAAACATCGCATTGAGCGCGGCAAGGTCCGGCGCCTCGCGGGATCCGTATTGTTCGGCGTGAATGCCCGAAGTGATGAACATGCAGTCCAGGCCCAAGGCGGCAGCGCCCTTCAGATCGGTCCGCACCGAATCGCCAATCGCGAGCACGCGCCGGCGCACGATGGCCTTGCCGTCGCGCAGCGCCGCCGCCGTAGCGAGCGCCTGGTCATAGATTGGCGCGTGCGGTTTACCGCAGTAGAGCACCTCGCCGCCGCGCGCCGCATAGGCATCGGCCAACGCGCCGGCGCAATAGACCAGCGTGTCGCCGCGCTCGACGACAATGTCGGGATTGGCGCAAACCATGGGCAGCGATCGCGCGCGCAGCGACGACAGCAGGTCGCGATATGTCTCCGGCGTTTCGATCGTGTCATCGAACAGACCCGAGCACACGACGTAGTCGGCGGTCTCGGCCGGAGCGAAGCGGACGTCGAGCCCGGCGAAGATCGACAGATCGCGCTGTGGCCCGAGATGAAAGACGCTATCGGGCAGCCGCGCTTTGACAATTCCGCGGGTCACGTCGCCCGAGCTCGTGATCGCGTCATAAGCCTCGCGCGAAACCTTGAGGCGGTCGAGGATGCGTGCCACCGCCTCCCCTGAACGGGGAGCGTTGGTGATCAGAATGGCCGTTCCGCCACCGGCGCGAAAGCGCATCAAGGCCTCGCATGCAGCCGGAAACGCCGCGAGCCCGTTGTGTACGACGCCCCAGACGTCGCACAACAAGACGTCATAGTCGCGCGCCAGCGGCGCAAATCGTTCGATGAAATCGGCCACGGCGGCTAATCTATGCGGCCTTGCCCGTGAAGCGAAGCGATGCGTGCCCGCTTGCGCGCATGATCCCGCACATTTGGGGGACTAACTGTGGCTCATGCCGGCGCGCGCCAGCGGCGCAAAACCGGACGTCGGCCCGGCACGATCGCCCGCGATTTGCTCGTCGGCTTTGACATCGGCGCCTTCCAGGGCTCCGGCGCGCAGCGGCCGGGGCGGCGAGAACAATAGCCCTTGGCCGAAGCGAACATCGTAGTCGAGGAGAGCGATGACCATGTTCTCATCCTCGATCCGATCGGCGATGAGATCGATGCCGAAGCGACTCAATGACTCGGAAAAATCGGCCGGACGGATATCGGCTCCGAGTGCGCCAAGGCGATTGAACAGCAGCGCGGCCGGCACTTTGACAAAACGGAAGCCCCGCTCGTTCAAATCGCGAGCATTGACACGCAGATCGGTAAGATTGTCCATCGAGAAGCGGAAGCCGCGCTCGGCCAGTGCGGCGAGGCTGGCATGTTCGATCGGGCCCATAGCGCGGACGGCGCTCTGGGCGAATTCGAAGACCAGCGCCGCCGCGATCGCGCGATTGGCATCCATGAGTTCGAGAAATTTCGCAAAGCCAGGATCCGCGAGCGTCGCCGCCGCCAGATTGCAGAACAAACCGACCTCGCGCTTTTGCAGCAGCAGGCGCCGCACAATCTGGACACTGCGCGCCGCGGCCAAATAGTCGACTTTGGGCATCAAGGCCGCGGCTTCGGCCGCGGACAAAAACTCACCCGCGGCGACAAGCTCGCCGCCGTCCGTTTTGACGCGAGCCAGCGCCTCGTAATAGCGCAACCTGCGCTGCGGCAGTGTCACGACCGGTTGCAGGTAAAGCTCGATCTCGCCGGCGGCGACCGCATCCCGCAGCGTCCCTACGATCGCATCGCGATCGAATTGGACCGTCGGCGCGCTTTTGCCGTTGGCCGGAGCCGGGCGAGACCCCGAGTCGACGAATTGCAAGCGCGCGATACTCGGCGCATCCGCCAGATGTCGCGCGGCCATGACGCCGGGAAGATTTTCGACCTCGCATTCGCTTCTTGCCTGTTGGCCGAGCTCTGCCGAGAGCGCCTTGACCGTGCTCGACAG
>JBQCCX010000423.1:0-10387 GCA_051961815.1 Xanthobacteraceae bacterium
AGCGACTCGGCGCCGCCGACGCGATTGACTGCAAACTCGCCGACATTCACGTGCCGGCAGATCGTTTGCCCGAGCTCCCGGCGGCGCTTGCAAATTGCCGCGGCCATGATGAGGTTCGCGCCGCACTCGAAGCGCTCTGCGTCGCTCCCGCTCCTGCGCGATTGCCGAAGGAACGCGAATGGATCGACGCTTGCTTCGGCCACGATGCGCTTGAGGAGATTGTCGAACGGTTGCGCATGTCCGCTGCTGAACCCGCGCAAGCCGCGCTCGCGATCATGCGCAAAGCCTCGCCGACGTCGCTGAAAGCGACGCTGCGCAACGTCCGCTCGGCCGCGGCATTCGATCGGGTTGAGCAGAGTTTTGTCCAGGACTACCGTATCGCGCTCGCTTGCATTGCCGGGCACGACTTCATCGAAGGCATTCGCGCCGCGATCATCGACAAGGACCGCAACCCGCGCTGGCGGCCCGCTACGATCGAAGCTGTGACGCCAGACATTGTTGATCGGCACTTCCAGTCCGTCGGTGAACTGGAACTGACATTCGAATAGGAGCCGTCATGCCGAATATCGGATTCATTGGGCTGGGCAATATGGGCGCACCCATGGCCGCCAATCTGGTCAAATCCGGCGACCCCGTGCTCGGCTTCGATGTCGTCGACACCGCCCGGCAGGCCACGGCGCAGCTCGGCGTCGAGATCGCGCCAAGCGCGAAGGCCGCGGTTGAGGCCGCCGACATCGTGATCACCATGCTGCCGGCGGGCGACCATGTTCGCGCGGTGTGGACCGAAATACTGCCAGCGGCAAAGCGCGGCGCATTGTTCATCGACTGTTCGACCATCGACGTGACCAGCGCGCGCGCCGCCCATGCCCTTGCCGCGCAACGCGGCATTGCCGCGCTCGATGCGCCGGTCTCCGGGGGTGTCGGCGGGGCCAAAGCGGCGACACTCACCTTCATGGTCGGCGGCGCGGCGGAGGCGTTCGCGCGTGGCAAGCCCATCCTCGAACGCATGGGCAAGCGCGTCGTACATTGCGGCGACGCCGGCAACGGGCAGGCCGCAAAGATTTGCAACAACATGATCCTCGGCGCTTCGATGATCGCGGTCAGCGAAGCCTTCGTGCTCGGCGAGAAGCTTGGGCTCTCGCACCAGGCGCTGTTCGACGTCGCTTCAGCGAGCTCCGGCCAATGCTGGTCGCTGACGAGCTACTGCCCGGTGCCCGGGCCCGTCCCGGCAAGCCCCGCCAATAACGAGTACAAGCCGGGCTTCGCCGCCGCCTTGATGTTGAAGGATCTCAAGCTTGCCCGTGACGCCGCGGAGACGGCGCATGCCAATACCGCGCTCGGCGCGCATGCTGCGGACATTTACGAACGCTATGCGGCGGCGGGGCACAGCGCGAGCGATTTCTCCGGCATCATTAATTTCGTTCGCGAGACGTCGAAGTCGAGCTAGTCAAGCGGCCGGTTGTCGATCAGAGCGGACTTCGAGCCGAGATACGGCGAACTCTGAAGTCTGACAACGATGCAGGTTTGCTCAACGGGCCATTGTTGGCAGCGTGGCGCGAATGCGCCCTGAGAAATCAGGGGCGTCATCCGCCGCCTGCGCGGCCTCGTTGATCAGGGAGCGCCGCCTCACTTCAGCAAATGGCAATGTCGTGTCCATCCGACCTGAATAGTACAGATAATTATCGATCAGGCCGTTGAACACATGACGAATGTCGAACCGGCCCGCGCGGCCGGCGGCATTCAAGTAGCGTATGATGTTGATCGTACAGCTGTTGCTCAGGAGATGATAGAACTCTGGCCGGTCGGCGAGCTCGTTGATCCGTTTCAGGTACACCATGAAAAGCCGGCGCACATCGTCGGGCGATGAGTTGAGCCGATACAGGTACACCGTCTCTTTGCGATAATTAGTGCGCACGCGCACAACATCGCGTTCGTCGCCTACCACGTAAATCAGATCGAATTGCTTGAACAGGGAGCCAACAGGATCAAAGCTTTGGCCCAGCTCCGGCCGCGTCTCTATGGAGATGCTTAAGGGTGGCGCGTTGTCGAAGATGAAGCTCAGAAAGGTATGTCCGACCAGCCCTTCGCTCCAGTAGGACACGAAAAAATCGAGGCCGGTCAGATGCGACAGCTGCAGCTCGCGCTCTTCGTAGCGTACCGTGAAATCGTTCAAGCCGCGGTATTCGAAGTTTCGGACACCTGTAATGCGCACGCGGTCGCCATCGACGGTCGCCTGTGGCATCACGGCGACTTCCGGACGCCACGGTCGGTCGTGAGAGGGAGAAATGGACAGCCACCAGGCGACCACGCCAAGAAACAGCCCCATGAACACTATAAAGGCTCGCCGATCGCGCCACAGCCAAAGCAGTCATATCGCCGCTATGGCGAACGACATCGCCAAAGCGACACGCAAGGCGGTAAACGGCAGATTGGAATAGTAGATGGCCAACGTCGCCCATGCGACGAGCAGGACGCGTAACAGGAACCATAGTCCCCTGATCGGCCAAATGAGAATTTTGGATAGCAAGCTGTCGCTCAAGCTCGCTGGGCTTTTCGTCCGATCAGCGTTCGCATATGAGTTCATCCAACCTCTCGCCTGAGCATCACGGACCTTTCGGATGATGATTCCGATCTTTCGGCAGACGATGCGAGACTAACATTATTTGCGGATGGTCAATCGCCAGTTCCTGTTGCTCGTAAACCGAATGGCAATCGCTATCTTTTTTCTTTATTCTGACCCTTGTCGAGATCGTGCAACAAGTTGAGATCCCGGTAACCCAATGCGACCGGCAGTCATAATAGTTATAGCGGTGTTGATTGGCGCCATTTTGGCTTTCGACGCCTATGAGTATAACGGCCACTACCGCGATGCTGCTTGGGAGCAAACCAAGCACCAGGCTGAACAAATCGAGCAAACGGTAGAGAAATGGTTGGGATATTCCAACCATTGATGTTGCTGTCGCGGTAGCCACTGCAATCGTCGGCCGCGTGCGGCGTCCAGCATGACAGAACGTTTGTAATGCACCGAAATCCAGTACGGATTGATCTTGCCCTTCAGGGTGGCGGCTCGCACGGCGCGTTCACTTGGGGCGTGTTGGATCGCTTGCTCGAAGAGCCGTGGCTTCAGATCGCCGGGATTTCTGGCACGTCGGCGGGGGCAATGAATGCGGCGCTGCTGGCAGACGGATGGGTTGAAGGAGAAGCCGAAGGTGCGCGCGCCGCGCTCGAAAAATTCTGGAAGCGAGTGTCGCGCGCCGCGGCGTTTAGTCCGCTGCAGCGCTCTCCAATCGATCGCTTGATGGGCCGTTGGACGCTCGATACATCGCCCGCTTATGTCTTCATGGACCTGATGTCGCGGGTTCTTTCACCCTACGCGCTCAATCCGCTGGATTTCAATCCGCTCCGCCGCATCCTTGCCGAAAGCATCGATTGTGACCGGCTCGCCAATTCGCCAATCAAATTGTTCATTACTGCCACGAGTGTGCGGACCGGCCGAGGACGCATTTTCCGCAATGGCGAAATTACAGCCGATGTACTGCTTGCATCGGCGTGTCTGCCGACCATGTTCCGGGCGGTTGAAATCGATGGGGAGTCTTATTGGGACGGCGGATTTACCGGCAATCCCACGATCACGCCATTGGTCCGTGAAACCGATGCTCACGACTCCATCTTGGTGCAGATCAATCCTCGCGAACGCTCGGACACGCCGCGCACTGCCCCTGACATCCTGAATCGGCTCAATGAGATTTCCTTCAACTCACCGCTGATGAAGGAGCTTCGTATGATTGCTCTCCTGCGTCAGGTGGCCGATCCCGGAACCGGCGAAGGCGAACGCTGGGCACAGATGCGCACGCATCGGATCATGACCGACATGTTGGCGCAATTCGGCGCCTCCTCGAAGCTCAATGCCGAGTGGAAATTCATCGCGATGCTGCGCGACGAAGGACGACGAGCGGCGGGCGAATTTTTGGACGCGAGCGGCAAGGACCTCGGCAAACGTTCTACCGCCGATTTGGATATGCTTCTGGCGGAGTGCTGAAGCATGGGCCTGCTCGGCATCCTGGTTGGGCTTGCGCTGTTAGTCTTGTTTGCGTTCCGTGGCTGGAGTGTGCTGCTGCTCGCTCCAGCGGCCGCTCTCGTCGCCGCCGCATTCGGCAAGGAGCCGCTGCTGGCGAACTGGACGCAGATTTTCATGGGAAGCGCTGCCCGCTTCCTGGCTCAGTTCTTCCCGATTTTTCTTCTCGGGGCCGTCTTCGGCAAGCTGATGGACGACAGCCGTTCGGTGTCGGCCGTCGCGGAGTTCATGACCAAGACGTTGGGCGAGCGCCGCGCGATGCTTTCGGTGGTGCTCGCGGGAGCATTCGTGACCTATGGCGGCGTCAGCTTGTTCGTCGCCTTCTTCGTGCTGGTCCCTATGGCGCAAGCGCTGTTCCGCGCAGCAGCCATTCCACGCCGGCTGATGCCCGCGGCGATCGTACTTGGCACCTCAACATTCACCATGTCGGCTTTGCCGGGTACGCCCTCGATCCAAAACGCCATTCCGATGCCGTTCTTTGGTACTACACCCTTCGCGGCGCCTGGCCTCGGCGTCATTGCGGCAGTGATTATGCTTGGCTTCGGCTTGTGGTGGCTGCGACGCGCCCAGGCTTCAGCTCGCCGCGCCGGCGAGGGCTATGGAGCAGAAGCATCGATTACCGCTGATCGAGCGGCAGGTAATGAGCTGGTTCGCGAACGCGCGACCACCGCGCGC
This sequence comes from Xanthobacteraceae bacterium, assembly GCA_051961815.1. Lineage (GTDB taxonomy): Bacteria > Pseudomonadota > Alphaproteobacteria > Rhizobiales > Xanthobacteraceae > BOG-931. Next base: position 4,751 of record JBQCCX010000423.1, read on the forward strand.
GAGTTCGATCCGGCGGAGATGCATCACGGAGATCGTAGCGTTTCCGCTCCTCCGGTCGTGTTTGCAGCGTTGCCGCTCGTCATCGTCGTGGCGATGAATCTCCTGATGTCGCTGGTTGTCTTTCCACGGTTCGACTTTTCATACCTGGCCGAAGAACGCTGGGGTCCGACCTCGATTTCCGGTGTTGCTGGCGTATGGTCGGTGGTGGTCGCGCTGGCTACCGCAATTGCGACCGTCATCCTTTGCAACCGCAGTCGCCTCCCTTCGCTGCGGCAAAGCATGGATGCAGGCGCCAACGCCTCGGTTCTGCCTGCTCTCAGTGTTGCGAGCCTGGTCGGGTTTGGCGCTGTTATCGCTGCACTGCCTGCTTTCACAATCGTACGCGATTGGGTGCTGGGAATAGAGGGCGGCCCGCTCGTCTCGCTCGCGGTGGCAACAAATGTCCTCGCTGCGCTCACCGGTTCGGCCTCCGGCGGATTGACCATCGCTCTCGATGCGCTTGGGCAAACCTATATGACAATCGCGACGCAAACGGGCCTTAGCCCCGCATTAATGCACCGCGTTGCTGTGATCGGCTCGGGGACGCTCGATATACTGCCCCATAACGGTGCGGTCGTGACTCTGCTGGCTGTCTGCGGAGCGACCCACCGCGAGAGCTACTTCGACATCGTCATGGTTGGCATTGTCAACGCCGTTTTCGCGCTGGTCGCGGTGATTGTGCTTGGCACGGCATTTGGATCGTTTTGAGCCAGGCAGACGGCATGACTTTTTTGTCCCGGCGAAAAAGATTAAAGTCCAACAATGCCGGTCCTTCTCGGAGTCTTCGCCGTCATTCTTAGCGGTTGTGTCATCGGATTGATGATCATCGCGCTCGCCGCAATCCTTGGAAGCGTGGGGGACCTCCGAGGCTTAAAGCGGATCGACCGAGGGCAACGCCGAGAGATTCACTGAAAAAAATCCGCCTTTGCCATCGGCGCAATGCTGAAATGCACGAGTGTGATGACAATCGTCGCAGGCGCGAAAGCTGCTCCGCGTCATCGATCCCACGCTTTAAACCACGTCATTGATCCCACGTCATTGATCTCACGTCATTGATCCCACATCATCGATCATGAGATAGTCGACTCCGATGAGTGCTTCAGCGGAACAGGCAGAACTTCCATTTTTTGACTAAGATCAAAGTTCCCAATTGGCCGAAATGTTGAGTTCTTGTCCACGATTGAGGTCTGTTGTGCGATCACCGATTCTCGTTTTCCTTGCCATTCTGGCCTGTGCGACGACGCCGGCGCGCGCTCAAAGCACGTTTCTTGAGGGCAGTACCGTCAAGGCGGTTTGCAGCCGCCAGGCAGCGCCGGCCGCCGGCGAGCGACTGGCAAGACGGCTTGATCTCACCGACCCACAAAAATCGGCGCTGAAAGATTTGACCGACGCTTTTGCGTCTGCCGATGCGGCTGCGAAGAAGTCGCTTTGCGCCGACAAGCCGGATCTTTCTACGACGCCGGGCCGCGTCGCGTTTGCCGAAAAGATGGCGGAGATCAGGCTCGCCGGCCTCAGAGCAATTGAGCCCAAGCTTCAAGCCTTTTATGACACCCTGAATGCGAGGCAGAAGCGGGCGTTCGACACCGGCGGGCGCATCGGCGGCATATTCAACTGGTGGGGCAAGTCATAACACTGCTCATAACACTGCTCACAACATTGCGCCGTCTCTTTTCGGTCTTTTAACAATTGGCGCGCAAAGGAGGTCTCGATGTTCTACTTCCAGGAAGGTTTCACCTATCGAAATTTCCTGATGGACGTCCTGGCGATATTCTTCTTCATCGTGTGGTTCTGGTTGTTGATTACCATTTTTTCCGATCTGTTCCGTCGCCACGATATTTCTGGTTGGATCAAGGCCATCTGGGTAATCGGATTGATAATCTTTCCATACATCGCCATCCTCGGATATTTGATCTTTCAGGGACGAGGCATGGCACAGCGCAATGTGCAGCAAGCTCAGCAGGCGCGCGATGAACTAAGGCGCGTGGTCGGTTTCAGCGTCGCGGATGAAATTCAAAAACTTGACGCGCTGAAGAAAGCGGGGTCGATCAGCGACGCCGAGTTTGCGAGTTTACGCGCCCGGCTGGTCTCATAACGCCAAACGGGCCACTTTGAAGCGACGATGCATCCCTTCGCCGGGATCGGCTCGGGGATCTTCGGGATATGCCGCAGCTATTTGCGGTCGGCGGACGCCACACCAGAAAGAGCTACTCGAATACCATCCCCGAAATTGGTTCCACCCAGACGAGGTGATTGACGACGCGCTTGACGCCGGAGACGTTCTGCGCCGCGACGGCGAGGCCCTGGCGTTCGCGATCGTCGGTGACGACTCCGTACAATTCGACAATGCCGTCCTTGACGATCACGTTGACCTGCGGCGCCCAATCCTGGCTTGCGATCGCCGCCATGATGCTGTCACGGATCGCGGCATCGCCGCCAGCCGGCGGACTGGCATCGCGTGCAAGACTCGCGAGCGCATGCAGCAGGTTGGCACGGCTGATAATTCCGACAACGCGGCCGCCTCGGGTGACCGGGATGCGTTTGATCCGCCGCCGCTCCATCATGTCGACGGCCGTCTCGAGCGATTCGTCTTCGCCTATCGTCCATGGATCTGGCGTCATGACATCTTCAACATTTTTGCTCGATGCGCGCACGTATTCCTGGGCGAGCTTGCCTGACCCAAGGACGAATTCGAGCCATTTCGGCCGGCGCCGCTGCGTACCAAGCTCGCCACGACGCAGAAAATCGCCCTCGGTAACGACACCGACGAGCTCGCCTTCCTTGCCGACGACGGGCAAGCCACTGATTTGATGCTGGAGCATCAGACGCGCAGCGTTGACGACAGTCTCGTCGGCGCCCACGGAAATCACTTTGGGCGTCATCACGTCTTTCACTCGCATTGCAGTATCCTGAACCAGGGTCGCCAAAATATCCCATTATAGCCAATGCATTCAGCGCCTGAAGATCAGGCTCGCGGCCTATAGCGGACATGAGCGCCCGCTTCGACGAGCGAGCTACTCTAATTCCGGCGATTTTGACCCGGCCTGTTGCACTGCGTGAAACGGGGGGCAGAGCGCCGATTATACCAAGGTATAATATGTCCTTGCCCGGTTGATCCGATCGAAGCCGGTGCCGTGGAATCGGATCTGTTTTTCAGACAAAGACTGCTGCGACAAAGCGGACGCGCAATTTTGAGCTAGATCAAAGTAATTTGCGATATTGAAATGTAATTAGCTGTCGGGACGGTTCATTACGGGAGGGGCCGTTCCGCCCGTAACAAACTCAAAGGCCGCCGTTCGAGCGGCCTTATTTCTTGCCACGCTGGCGGGTTCGTCAACGTTTTGACAAGTGCCTGCCGGCAAGGTCATCACCCCCGCAACGCGATCATCTGGCCGCCGTCCGCGACGATCGTCGCGCCGGTGACAAAGCGTCCGGCATCCGAAGCGAGCAGCAAGAGCGGGCCGTCGAGATCGCGCTCCTCGCCGAACCGGCCGACCGGGATGTCGCGCTTGATCGCAGCGCCGCGCTCGGTTTGGAGATAATCGCGGTTCATTTCGGTGACGATCCAGCCCGGCGCGATGGCATTGACGCGGATGCCCTTGAAGGCAAGCTCCAGCGCCAGCGCCTTGGTCATCTGGATGACGCCGGCCTTGGCGGTCGCATAGGCGACCACGCCTTTGTCGACGCCAAAGCCGAGCACCGAGGCGATGTTGACGATGCTGCCGCTGCTTTTGGCCGCCAGCATGCGGCGCGCCGCTTCCTGGGCGCAGAAGAACACAGCGTCGAGATCGGTTCCGAGAATGCGCCGCCATTCGTCCTCGGCAAGCTCGACCGCGCGCGCGGCGTGCGCGACGCCGGCATTGTTGACGAGGATGGTCACGGTGCCGAACGCCTTCTCGGCGGCATCGAAGGCGGCGGCCATGGCGTGACGGTCGCGCACATCGGCGGCGACGGTGATCGCTTTGCCGCCGGATTTGGCGATTTTTTCCTGCAAAGCCGCGAGCCGCTCGGTGCGCCGCGCCACCAGGACGACGGCGGCGCCGTTTTGCGAGAGAACCTCGGCAAAGCGCGCGCCAAGCCCACTGGACGCGCCGGTCACCAGCGCGACCTTACCGCTCAGATTGAAAATTTCCGCTGCGCTCATAATCCCTCCCGTGAAACGTCAGCCCGCGCAAAATCAGGACGCATAAAGCCGATGCGGCAACGATGTCGCAAGCCCCGGCGCAAACCACAGCGCGATCAGCATGGCGAGTTGAATGAGCACGAAGGGGATGATGCCGAGGTAAATGTCGCGGGTGGTGACTTCCGGCGGCGCGACGCCGCGCAAATAAAACAATGTCGGCCCGAGCGGCGGATGCATATACGAGGTCTGCAGATTGACCGCCAGCATGATGCCGAGCCAGACCGGATCGACCCCCGGCATCTGCAGGAGCACCGGCGCCACGATCGGCACGACCACGAAAATGATCTCGAATGCGTCCATGACGAAGCCGAGCAGAAAGACAGCGGCCATGACCGCGAGAACCGCGCCGGCCACTCCGCCCGGCAGATTGCTCAGCGCCCGATGAACAAGCTCGTCGCCGCCGAGCCCGCGGAATACCAGGCTAAACACGGTCGCGCCGACCAGGATGACAAAAATCATACTGGTGATCTGGGTGGTGCGGATCATTACCGGCAGCAACAGACCCTTGGCCCCGGCCTTGGGCAGGGCCAGGAGAATCGCGCCGACTGCCCCCACCGAGGCGGCTTCGGTCGGCGTCGCGACGCCGGCGAGAATGGAGCCGAGCACCGCCAGGATCAGCGCAAACGGCGCGATCAGAGCCGAGACCAGCCGTACGCCAAGCGCGGCGCCGCGCAACGCCGACGGATCGGCGGCAATCGCGGGCGATTTCTTCGGGTAGAGCACCGCGATACCAGTCACGTAGAGCAGATAAAGCAGGACCAGGATCAGCGCCGGAGCGATCGCGCCGGCGAAGAGATCGGCAACCGTCACCGTCTGCGGCGCGAAATTGCCCTTGGCCAGTTGCGCCGCCTGATACGAGTTGCTTAGCTGATCGCCGAGCAGGACCAGTACCGTCGCCGGCGGAAAGATTTGCGCCAGCGTTGCCGTGGCCGCGACCGTGCCGGCAGCCAGCGCCTTGTCATAGCCGTGGCGCAGCATGGTCGGCAGCACGATCAATCCCATCGTGACGGTCGTCGCGCCAACGACGCCCTTCGCCGCCGCAAGCAGCACGCCGACGACGATCACCGAGATCCCGAGCCCGCCCGGCAATCGGCCGAACAACCGTCCCATCGTCTCCAGCAAGTCCTCGGCGATCCGCGAACGCTCCAGCATCACGCCCATGAAAATAAAAAGAGGGATCGCCAGCAGCACGTCATTGGTCGTGATGCCGAAAATTCGCGCCGGCAGCGCGCCGAGAAGCGCAAAGTTCATGAGTCCCAATGCGGCGCCGAGCGCGGCGAAGCCGAGCGAAACGCCGGCAAGCGTGAATGCGACCGGATAGCCGACCAGCAGGAGGGCGCAGACCGCGAGCACCATCGCCACCGCAAGCGTTTCGCCCATGCTTGTTCGCCGATGATCAGTGCGATTGTTGCCGGGAG
>JBQCCX010000424.1:0-6295 GCA_051961815.1 Xanthobacteraceae bacterium
CACCGAGAACGCCGAGGCGTGATCGTTATAGACGATGATGGCGACATCGGGCTTGGTGTCGCGCATCCACGCTTGCGACGACTCGAAGCCGGAGAAGATCCGCTTCCAATACGGCTCCTCGGTTTTTCCATTGTCCAGCGCTGCGCCGATGGCGGGCACATGCGACGAACCTATTCCTGCGATGATTCTGGCCACGGCTCACTTCCGTTTCGCTGATCTGGCTTTGGGTTTGGATTTGGTGCGCTTGCCGGCAGCGGATTTGCCGCGGCCGGCGGCGCGCAGAACCTTCGATGGCGCGCCCTTGCCGGAGCGCGAGCGATTGCCTTCGACCGAGCGGCCGCCGGCGAGCATCATCGCCGCGTAATCCTGTTGGGTCGAGCCGGTCATCAGCGCGGCGAGATGCTGAAACGAATGGCCGTCGGTGGCGCCGAGCTTGGCGGCGAAATAGATATTGCCGCCGAGCTCGAGCATACGGTTGTAATCGCGTTTGAGAACGGCGTCGGTCTGTTCCGGCGTCAGCTTGAATTTTTTCAGATATTCCGCCTCGTTCGCCTTGAAGGCCTTGCGGTTGTCATCCTTCATCAGCGACATGCAGAACATGTTGATGCCGTAGCCCTGGCGGGACCGTTCGGCGTCGAACACGAAAGTGCCCGGAATATCGTCGTAATCGTGTCGTTCGCGGGCCATCGGCGTCTCTCTGGGTTTTAGGTGGAGCATAACCTTTTCCGAAAACCGGTACCCACTTTTCGGGATCATGCTCTATTAAATGTCAGGCTCTTAATCGACATATATAGCGCAGGAGCGCGTTGCAACGTAAGCGCGGTTTCCGTCACCCTCAGAAGCGAGCGCAGCGAGCCTCGAAGGGCGACGGCGCCTTGGCCGGAATCCTTCGAGGGCCGCGGAGCTTGTCATCGGGCCGGCCACTTCGGGCCGGACCCGTTGGCGGCCACCTCAGGATGACGGGGGTCAATTTTGATCAACTCCAATAAAGCCGCATCGGATTGTCGACCAGTAACGCCCGCTGCGCCGCCGCACTAATCGCGACTTTGGGAATGTAGTCGACCAGGATGCCGTCGTCCGGCGCCGTTTTTTTCATGTTCGGATGCGGCCAGTCGGTGCCCCAGATGACACGATCGGGAAAATGTTCGACCAGCGCGCGGCCGAACGGCACGACATCGTCATAAGGCGGCCCGGCGAGACTCATGCGTTCCGGGCAGGTGACCTTGACCCAGAAATTCCTGTGCTTGTCCATCAAGCGATGGAAGCGCTGGTTCTCGGGATGCTCCACGCCCTTTTTCACGTCGGGCGTGCCCATGTGATCGACCACCACCGTGGTCGGCAGCGCGGTGAAGAAATCCTCCAGTTCGGGCAGATCCGGCATTTCGAAATAGACGACAATATGCCAGCCGAGCTTGTCGACCCGCGCGGCGATCCGCGCCAGCACGTCGCGCGGGGTGAAGTCGACGAGGCGCTTCAAGAAATTAAAGCGCACGCCGCGCACGCCGGCTTGGTCCATCCATTTGAGCTCGTCGTCGCTGACCTCCTCGCCGACAAAGGCCACACCTTTGGCTCTGCCGTTCGAAGCTTGCAGCGCGTCGACCATGGCGCGGTTGTCCTTGGAATGACACGACGCCTGCACGATCACGTTCTTGTCGAGGCCGAGAAAATCGCGCAGCGCGAACAACTTTTCCTTCGGCGCGTCGCATGGCGTGTATTTGCGCTCCGGCGCGTAAGGAAATTTCTGCTCCGGCCCGAACACGTGGCAATGTGCGTCGACCGCGCCGGCCGGCGGCTTGAATTTTGGCTGCGACGGATCGGGATGAAACGGGATGTAGCCCGGCGACATCGGCACGCGAGATTTCTCCTTTCAATTTTTCACCTCTCCCCATTGGGGAGAGGTCGTCGAGTAGCGCCAGCTGCGAGACGGGTGAGGGGGATCGGGCGGAGAAAATCTGATCCCCCTCACCCGACTTCCTCGCTTTGCTCGGAAGTCGGCCTCTCCCCACCGGGGAGAGGCAATATTAGAAACATGCACTCGGCGACACTCAAACCCGCTCCACTGCCAGCGACACGCCCTGCCCGACGCCGACGCACATGGTGGCGAGCGCGCGCTTGCCGCCGCGCTTCTCCAACCCGTGCACCGCGGTGAGCGTCAGCCGGGCGCCCGACATGCCGAGCGGATGGCCGAGCGCGATCGCGCCGCCGTGCGGATTGACGTGCTCGGCGTTCTCAGGAACGCCGAGCTGGCGCAGGCAGGCGATGCCTTGCGAGGCGAAGGCCTCGTTGATCTCGATCAGATCGAAATCGCCGATCTTCAAGCCGAGCCGAGCCAAGAGTCTTTTGGTCGAAGGCACCGGGCCGATGCCCATGATGCGCGGCGGCACCGCCGCCGCCGCCATGCCAAGAACGCGCGCGCGCGGTTTGAGGCCGTGCATTTTCGCCGCCTCTTCGCTGGCTAGAATAATCGCGGCGGCGCCGTCATTGATGCCGGAGGCATTGCCGGCGGTGATGGTGCCGGGATTGCGCACGATCGGCTTGAGCTTCGCCAGGCCCTCGAGCGTGGTCTCCGGGCGCGGATGCTCGTCTTTGCTGACGACGATCGGCCCGGCTTTGCCGCCGGGCGCTTCGACCGGCACGATTTCTTCAGCGAAATAGCCGGCCGCCGCGGCGTTGCCGGCGCGCTGTTGCGAGCGCAACGCAAAGGCGTCCTGATCGGCGCGCGTCACCTGGAATTCTTCCGCCACGTTCTCGCCGGTCTCCGCCATGGAATCGATGCCGTATTGCGCTTTGAGCACCGGATTGACGAAGCGCCAGCCGAGCGTGGTGTCGTAGACTTCCGCGCTGCGCGAAAATGCTTCAGTGGCTTTACCCATCACGAACGGCGCCCGCGTCATCGATTCGACGCCGCCGGCAATGGCAAAATCCATTTCCCCGCAGCGGATCGCGCGCGCCGCATCGCCGACCGCGTTCAATCCTGAGGCACATAGCCGGTTGACGGTGACGCCCGGCACAGAATCCGGCAGGCCAGCCAACAGCAGCGCCATCCGCGCGACATTGCGGTTGTCCTCGCCCGCCTGGTTGGCGCAGCCGAAATAAACGTCATCGAGCCGCGACCAGTCGGCTTTGGCATTGCGGGCGACGAGCGCCTTGATCGGCACTGCGGCGAGATCGTCGGTGCGAACCTTGGCGAGTGCGCCGCCATAGCGGCCGATCGGCGTGCGCGCCGCGTCGCAGATGAAAACCTCCCGCATCGCTCGCTCCGTTTTCCGGAAGATAGTGTCAGCTCAAAGCTCTTGCAGGCTATTTACGGGCCGCCGCCGACAGGGTCAAATGGCGGCGCGGGTCCAAAGCGGCGCCGGCCTCGAGCGCAAAACTGAAGGTGCCGCGCCAATCGGGAGGATCGCATGTCCAGGCATGCTTTTGCCGCCGTCGCGCTGTCCGTAACGCTGTGGTCGCCGGCACAAGCCGAGATGAACGGGGCCACGCGCATCGGCGTGCTCAACGACATGTCGAGCGTCTACTCCGATTTCCAGGGGCCCGGCTCGGTGGTCGCCGCGCAGATGGCGGCGGAGGAATTCGCCAAAAATTCCAAGCGCAAGGTTGAGGTCCTATCCGCCGATCACCAGAACAAGCCCGACATCGGCGCCGAGGTCGCGCGGCGCTGGTTCGACGTCGAAGGCGTCGACATGATCATCGACGTACCGAATTCGGCGGTGGCGCTGGCTGTTGCCGACATCGCTCGCGACAAAAATAAAGTGTTCATCGGCTCGGGCGCCGGCACCGCGCTTCTGACCGGTGCGAAATGCTCGCCCAATACCGTGCACTGGACCTACGACACCTGGTCGATGGGCCACGGCGTGGCGCGCGGCCTGCTGCAACAGGGCGGCAAGAGCTGGTTCTTCGTCACCGCCGATTACGCCTTCGGCGACGATTTGCAGAAACAGGCCAGCGAAGAGGTCAATGCCGAAGGCGGCCAGGTGCTCGGCGGCGTACGCCACCCGCTCGGCACCAGCGATTTTTCATCCTTCCTGCTGCAAGCGCAGGCGTCGAAGGCGCAGGTTGTCGGTCTCGCCAATGCCGGCGGCGACACCGTCAACTCCATCAAGCAGGCCGGCGAGTTCAATCTCGGCGCCCAGCAAAAAATCGTGGCGCTGATTTTCGATCTGCAAAGCGTGCCGGCGCTCGGCTTGAAGACCGCGCAAGGCATCACCGCGCTCAACGCCTTTTATTGGGACCTCAACGACCAGACCCGCGCCTGGTCCAAACAATATCAGGAGCGGCACCCGAAAAAGGACATGCCCAATCACATGCAGGCCGGCGTCTATTCGGCGGCGCTGGATTACCTGCGCGCCGTCGATAAAGCCGGCTCGCCGGCCGACGGCCGCGCCGTCGTCGCCGCGATGAAGCAGAGTCCGGTCGACGATCCGCTGTTCGGCCATGTCGTGGTCCGGCCGGACGGGCGCGCGGTTCACTCCATGTATCTGCTGCAGGTCAAGACGCCCGATGAATCCAAAGATAAATGGGATGTGTTCAAAATCACCGCGACCATCCCGGCCGAGCAAGCATTCCGGCCGCTCGATCAGGGCGGCTGTCCGCTGGTGGCGAAATAACAATGTCCTGGTCCGAGCTTCCGTCCTCGCTTAAAGCCGAGCGCCATGGCGCCGTCGCGGTGTTGCGGCTCAATCGGGCGCAAAAGCGCAATGCGCTCGACGATCCGATGGTCGCCGGCATCGAGACCTTTTTCTCAAGCCTGCCGGACGACATTCGCGCTGTCGTGTTATGCGGCGAAGGCGAGCATTTTTCCGCCGGGCTTGATCTGACCGAACTGGTCGATCGCGCTACCGTCGCCGGCATCGCCCATTCGCGCTCCTGGCATCGCGCCTTCGACCGCATCGAGTTCGGCAACGTGCCGGTGGTCGCGGTGTTGCACGGCGCGGTGGTCGGTGGCGGCCTCGAACTGGCCGCGGCGGCGCATGTGCGCGTCGCCGAACGCAATGCGTTCTATGCGCTCCCAGAAGGCAGCCGCGGCATCTATATCGGCGGCGGCGGCTCGGTGCGGCTGCCGCCATTGATCGGCACCGCGCGAATGATGGACATGATGCTGACTGCGCGAACGCTGTCCGCCGAGGAGGGCCAGACCATCGGGCTGTCGCAATATCTGGTCGACGACGGCGAGGGTTTGGCCAAGGGGCTTGAGCTTGCGCATCGCATCGCCGGCAATGCGCCGTTCACCAATTTCGCGGTGATGCATCTGCTCCCGCGCATCGCGCGGAGCGATCCAGCGGCCGGCTATGTCACCGAAGCGCTCGCGGCCGCCATCGCCCAGGGCGACGAGGAGGCCAAGGCGCGGCTCAAAGCTTTTCTGGAAAAACGTGCACCGAAGGTGGCGCGCACATGACGCGATTGCCGACAGCGCCGCTGCGCGCGGTCAAGCTCGGCCGGGCCGATGTCGTGATCGAGCGGCGCGGCGACGGCGTCATCCTGATGCGTTCGCCGCATGCGCTGCCGGCCTACCCGCGCATGTTGAGCGAACGGCTGGCGCATTGGGCGACCGTGGCCCCGGATCGCGTATTTCTCGCGCAGCGCGACGCGGTCGCCGGCTGGCGCACGATGACCTACGCGCAGTCGCTCACGGCGGTGCGCGCGCTCGCGGCGGCGCTGCTACAGCGCGGGCTAAGCGCCGCGCGCCCGGTGGCAATTCTCTCGGGCAACGATATCGAGCACGCGCTTCTCGGTCTCGCCGCCATGCATGTCGGCATTCCCTATGCCCCGATCTCGGTGCCCTATTCGGTGCTGTCGCAGGATTTCGGCAAGCTCAAATCGATCATGGAGATCCTCTCGCCTGGCCTGGTTTTCGCCGCCAATGGCAGCGCCTTTGCCCGCGCCATTGCGGCAGTGCTGCCGCGACGGATCGAAGTGGTTGTGACGGTCAATCCGCTCGCTGATCGCACGAGCACAACCTTCGCCGCGCTGTTGCAAACGCCTGCCACTGCCGAGGTCGACAAAGCGCAAGCGCGGGTCGAGCCGGACCAGCCCGCCAAGATTCTCTTCACATCCGGCTCGACCGGCAGGCCGAAGGGCGTTGAAAACACCCATCGCATGTTGTGCGCCAACCAGACGATGCTCCGCGCCGCTTTGCCGTTCGTCGCCGACGAGCCGCCGACGCTGGTCGATTGGCTGCCGTGGAGCCACACTTTCGGCAGCAATCACAATTTCGGCCTGGTGCTCGACAATGGCGGCTCGCTCTATATCGACGAAGGCAAGCCGTTGCCCGGCTTCATCGAAGCCACGGCGC
>JBQCCX010000425.1:0-2565 GCA_051961815.1 Xanthobacteraceae bacterium
GCCAAGCCAGGCCAGATCCTCATCAGCCCGCGCGTATTGATGGCGGTCGAGGATGCGGTCGCCGTCGAGTCGGTCGGCGATTTTGCGTTGAAGGGCATCAGCCGGCCGCTGGCGGCATATAATGTGGTCGGGACGAAGTGACTTTGCGAAGTGACTTTGAATGAGCTGTGATCGAATGAACGGAAGCAATTTGGCAGGAAAGAATCTTCCCTCCCCCCTTGTGGGGGAGGGTAGGGAGGGGGGTGGCTCGCAGACATGCAAGCCAAAATGCTTGCGATCGTCCCTTTCCACCCCCCCCCCAAAACCCGCCCCCCAAGGGGGAGGGGCACTCAGGCGCCGCACAGTTCTCACGCTCGCCGCCGCGCTGGCGCTGCCGGGCGCGGCGCGCGCGCAACTCAATGCCACGAGGCCAATCCGCATCATCGTGCCATTCGCGCCCGCGGGATCGTCGGATGTGCTGGCGCGGCTTCTGCAATCGCCCCTGCAGCAAGCGCTCGGCCAAACCGTGATCGTGGAAAATCGCGCCGGCGCCGGCGCCAATATCGGCATGGTGGAGGCGGCGCGCGCCGAACCGGATGGCTATACGCTCCTCCTGACGTCAAGCGCGTTGCTGGTGAACCCCGCGCTTTACAAGAACGTCGCTTACGATCCGGCCAAGGATTTCGCTCCGATCGCGACCCTGCCAGTGGCGCCGAACATTCTGGCGGTGAACGCCAAAGGCAGCAATTCGGGCAACATCAATTCCTTGTCCGAGGCCGTCACGCGCGCCAAGGCCGAGCCGGGCAAGCTCAATTATGCGAGCCCGGGCAACGGCACCACGCCGCAGCTCGCTATGGAATTGTTCAAGCTCAAAGCCGGCGTCGACATCACCAATATTCCATTCAACGGCGGCGGACCGGCGACGCAGGCTCTGCTCACCGGCACCGTCGATTTGTTGCTCACGGCGCTACCCGGCGCGCAGGCGCAAGTGCAGGCCGGCGTGATGCGCGGTCTCGCCGTGACCACCAAAGAGCGCTGGGTCAATCTCCCCGACGTGCCGACATTCAAGGAAGCGGGCTTTCCCGATGTCACGCTCGAGACCGAGCACTTTCTGCTGGCGCCGGCCGGCACGCCGTCGCAACTTCTCGAGCGCTACACGCAAGCGGCCTTGGCAGTGATGGCGCAGGACGAGATCAAAAACCGCGTCATTACGCTCGGTTACACCCCGATCGCCGGCGGCCCGGATGCGGTGCGCGAGCGCATCGCAACCATGGTGCCGTTCTTCAAGGGATTGATCGCCAGCGCCAAAATCCCGCAGATCGAGTGATCGCCCAGCCTCTCCGGCTCATTTCCCCATTCCGCCTGTCGCATTTTCCTGATTTGATGCTGACTTGGCATTGCGCAGCAGCTGCAGCCGTGGGGGCGGCCATGCGACGCCGGGAATTTATTGCACTTCTCGCCGGCACGGCCGTAACGCGGCCGCTGGCAGCGCGCGCGCAAAAGCCGACGCTGCCGATGATCGGATTCCTCAATGTCGCGTCGGCCGACGGCTATCAGCCGATGGTCGCCGCATTCCGTCGCGGCTTGCAGGAAACGGGCTATGTCGAAGGCCAAAACGTTGCGATCGAATACCGTTGGGCCGACGGCCGAACCGATCGGCTCCCGGCGCTGGCGGCCGAGTTGGTTCATCACCAAGTCGCCGTGATTGCCGCCACCAGCACGCCAGCGGCATTAGCCGCGAAGGCGGCGACCACAACTATTCCGATCGTATTTGAATCCGGCGGGGATCCGATCCGGCTCGGCCTCGTCGCCAGCCTCAGTCAGCCCGGCGGCAATGTCACCGGCGTCACTCAATTGAACGCAGTCGTATCGCCAAAGCGACTGGAACTGCTGCACGAGCTATTACCCACAGCAAAGACGATGGCGCTTGTGGTCAATCCGGCCAATCCCGGTCTTACCGAGATTGAAACAAATGGAGCTCTATCGGCGGCCCGTAACCTTGGTCTTGAGCTTCATGTTCTCGATGCCAGCAGCGACCGCGATCTCGAGGAAGCGTTCCTGAAAATCAGTCAATTGCACGCGCGGGGGCTTGTGATCGGCGCTGATGCATTTTTCACGAGCCGAAGCAAACTTCTTGCCGCATTGGCAGCTCGCTACGCGGTGCCGGCGGTCTACGAAAATCGCGACTTCGTCGCAGCGGGCGGCCTTATGAGCTACGGCGGTATCATTACCGATTCATATCGGCTGACCGGCGTTTATGCGGGCCGTGTGCTCAAAGGTGAAAAGCCCGCCGAATTGCCGGTGCAGCAGGGCACTAAAGTGGAGCTGTACATCAATTTGAAGACGGCAAAATCGCTCGGCATCACAGTTCCTCTGACCCTGTCCGGCCGCGCCGACGAGCTGTTCGAATGAGACGGCGCGATAAGTTATTCGCATCTCCCCGATGGGGAGAGGCCGCCGAGCGGTCGTAGATCGCGAGGCGGGTGAGGGGGATAGTGAACGTCGAAATCCGAACCCCCGCCACCCGCTAGAGCGTGCCGCGGTACCCGCGCGACCCACCTGGGGTCGGTGTATCCGCCACGTGCG
>JBQCCX010000426.1:0-3288 GCA_051961815.1 Xanthobacteraceae bacterium
ATGGCTTTCGCCGGATTGAGATGCTTGGGGCAGGCCTTGGCGCAATTCATGATGGTGTGGCAGCGATAGAGCCGGAACGGATCTTCCAGATTGTCGAGCCGGTGGCCGGTCGCCTCATCGCGGGAATCCATGATGAAGCGGTGCGCCTGGAGGAGCGCCGCCGGGCCGAGAAACCGATCCGAATTCCACCAATAGCTCGGGCACGCCGTCGAGCAGCAGGCGCAGAGAATGCATTCGTAAAGCCCGTCGAGCTTCTGGCGGTCGTCGTGGCTTTGCTTCCATTCCTTCTGCGGCGTGGGCGAAACGGTCTGCAGCCACGGCTGGATCGAGGCGTGTTGGGCGTAAAAGTTGGTCAAGTCGGGGACCAGATCTTTCACCACCGGCATGTGCGGCAGCGGATAGATGCGGACGGCGCCGCCGATGTCGCTCATCGCCTTGGTGCAGGCGAGTGTGTTGGTGCCGTCGATATTCATCGAGCATGAGCCGCAAATGCCTTCGCGGCAGGAGCGGCGGAAAGTCAGCGTCGGGTCGACATTGTTTTTGATCCAGATCAGGGCGTCGAGCACCATTGGGCCGCAATCGCCGGTGTCGACATAATAAGTATCAATGCGCGGATTGCGGCCATCGTCCGGCGACCAGCGATAGATGCGGTATTCGCGTTGCGACCTAGCGCTCACCGGGCGCGGCCAGGTCTTGCCCGGCGTGATCTTGGAATTTTTCGGCAGTGTGAATTGAACCATAACGACCTCGATCTGATCCGGTGCGCGCTCAATACACCCGCTTTTTGGGCTCGATGTAGGAGACGTCGTTGGTGAGCGTGTAGGTGTGCACCGGCCGGTAGTCGATCGTGACCTTGCCGGTTTGATGATCGAGCCAGGACAGCGTGTGCTTCATCCAGTTCGCATCGTCGCGGTCGGGGAAATCCTCGCGGGCGTGCGCCCCGCGGCTCTCGGTGCGATTGACCGCGGCATCCATGGTGACCACGGCCTGCTCGATCAGGTTGGCGAGTTCGAGCGTCTCGACCAGATCGGAATTCCAGATCAGCGACCGATCCGACACCCGCAGGTCGCCGACCCCGTCATGGACCTGATGAATGAGCTTGGAGCCTTCTTCGAGCACTTCGCCGGTGCGGAACACCGCGCAATTGTTCTGCATCACGTGCTGCATCCTCGCGCGCAGCTGCGCGGTCGGGGTGCCGCCCGAGGCATGGCGGAACTTATCGAGCCTTGCCAGCGGCCGCTCGGCCGAATCCTTCGGCAGTTCGGGATGCTTGTCGTTGGCGGTGAGGATTTCGGCGCAACGCATCGCCGCAGCGCGGCCGAACACCACGAGATCGATCAGCGAATTCGAGCCGAGCCGGTTGGCGCCATGCACGGAGACGCAGGCCGCTTCGCCGAGCGCCATCATGCCGGGCACGACCTGATCGGGATTGCCGTTCGTCTTGGTTAGTGCCTCGCCGTGAAAATTGGCGGCGATGCCGCCCATATTGTAGTGCACCGTCGGCAGAATCGGCACCGGATCGCGCGTGAGATCGACGCCGGCGAAGATGCGCGCGGATTCGGTGATGCCGGGCAGGCGCTCGGCCAGAATCTGCGGGTCGAGATGGTCGAGATGAAGGAAAATGTGATCCTTCTTCGGTCCGACGCCGCGGCCCTCGCGGATTTCGATGGTCATCGCGCGGGAGACCACGTCGCGCGAGGCGAGATCCTTGGCCGACGGCGCGTAGCGCTCCATGAAGCGCTCGCCTTCTGAATTGACGAGATAGGCGCCTTCGCCGCGCGCGCCTTCGGTGATCAGCACGCCGGCGCCATAGACCCCGGTGGGATGGAATTGGACAAATTCCATGTCCTGGAGCGGCAGCCCGGCGCGCAGCACCATCGCATTGCCATCCCCGGTCTGGGTGTGCGCACCGGTGCAGGAGGCGTAGGTGCGGCCATAGCCACCGGTCGCCAGAATCGTCATCTGCGCCGAAAAGCGGTGGATCGAGCCGTTTTCAAGGTTGATGGCGACCACGCCGCGGCAACGGCCGTCGTCGTCCATGATCAGATCGATGGCAAAATATTCGATGAAGAACTCGGTCGAATGCCGCAGCGCCTGGCCGTACATGGTGTGCAGCATGGCGTGGCCGGTGCGGTCGGCAGCGGCGCAGGTACGCTGCGCGGTGCCTTTGCCGAAATGGGTGGTCATGCCGCCGAACGGGCGCTGATAGATCTTGCCGTCGTCGCGGCGGGAGAACGGCAACCCCCAATGCTCCAGCTCGTACACCGCGTCCGGTGCATTGCGGCACATATATTCGATGGCGTCCTGGTCGCCGAGCCAGTCCGACCCTTTGACGGTGTCGTACATGTGCCAGCGCCAATCGTCTTCGCCCATATTGCCGAGCGCCGCGGCAATGCCGCCTTGCGCCGCGACGGTATGGGAGCGGGTCGGAAAGACTTTGGTGATGCAAGCGGTGCGCAATCCGGCTTCGCTGCAGCCGACCACGGCGCGCAGGCCGGCGCCGCCGGCGCCGATCACCACGACGTCATAAACGTGGTCCTCGATCGGGTAGGCGCGCCCGTTGATGGCCGGTGCGGGAGCGCCGTTTGGTGCGGTCTCGGCCATGGTCACAAAACCCTGTTCACAATCCGAATGACAGCTTCAATATGCCCCAGACCGAGGCGAGCGCGACGGCGATGACAAAGAAGGTGTTCGCCATCAGCAAGGTGAGTTTGAGCGATTCGTCGTGGACGTAATCCTCGATGATCACCGCCATGCCGATCCGCATGTGAATGGTGATCGAGGTCACGAACAACAGCATGATGATGGCGACCGCCGGCGAGCCGAGGATTTGCGCGACTGCGGCCTGATTGCGGCCAAGCAGCGTAAGGAGAATGGCGATCGCGGCGATGGTCAGCGGCACATTGGCCACCGCGGTAAGCCGCTGATGCCAGAAATGTTCGGTGCCTGACTTGGCGGCGCCGCGGCCGAGCACGCGGGCGAGCGGTGTGCGGATATGCAAGGGTCCGGCCATCAAGCGCTTCCCATCGTCAACATGAAGAACAGCCACGGCAAGTTCATGATCAACAGCCACAGCAAGATCGTTATCGCGATCGAGGCAATGAGATTGGCGGCGGCCAGCCATTCGCGCTCTTTCGGTCCGAAACCCCGCCCGGTATCCCAGATCAGGTGGCGGATGCCGCCGAGCATGTGATGGATCACGCTCCAGGTATAGCCGAACAGGATCAGGCGTCCGATCCAGGAACTGGCGAACCACTGAAAGCGGGCATAACCGTTCGGACTTGCGGC
>JBQCCX010000427.1:0-7698 GCA_051961815.1 Xanthobacteraceae bacterium
CGGCGCACGATGAAGCTTAGGCCGGAAAGATCAGGCAGGTCGTGGTGCCATGCGCGAGCAGGCGCCCGGCCTGGTCAATGAGGCGCCCCTCGGCGGTGCCGATCCGGCGGCCGCAGGTCAGGACCACGCCCTCGGCTGTGATCAGCCCGGTTTCCGGTGTGATCGGCCGCAGCAGCGAGATTTTGAACTCCAAGGTCGTCGAGCCGAAACCCTTTTCCAGAGTCGAGTGGATGGCCAGCCCCATGCAGGTGTCCAGCATCGTTGCTGCGACGCCGCCATGCACGGTGCCCGCCGGATTGAGCTGCGTAGTGTTCGGCATGGCGGTGACGACGACACGACCTTTGACGGCTTCGCTCACGTCGTAGCCCAAGGTTTGCGCCATGGTGTTCAAAGGCAGCGTGCCATTGACGAGGCCCTGAACGAATTCCAGGCCGCTCATTTGTTTCTGCTGCTCGGCGCTGACAGTTCCGTAAACTTTGCCGGAAATGCAATGCTGCATCGGTCCAATCCGCGGTTCAACCGAACTGGAAATGACGATAAAAAGGTCGCACATACCACCCGATTTCGGAAGCCGTTAAAGCTTGGAGCGAGGTTCGTATGACCCCTGTCGTTGCAGTGATCGCGCCCGGCGCCATGGGCGCCGCCGTCGGCAAAAGGCTGGTCGACAACGGAGTCACGGTTCTGACTTCGCTCGACGGGCGGAGCGAGGAGACCCGCGCGCGGGCCAAAGCCGCAGGCATGGTCGCGGCCAGGGACGACGACATCGCCCGCGCCGATTTTATCCTCTCGATCCTGCCGCCGGGAGACGCGCTGTCGCTCGCGCAACGCTTTGTCCTGGCGCTCACCGCGAGCAACGCCAAGCCGGTTTATGTCGATTGCAATGCCATCAATCCAAACACCGTCGATCGCGTGGCCGCCGCGATCGCGCCGACCGAATGTCCCTTTGTCGATGCCGGGATCATCGGCCAGCCGCCGAAGCCAGGTGATGCCGGTCCGCGCATCTACGCGTCGGGCGCGGCGGCGCCGCGCGTTGCGAGCTTGCGCGACCATGGTCTGGATATTCGCGTGCTCGACGGCGCCTTGAGCGCGGCCTCGGCGTTGAAAATGTCCTATGCCGGAATCACCAAAGGCACTCAGGCCATCGGCGCGGCCATGATGCTGGCGGCGATGCGCACCGGTACTGCGGATTCGCTGATGGCGGAATTGCAAGGCAGCCAAAAAGAGATGCTGGCCTGGCTCAAGCGCCAGCTCACGATGATGCCGCCCAAGGCCTATCGCTGGATCGCGGAAATGGAAGAGATCGCCGGCTTTGTCGGCGAGGATCCGGCAGCGCGCGATCTCTACGAAGGCGCGGCGGAATTCTACGCGCGCTTTGCCGAGGATTTTGCCGCCGACGGCAAGGAGGCCAAGACGCTGGCCGCGTTCTTGGGCAAGGCGTCTACTTAAAGCTTCCCTGCTTGCTACCGCTCATTCCCGCGCAAGCGGGAATCCAGTGGATCTTACGCTGGGTCCCCGCTTGCGCGGGGACGAGCGGTCAAAATGGCTTGACCCCGAATTCACCGGTTCAACCACCTTCGCGCAAAACCCATAATCCCTTGCGGCAGGAAGATGATCATGGCGATGAAGATCAGGCCCAGCGGAATCAGATAGGGGAATTGATCGCCGAAGATCCGCGACAGCAATTCGCGCATCAGATGAAAAAATCCGGCGCCGACGATCGGTCCCACCAAGGTGCCGATGCCGCCCATCACATTATAGATAACGGTCTCGCCGGAGGTCAGAAAGTGGACGAAGTCGGGCGCCGCGAATTCGTTCTGGATCGCGTAAAGCACCCCGGCCAATCCGGCGAACAGGCCGGACAGCATCACCGCGACTATCTTGAAATTCTCCACCCGATAGCCGATGGCGCGGGTCCTTGGCTCATTCTCGCGGATCGATTGCAGCACCATGCCGAACGGCGACTGCGTGATCCGACGCAGGATCAGATACGAGCCGGCGACCACCGCGAGCACGAACCAGTGCATGGTGGTCGAGGTGAAGCGCGCGTCGTAGAGGAAAGGAATGCGCAAATGCGGCCGGGTAAAGATCAAGCCGTTCTCGCCGCCGGTTACCGCAGTCCAGGTAAAAATGATCACGTAGAAGATCTGGCTGAAGATCAGTGTGGTGATGGCGAAATA
Source organism: Xanthobacteraceae bacterium (assembly GCA_051961815.1). Lineage (GTDB taxonomy): Bacteria > Pseudomonadota > Alphaproteobacteria > Rhizobiales > Xanthobacteraceae > BOG-931. The sequence goes on from JBQCCX010000427.1 coordinate 2,178, forward strand.
GATGTCGCGAAGGCGTGTCGAGAAGTAGGCGACGAACAAAGCGGCGCCGGCGGCGCCGGCGAGCCCGAACAGGATGGCCAGCCAGAGATTGGGCGGGCTGACGGCCAACAGCGCACCGGCGGCGCCGTACATGCCAAGCCCGAAAAAGGCTGAATGCCCGAACGAGACCATGCCGGTGTAACCGATCAACAGATCGGACGACATCGCCAATAGTCCCCAGATCAGGATTTCGGTGAGCAGGCGGCGCCAGAATTCGGGCAGCACGAGAGGCGCGGCAATCAGCGCTGCCATGACCACGCAAAAGCCGATCCAGAATACGGCGGTGTGAGTGAGCGCGCTCTTGTCGCGCGGCAGTGCGCCAAGCGAACTTGCTTTATCGAGCGGGGCGGTGCTCATCGCGGCGTCGCTACAAACAGGCCGGTCGGCCGGAACAATAAGGTGAGAATCAGAATGACAAAGGACACGATGACCGCGTGTGACGGATCGACCCAGATCGCGGCATAAGCCTCAACCAGGCTGATGAAGATCGCGGCCGCGATCGAGCCGGCGAAATTGCCCATGCCGCCCACGACCACGACGATGAAGGCCTTGAGCACCCAATCGAGTCCCATCGTGTGGTTGACGCCGACCATCGGTGCGAACAACACGCCGCTGGCCGCCGCCATCGCCGCGCCGATGGCGAAGACGCCGGTATAGACAAGCGGCACCGGAATCCCCATGGCCTGGGCCATGATCCGGTCCTGCGCTGTGGCTCTGATCCAGATGCCGAATTTGCCGTTTTTCAGGTAGAGCCAGAAGCCGCCGATGATCGCGGCGGACAGCGCGGCGATCAGAAGGCGGTACCAGGGATATTGCAGATAAAACAGCGGAAACTGACCGGTGATCGGCTCGCCGATCTTGCGCGCCACCGGCCCGAACGTCCACAGCGCGTAGTTCTGCAAAACCAGCGAAATGCCGAAAGTCGCGAGAATCGTGTTGAGCGGATCGCGCCCAATCAGCGGCCGCAAGGCGACAATCTGCATGGCGGCGCCGAGCAAAGCGACGATCAAGGATGATCCGATCAGCGCCAGCCAGAAATTGCCGGTGCTCGCAACAATGACGACGCCCACATAGGCGCCGAGCATGAACAATTCACCGTGGGCGAAATTGACCACATCCATGATGCCAAAGATCAGTGTCAGCCCGGAAGCGATCAGCGCCAGGATCATGCCGGTGACAATGCCGTTCACCGTCTGGATGATGATGAGGTCCAGCGGAATTGCTTGGAAGAACTGGACGATCGCGTCCATCGCTTACACTCCCAAGTACTGCTTTATAATGGCGTGATTGGCGTCGATTTCGGAAGCCGCGCAGTGGTGTCGCATGGTTCCCTTTTCCATAATGTAGACGCGCCGGCTTGCGGCAAGCGTCAACGGCACATTTTGCTCGACCAGCAGGATTGCCACGCCCTCATTCTTGAGCACGCCGATGATCTGTTCGATCTGCGAAACCATCCGCGGCATCAGCCCCTCGGTCGGCTCGTCGAGCAAAATGATCTTGGGTTCGAGCATCATCGCCCGCGCGATCGCGAGCATCTGTTGTTCACCACCGGACAACGTGCCGCCGGCTTGCGTGCGGCGCTCGGCCAGCACCGGGAAATATGCGAACACTTTTTCCAGGAGCGCCGTGCGCTTTTCTTCGGTAACGCCGTTGCGGTCCAATCCGGTGCGCAGATTCTCCATGACGGTAAGCAGGCGGAAAATCCGGCGGTCTTCCGGCACATAACCGATGCCAAGCCGCGCTAATTTGTGCGGCGCTGCGCCGGTGATCGATTTGCCGGCGAAGCGGATCGTGCCGCGGCTCGGGCGAACCAGACCCATGATGGTCTTGAGCGTGGTGCTCTTGCCGACGCCGTTGCGGCCGAGGAGCCCAACCACCTCGCCCGGCGCGACAGTCAACGACACGCCGTGCAGGATGTGGCTCTTGCCGTAATAAGTGTGCACGTCCTCGACACCGACGAGCGACGCGGCGCTTTCGGCCAAACGGCTTTGAGCCGAAGGGCTTTGAGCCAAATCGTTTTGCGCCGAATTATTTTGAGCCATGCCGCTCATGTCTTGAGATATACCTCCAGCACTTTCGGATTGTTCTGGATTTCCTCAGGCGTTCCTTCGGCAAGGACGGCGCCGTAATGCAGCACCGTAATGCGGTGACACAGCTCCATGACCACCTGCATGTCGTGCTCGACGATCAGGACGGTGAGGTTCTTGGCGATGCGTCGCACCAGTTGTTTGGTTTCTTCGGTTTCGGCCTGGCTCATTCCTGCCGTCGGCTCATCGAGGCAGAGCAGCTTCGGTTCGGTCGCAAGGGCAATACCGATTTCCAGATTGCGCTGCTCGCCGTGCGACAGGTTCGACGCGAATTCCCGCGCCTTGCTCAAGAGGCCCACCGCCTGCAACGCTTGCTCGGCCTTCTGATTGATGTCGGCGAGTCCGTTGTGATGGGAAATCATATTCCATGAGTGCCGGCGCGATTGCGCGGCAATACGAACGTTCTCGAACACAGTGGCGTTCGGCAGGATGTTGGTGATCTGGTACGAGCGGGCGATGCCTTTTTGCGAAATCTGGTTGCTGGGCAGCCCGGTAATGTCTCCGCCGTCGAAGACGATGCGGCCGCCGCTTGGCCGCAACACGCCGGTGAGGCAATTAAAGAAAGTGCTTTTGCCTGCACCGTTTGGTCCGATGATGGCGCGTACCTCGCCGCGTGCAACCTCGAAATTGATCTGCGAGAGCGCCGCCAATCCACCGAAATGACGGGAAAGCCGGTCGGTCTTGAGGATTGTCGCCAATGCCTCTCCCCGGCCACTGGCCGGGGAGGGTCGCTCGTTCGGCCGTTCCGCGCGCACTTAGGCGGAACGGCTAGGCGGAGAAGTTGCAAGCCGGCGGAGCGATGGTCTTATCCTTCTCCACCGTTTCAAGCAGCTTGAAAGTACCGCCTTCGACGACATAGAGGAACTCGCGAATGAAGGCCTGATGGTCGGCCTTGCGCAGCGTCTTGTCGCCCTGCGGAAAGTCATCGCCCTCCTTCATTTCCAGGCCTTCGAGCGCCGCGATCAACTTGTCGGTATCGTCGCGGCTTTCGAATTTGGAGGCGACCATCGCGACCTTCACGGCATTCATCGCCTCATAGTTCGATTGCACATAGCGATCCGGCAGCGGCCCCGACGGGTCGACCTTGGCAAGGCGCGCTTTGGCGTCGTCGAAGAACCGGTGCAGATAGGGCGTGTCGAGCGGGCCCTGGAACACCGGGATGTAACGATTGATGGCAACGAAGCCTTCGATCTTGTTGCCAAGCGCCGGCATATTGGTCGATTCGCAAATCGCGCCATCGCCTGCCCATTTGTACTTTTTGGTGAGACCGAGATCATAGGCCTGGTTGCCTACCGTCACACCGTCCTTGCCGAAGAAAATGCCGAACAAGCCGTCGAAATTACCGGAGATTTTCGACAGGAACGGCGTCATGTCGGCGGTGCCAAGCGGAATGCCGGTGGTGCCGACCACTTCGCCGCCATTCTTTCTGATCTCGGCGGCGTAGGCGTCGCGGGTCGATTGACCCCAGGAATAATCCGCATAGGCGATGTGCCACTTCTTGCCCATCTTGGCGAGCATCGGCCCGAATGCGACCGCCTGGGCCGGCGCGTAATCGTGGACACGAAAACTGACACGGTTGCAGGCGGAGGTCGTCAGGGTCGTATCGAGGCAGACGCTGATCATGTTGACGATCTTGGCTTCCTGCCAGACCGGCATGCAGGCGATGCAGATGTTCGATAGGAAGCCGCCGACATGGATGTCGATATTGCTCTCCTGCACCATCTTCGAGGTCTTCTGCCGCGCGACCGCGGGCGAACTCTCGTCGTCGGCGATGATCAGTTCGACGGGCCGACCGTTGATGCCGCCGGAATTGTTGATGCGGTCGACCGCCATCTGCAATCCGACCACGGCGGTCTTGCCGCCGGCGGCGCCGGCGCCCGACAGCGGTTGCTCAGAGCCGATTCGATATGGCTTGGCGGCGCCGAAAGCGGCGCGCCACGGCGCCGGCACCAGCATCATGGCTCCGATCGCGCCACCCCCCCAGCCGACCAGGCGTCGGCGCGTGAGCTTGCCGCGGTACCAGATGTCTTCGGCCCACGTCTCCTCTTTCCACTTCTCGTTCATGACGTTCCTTCCTGGCTGTTCCGTCCTTCTGGAATGGTCCGGATTGATCCCTTAACGGGCTTTGGGGGATGATTTATGCCATAAGCAAACGCGATATTGCCCGCGCTTTCAACCGGATTCGGTTGCTCCGGTATCGCCGGTACTCGCGCCAATACGTGTAACATCGTCGCGGAGGCGAGTGGTTTTTCCCGGCCTTCGTGATGCTAAAATGCGCAACAGGTACTGGCCGTAAAAGTGACGGTAAACATGCAAGAACAGACATTAACGACCGCGAGCGGGCCGCGGCTAAGGCCGCAAGCGCTAGCTACCGGCCACGCGGCGCGGCTGGCTATTCGGCGCGCTCAACATACCGGATCGACTTCCGGCTTCGCGCCCGGCTTCGTTCAGGCCAATCTCGCGATCCTGCCGCAGGCTTTGGCGAGCGATTTCCTGCAGTTCTGCCAGCGCAATCCGAAGCCATGTCCGGTGATCGGCATGTCGGCTCCGGGCGACCCGGCCATTCCGGCGCTCGGCGATGACCTCGACATTCGCACGGACCTGCCGCGCTATCGGGTCTGGCGCGACGGCGCCGTCGTCGATGAACCAACCGACGTGCGCAAATGGTGGCGGGACGATTTGGTGAGCTTCGCACTCGGTTGCTCGCTGTCGTTCGAGCAAGCGCTGCTCGACGACGGCATCGAATTGCGCCACATGACCTGCGACTGCACGGTGCCGATGTACCGCACATCGGTCGAGACCGCGGCCGCCGGACCGTTTCATGGACCGCTCGTGGTTTCGATGCGGCCGATGAAGCCGGCCGACGCCATTCGCGCCATTCAGATCACCACCCGCTTTCCCTCGGTCCATGGCGCGCCGGTCCATATCGGCAAACCGGAATTGCTCGGGATTGCGGATATTGCCAAGCCGGACTGGGGCGATGCAGTGCCGGTGCACGAAGACGAGCTGCCGGTATTTTGGGCCTGCGGAGTGACGCCGCAATCGGTGATCATGGCAGTGCGGCCGGATTTCTGCATCACGCACTATCCCGGGGCCATGCTGGTCACCGACCGGCGCAATACCGAATTTGCGATTATGTGAAAACCGAGCGTTATTCCGGATAGTTCGTAGCCCGCATGGAGCGAAGCGCAATGCGGGATCCTCACGTCCCGGATTTCGCTATGGCTCCATCCGGGCTACAAGCTCCCATGCTTATCGACTTTCAGCAGCACTACACGCCGCCCGAATTGCTCAAAGGCGAGCCCGGCAAACTCACCGCCGATCTCGATCACGACGGCAATCCGCATTATCTGCTCAACCCGCTTCTTGCCGATCTTCCCGCGCATATCCGCATG
>JBQCCX010000428.1:0-5825 GCA_051961815.1 Xanthobacteraceae bacterium
GACCGGCTTGGCGACACCATCGTCGAAGCCTCGCGCGAGACCACGCTCGAACGCATTCGCGCGCTGCCGAAGGGCACCTATCGCAACAGCATGACCATGGATGGTTACGACAAGCCGCTTAAGCTCAATGCCGCGCTTACCATTTCCGACGACGGCATCCATGTCGATTATGCGGGCACCTCGCCGGCCTCGGGCTACGGCATCAATGTCGTGTTCAATTATTGTCTCGCCTATACCGCGTTCGGCGTGAAGTGTCTGGTGGCGCCGGAGGTTCCGAACAATGCCGGTTCACTGGAGCCGATCACGGTGAGCGCGCCGGAAGGCTGCGTGCTCAATGCCAAGCGGCCGTGGCCGGTCGCGGCACGGCATACGGTTGGACAAATGTTGCCGGATGTTGTCGCCGGCTGTCTGCAACAGGCGATCGCCGGCGGCGTGCCGGCGGAAGGCGCATCGTCGTTGTGGAATCCGCAGATCTTCGGCGGCGGCTCGCTGGTCGATGAGGTTGAAGCCGGCACCGATGCCAATACGCTGCCGGAGTTCTCGACCGTCATCTTTCATTGCGGCGGCGCCGGCGCGCGGCCGCAAAAGGATGGCTTGAGCGCCACCGCTTTTCCTTCCGGCGTGCGCACGATACCGGTCGAGGCGACCGAAAGCGTGGCGCCGGTGGTGTTCTTTCGCCGCGAATTCCGCGACGGCTCCGGCGGTCCCGGCCAATTCCGCGGCGGGCTCGGCCAGGTGATCGAACTCGGCGGCGCCGGCGCCAATCCACTGGCGCTTCTCTGCAATTTCGAGCGCGTGCATCATCCGGCGCGCGGACGGAACGGCGGCGAACCCGGCGGCGCCGGCCAGGTGAGCTTGCGCTCCGGCCGGCCGATCCGCCCCAAGGGACGGCAGACTGTGCCGCCGCGCGATGCCATCTGCCTGCAACTCCCCGGCGGCGGCGGTTTCGGCGATCCGCGCGCGCGCGATCCGGCGCGCGTGCGCGACGACGTGCTCGACGGCTTGATCACCGCGGAACAGGCGCGGCGCGATTACAGCGTGGCGATCGATGCAAAAGGTCAAGTCGATCATGCAGAGACGCAACATCTCCGCTCATTCCCGCGCAAGCGGGAATCCAGTGTTTCTGATTAAGAGCTGGGTCCCCGCTTTCGCGGGGACGAGCGGGGTGTAAAATCCCACACTCCTTAGGAAACTCGTAATGCCCATGCGCGTGATCGGCATGATCGGAGTGACGCCGCCGACCAGCGCGGCAACCCTGCACGTGATCGAAGGGGGGCTTTCGCCAAACTATGTCGCCGAGGCCGCACGCGCGCACGAAGCGTCCGGCTTCGATCTGGTGCTGGTCGGTTACTCGTCGTCGTCGGCCGAGGGCTTTCTGGTCGCCTTGCACGCCGCCGCGCGCACCGAGCGGCTCGGCTATCTGATCGCGCACCGTCCCGGTTTCGTTGCGCCGACCTTGATGGCGCGCAAGATCGCGACCTTCGATCATCTGAGCGGCGGTCGGCTCGCCATGCACATCATCACCGGCAAGACCGACGACGAGCAGGAGGGCGACGGTGATTTCACGCCCAAGGCCGAACGCTACCGCCGCGCCGCCGAATATCTTGAACTGATGAAATTGGCCTGGGCCAGCGAAAAGCCGTTCGACTTCGCCGGCGAATTCTATCGCGTCAGGGGCGCGCATTCCGACGTTCGCCCGCTGCAGAAGCCGCATCCACTGTTGTTTTTCGGCGGTGCTTCCGACGGCGCGCTGGAGATGGGCGCGCGGCTGTGCGACGTCTATGCGATCTACGCCGAGCCGCTCGCATCCACGCGCGAGCGCATCAAACAATTTCGCGCGCAGGCCGCCGCGTATGGCCGCACGCCCGGCTTCAACGTCTCGGTGCGCCCGATCATCGCCGCGAGCGAAGGCGCGGCCTGGGACAAGGCCAACACGATCCTTGCCGGCATGACTGGCGCCAAGGGCTGGAGCCGCCAGGAAGCGGTGTCCGGACCGGTCGACAATGCCGGTAAGCGGCTGATGAGCTTTGCGCTTGAGCGCGATGTTCACGACGAGCGGCTGTGGATGCCGATCGCGCGGGCCACCGGCGCGCTCGGCAATACGTCATGCCTGGTCGGCACGCCGGAGCAGGTCGCGCGCGCGATCCTGGAATACTACAAGCTCGGCATCGGCTCGGTGCTGATCCGCGGCTTCGATCCGTTCAACGACACGGTCGAGTTCGGCCGCGAACTCATTCCACGGATCAAGGCCGGCGCCGCCGCAATCGATCGGCTGCAGGCGGCGGGCTGATCAAGCCGAAATCGCCAGCGCCGGCGAAAGCGCCGCCGCATCCTCCAGCACCATGTCGGCGCCTTTTTCGCCGATCATCACCGCCGCCGCATTGGTGTTGCCGGACACGACCGCCGGCATGATCGACGCGTCGATCACGCGCAGGCGCTCGAAGCCGCGCACGCGCAAACGCTCGTCGACCACCGCCGCCGGATCGGGACCCATGCGGCAAGTCGAGGTCGGATGGTACACGGTGGTGCCAGTGTCGCGCGCGAAGGCAAGGAGATCGGCATCGCTGACACAATGCGCGCCGGGCGCGCGCTCTTCAGCGATATAACGGCGCATCGCCGCCTCATTCATGATGCGGCGCATCGCCTTCATGCCCGCGACCACGGTGTCGCAGTCGCCGCGCGCCGAGAGGTAGCGCGGCTGGATCGCCGGCGGGATGCGCGGATCGCTCGATTTGATGCGCACCAAGCCGCGGCTCTGCGGCCGCAATTGGCACACCGAGGCCATGAATCCCGGAAAGGCATGCAGCACCGCGCCGGCCGCCTCGGCGCTGAAAATCAAAAAATGAATTTGCACGTCGGGCGTGGCCACTTCAGGCCGCGTGCGCAGAAAGGCGCCGGCATAGCCGGCGCCGATCGTCAGCAGGCCCTTGCGCGACATGAGATAGCGCAAGCCGGCGCCGTAGCGGTGACGCCAGTGATTGATGACGTCGTTCATGGTGATCGGCTCGGTGCAGCGATATTGCATGCGGATCTGCAGGTGATCCTGCAGGTCGGCGCCGACGCCCGGCAGGTCGGCGATCACCTCCACGCCGAGGTCGCGCAGCACTTTGGCCGGACCCAATCCGGAGAGCTGCAAAAGCTGCGGCGAATTGAATGCGCCGCCAGCGACGATAACTTCGCCGTCGGCATAGGCGGTGCGCTTCGTCCCATGTTGCAGGTATTGCACGCCGATCGCGCGGCGCCCTGAAAACAACACTCGGCTTGCCAAAGCATTCGAGGCGATCGCGAGATTGCGCCGTCGCCGCGCCGGACGCAGATAGCCGACCGCGGTCGACCAGCGCCGCCCGTTCTTCGCCGTAAGCTGGAAATAGCCGGCGCCTTCCTGCGATGCACCGTTGAAGTCGTCGTTGCGCGGAATGCCGGCGCGCTCCGCCGCTGCGATGAAGGCTTCACATAAGGGATGCGGCTCGCAGACATCGGAGACGGCAAGCGGTCCGCCGATACCATGAAATTCATCGTCGCCCCGCGCTTGATCCTCGGCGCGCCGGAAATATGGCAGCACGTCGGCAAAGTCCCAGCCGGTATTGCCGAGCTGGCGCCAATGATCGTAGTCCTCGTGCTGGCCGCGAACATAAAGGAGCCCGTTGATCGAGCTCGACCCGCCCAGCACTTTGCCGCGCGGCTGGATGACCTGGCGATTGTTGAGCTCGGGCTCCGGTTCGGTCTTGTACAGCCAATTGACCTTGGCATTATCGAACAACTTTCCGTAGCCGAGTGGAATATGAATCCAGATGTGCCGGTCGTGGCCGCCGGCCTCGAGCAAGAGGACGCGGTGGCGGCCGGATTCGGTAAGACGATTGGCGAGCACGCAGCCGGCCGAACCGGCGCCGACGATGATGTAGTCGAACCGCGCTTTGTCAGGAATCGCCGCCATGGTGCCTTGTCACTCCATTCTCATCGCCAGAATTGCTTATTATGATACTAGCTCATTCCGTCACCCTGAGGTGCGAGCGAAGCGAGCCTCGAAGGGTGGCATCTCTGGCGTCTCGGCCGACGTCCTTCGAGGCGCGCGTGCCGCGCGCACCTCAGGACGACGGCACACAATTACGATGAGGAGTCCTGCGTGAACAAGTTCGGTATCGGTCAGCCCGTGACGCGAGTCGAAGACCCGCGCTTCATCACCGGCCGCGGCCGTTATGTCGACGATTTCGATTTGTCCCAGCAATGCTATGGCGTCGTGGTGATGTCGCCGCACGCGCATGCCCGCATCAAAGGGATCGACAGCGCGAAGGCCAAGGCGGCGCCCGGCGTGCTCGCGGTCCTCACTGCCGCCGATGCCGCCGCCGACAAGCTCGGCGGTCTGGCGCCGCCGATGCCGGAAGACATGGGCGGTCCGAAAGGATTCCGCACATTGCGCGCCATTCTCGAAGGGCAAAAGGTGCGCGCGGTCGGCGACCGCGTCGCCTTCATCGTCGCCGAGACCTACGCGCAGGCGCGCGACGCCGCCGAACTGATCGAGATCGATTACGAGCCGCTGCCGGCGGCAATCGGCGTTGAAGACGCGGTGAAGCCGGGCGCGCCGGCGGTGTGGGAGGAGCAGCCGAACAACATCGCGTTCACCTTGATGATGGGGAACAAGGACGCGACCGACGCCGCGTTCGCCAAGGCCCGACACGTCGTCTCGCTCAAGCTCAACAACAACCGCATCACCGCGAATTCCATCGAGCCGCGCGCCGCGATCGGCCACTATCATCCGGACAGCGACAGCTACACGCTTTATTCGACCTCGCAGAACCCGCATGGCACGCGCTCGGCGGTGGCCGGCCAGGTGCTGAAAATCCCGGAGACCAGGCTGCGGGTCATTTCGCCCGATGTCGGCGGCGGCTTCGGAATGAAATTCGGCGGCTATCCGGAAGATGCGCTGGGGGTGTGGGCCTCGCGCCGGATCGGCGGCCGGCCGGTCAAATGGGTGGGGACGCGCTCGGAGTCTTTGCTCGGGGATTCGCAAGGCCGCGACCAGATCGTCACCGGCGAGCTTGCGCTCGACGAACAGGGCAAAATCTCGGCTTTGCGCGTGAACGCACTGCACGCCATGGGCTCGCATGTGTTCGGCGCCGCGATGGTGGTGCCGCTGTTTGCGATGCGGCTGTCGCCCGGCGTTTATCAAATCCCCGCCGTCCACGCCGTCGGCAAGGCGGTGCTCACCAATACCATTCCGCTCGCGCCCTATCGCGGCGCCGGCCGCCCCGAAGCCACCTTCCTGATCGAAATGCTGCTCGACCGCGCCGCGCGCGTACTGAAAATCGATCCGGTGGAAATCCGCCGGCGCAATTACATTCCTGCCGCGGCCATGCCGCACAAGCTGCAAACCGGCATCACCTATGACAGCGGCGATTTCGTCCATGTCATGGACGAGTGTCTCAAGCTCGCCGACTGGGCCGGATTCGGCAAACGCGCGGCGGAGTCGAAAAAACGCGGCAAGCTGCGCGGCCGTGGCATCGGCTATTTCCTCGAAGAAGCCGCGGTGTTCAACGATCGCATGGTGCTGCGCTTCGATCCGAGCGGCATGCTCACCATTCTCGCCGGCACGCATTCGCACGGCCAGGGTCATCAAACGGTTTACATGCAGATGGTGAGCGAATGGCTCGGCGTGCCGTTCGACAATATCCGCTACATCCAGGGCGATACCGACGCGGTACCGATGGGCCGCGGCACTTACGGCTCGCGCAGCATGCATGTCGGCGGCAATGCGCTCAAACGCGCCGCCGATGCCATCGTCGAGAAGGCCAAGCCGATGGCCGCGACGATACTGGAAGCCGCCGCCG
>JBQCCX010000429.1:0-2887 GCA_051961815.1 Xanthobacteraceae bacterium
CCCGGTACCGACCAGCTTGGAGAGGAAATAGCTGCCGCCGAAGTCACCGGAGAATCCAACCTTGGCAAACGCAGTGACGAACCGCGCCGACTCGCCCGCAAAACGCAAATCGCACGCGAGCGCCATCGCGAGTCCCGCTCCCGCAGCGGCCCCGTTCACCATGGCGATTGTGGGCTTTGGGATTTCGTGCAGTAGCCGGGAAATTTCCATCCGGCTGCGCAGGCGGGCAACGTCCTCCTCGCTGCTCCGCGGCACCGTTTCGGAGGCCATGCGCTTGACGTCACCGCCGGCACAAAATGCGCGGCCTGCACCCGTCAGCACGATCGCGCCGATCGCAGCATCGCTGGCCAATCGTGGAAGCGCCTCCAGCAGACCTTCCATGATCGGGGCCGAAAGCGCATTGAGCCGGTCCGGCCGGTTCAGCGTCAGTGTTGCGACGCCGTCCGCGATCGTTTCGATCAATTCCTTGTCCATGCCCGGTCCTCCGTTCGCCTATCTGACATGCGGGGAGGCGCATTGTCCAAGTGCCCGCGCGGGCGCATGATGCGCGTCCTCAACCCCCGGGAGCGGCTCATGCACGATATCGTCATTCGCGGCGGCAGCATCATCGATGGCAGCGGAAAGCCGGCGTTCAGCGGCGATGTCGCGATTTCCGGCGGGCAGATCGTCGGAGTGGGCGGCAAGCAGGGACCGGCGCGGCGCGACATCGATGCCGATGGCCTGCTGGTCACCCCCGGATGGGTCGACGTGCATACGCACTACGATGGGCAGGCGATGTGGGATCCGCTGCTCGCGCCGTCGTGCTGGCACGGCGTCACCACTGTGATGTTCGGCAATTGCGGCGTCGGGTTCGCGCCCGTGAAGAAGGAGCATCACGGCGCACTCATGGACCTGATGGAAGGGGTCGAGGAAATTCCGAACCCGGTGCTGTCAGCCGGACTGACCTGGGAGTGGGAGACCTTCCCCGAGTTCATGGATGCGCTGGACCGGCGCGAGCGCGTCATCGACATCGCCGCGCAAGCCGCGCATTTGCCGATGCGCGTCTATGTGATGGGCGATCGCGCCGTCCGGCGCGAAAAGGCCACGGCCGACGATATCGCCCAGATGCGGCAAATCACCCTCGAGGCGATGCGTGCCGGCGCCTTCGGATTTACCACGTCGCGCACGGACTCGCACAAGACGCCCGATGGCGAGCTCGTCGCTTCGCGCGATGCGGATGATCTGGAGCTGCTCGGCATCGGCTCGGCGCTGGGCGAGCTCGGCAGCGGCACGTTCGGCATGAACAGCGACTTCGACGACGAGGATTATGAGCTGCGCTGGATGCGAAAGCAGGCAAAGGAAACCGGCCGTCCGGTCTGGTTCCTGCTCACCGACCGCTTTGAGGATCCGGAGCGCTGGCGGCGTTTGATGAAGGCGGTGCATGCGGCGCGCGCGGATGGCTTGCCGCTCACGGCGCAGATCGCCGGCCGCCCGATCGGCGTGATGATGGGCATCGGCACCGCGCTCAATCCGTTCACCGTGCGGCCGACCTACAAGGCGCTTGAGCACCTTCCCATTGAAGAGCAGCGCAAGCGGCTGCTCGACCCCGAGTTACGGCGGAAAATCCTCGCTGAGAGTCCTTCCGAGGCCGAGGTCGCAAAGCTTTCCCAATTCCGCCAGCTCGTCACCAGCCGCTGGGACAAGTTCTTCACCATGGACGATCCGCCGGACTACGAGCCGGGTCCGGAAAAGAGTGTTGCCGCGATTGCGGCGCGCACCAACCACACGCCCGATGAAATCGCTTACGACTACATCGTCGAACAGAATCAGTACCTGTTCTTCCCGGTGGTGAATTACGTGACCGGCGATCACGAGCCGATCCACGAGATGCTCAACGATCCGGCTTGCCTGCTCGGCCTGAGCGATGGCGGCGCGCACTGCACCTCGATCGTGGACTCCGGGCTGCCGAGCTTCATGCTGGCGCATTGGGGCCGCGACCGTCGCCGTGGGCCGCGGCTGCCGCTGGAGCATCTGGTCAAGCGGCAAACCAGCGAAACCGCAGACTTCTTCGGACTGTCCGACCGCGGCCGGCTGGTGCCGGGCATGCGTGCCGACGTCAACATCGTCGACTTCGACCGGCTGCAACTGCACAAGCCGGAGCTCGTGCACGACATGCCGGCCAACGGCCGGCGCTTCGTGCAACGGGTCGAGGGATATGAGGCAACCCTTGCGGCGGGCATTCCGATCTTCGAGCGCGGCGAGCATACCGGCGCAATGCCGGGGCGTCTGGTACGCGCGGCTCACAATGGTCATCGCTGAGCGAGGAAGCTGACGGCAGCTTGCGGCTGTCAAACATCCAGCCGGGGCACCCGTTCATGCTGCAACCTTCTTCCACGATCGAGACCAGGGAGTCCTGGATCGTCGCTTCGGTGGCGCTGCTCGTCATGATGATGGCGTTTGGCGCCGCCTGGATCATTGCGGTCGCGCTCAAGGACATCGCAAGCGAGCTCGGCGGCACGCGCTCGGTCCCGGCGCTTGCGAGTTCGCTGGCCTGGCTCGGCCAGGGCGCGGGCGGCATCTTGATGGGCCGACTTGCCGACCGTGTCGGCACGCGCTGGACGGTGATCTCAGGCACCCTGATGATCGGTGTGGGACTTTCGATCTCGACGATCGGCACGCCCTGGGCGCTGTGGATCGGCCACGGATTGTTCATGGGCCTGATCGGGCTCGGCGGCATCAATGCGCCCATGTATATCTATGTCAGTCGCTGGTTCGATCGCAGGCGCGGCTCGGCGCTGGCGCTGATTTCGAGCGGCAGCTATCTGGCCGGTGCGCTTTGGCCGCCTTTGTTCGAGCGCGCCATTGCCGGCTTCGGCTGGCGCCAGACCATGCTCTGCTACGCGGTTGC
>JBQCCX010000430.1:0-3224 GCA_051961815.1 Xanthobacteraceae bacterium
GCGAGCAAGCGCAGCGCCGCTTCGGCGGAGTCGCAGTACACCGTGTCATAGCCGAGATGCTCGAACAGCGAGGAGGTGACTTCGCCGACCTCGCTGCTGTCGTCGACAACCAGAACCATCGGGCGCTGCGCCCGCGCGGCCTCGGAAATCTTCGGCGTTTCGATTTCCGCGCCGGCATAGGACGGCAAATAGATCGTGATCGCGGTGCCGAGCCCGATTTTGCTTTCCGCGCGCACCGTTCCGCCGGCCTGATGCGCAAAGCCGTAAACCTGGGACAAGCCAAGGCCGCTGCCTTTGCCGACCTCTTTGGTGGTGAAGAACGGATCGAAAATCTTCGACAGTAGATCCGGCGGGATCCCGGTCCCGGAATCGCTGAACTCGATGGCGACGAAATCGGCGCTCTGGCCATCCTGTCCGGCGCCGTTGTCCACCGTCACATTTTCAGCAGTGAGCGTGAACACGCCGCCGTTCGGCATGGCATCGCGGCCATTGACCGCGATGTTGACGATCGCCAATTCAAATTCGGCCAGATCGACTTTGACCGGCCACAGATTTGGATTGATCTTTTCTTTGAAGACGATGTTGCCGCGCAGCGAGCTTTCGATCATCGGCCGCATATTTTTGATGCTGGCATTCAAGTCGACGACGGTCGGGCTGAGATGCTGACGCCGTGAAAATGTCAGCAGTTGACGCGTCAGCGTTTCGCCGCGCTTGGCGGCGCTTTGTAGCGCTTCGATTGCGCGCGGCAGTTTCGGATCAAGCAGCCGCTTGAACAATTGCGCGCTGCCGCCGATGATCATCAACAAATTGTTGAAGTCATGGGCGATGCCGCCGGTCAACTTGCCGATCGCCTCCATCTTTTGCGCCATCGCCAGCTGTTCGCGCGCTTCGACGAGCTTCTCCTGGGTGTTGCGCCGCTCGGTGGCGTCGCGGATGACACTGGCAAAGCCGAGAAGATTTGAATTGTCGTCGCGGATCGCGGTGAGCACGCCGGTGACGAAAAACGGCGTGCCATTCTTCCTGATCCGCCAACCTTCCATTTCGTGGCGGCCCTTTTGCACCGCCAATTCCAGCGCGCGGTTCGGCACGCCGGCGCGCCGCTCGTCGGGGCGATAAAACAGGCTGAAATGTTTGCCGACGATTTCCTGGGTGGTGTAGCCGATGATGTGCTGGGCCGTGCTGTTCCAGCTGGCGACGTGACCCGAGGAATCGAGGATGAAGATTGCGTAGTCTGAAACGCTTTCGAGAAAGATTTGAAAGCGGCGTTTGGTGCTTTTGAGCACCGCTTGCGTCTGCTCGAAATCGGCTTTGGCGCGATTGAGCTCCGACATCAAATAGGTCTGACTGAAATTGTAGCCGGCGACGACGGTGCTCAAGAACAGTGGCGCAATGGCTACGCTGATCGCGAGCGCTGCCAGCAGCAAAAGCGAATTCGGGCTTGCGGGCGCTCCGCTTGGGTCGACCAACCCCCAGGCGGCGAGGCCGCAGAAAACCAGGGCGGCGGTCGCCGCGGCGCGCTGATTGCCGTGCAGACCGGCCCACATCAACGGCAGCACGATGAGAAAGCCGCAAAGGCTTTGGTACGGCAGCAGAGCTTTCCAGCCGCCGGTCGCCTCAGGAAGAAAGGTAAGGCCGCCGATGATGGCTGTGGCGATGACGATCCCGGCGGTCTCAACCAGATCCAGGTTGCGCTCTTCGCGCAACAGCGGCGTTGCCCAGAGCACGATCACCGGAGCAACAATCGCCGTTGCCAGGGTGTCGGTTCCCCACCAGGTCGCCGCGGTGAGCGCCAAACTCGACACGTTGTGCGCGGTGGTAAAGAACTGCCCCGCTATGGCGCCGGCCGTGCTGAGCATCGCCGTTGGAACAAAAGCGATGAGCACAAAGCGTGCGATGCCGATCGGGGTATGGAACGTCTTGGTCCCGTAGGACCAGTAATTGATCAGCCTTGCGCCCGCCAGCGCGCCAAGCGTGGTGCCAAGCGCGAGCGCCGGGCCCTGGACGCTCAGGATCCCGGCCGAGATCGCGGTTGCGCTCAATGAGCCAATGAAGAGTCCGGGCCAGATCCGATAGCCGCGCAGCAAGATGATGGCGAGCGCCAACCCGCTTGGCGGCCATCGCGGGGTTTGCACGGCGCCGATTGCCGGAAATAACTGCGCCGTGCTGGCGAGGCCGATGTAAACGACGGCGATAATCGCGATTTCGAGAAGGTAAATTATCGTGCGCAAAAATGCCGAAGCGGCGGCCGTTGTCGATCCGCTGTTTCCTGCTATCGCCATGGACCCTCGCGTAGAGGAAATCTACAAAACCCCAATTTGGAGGAGCGCCCCCTCAAGGCCCCGCGGGCCTCAATCGATTCAATAAGTGTATCGATAGCCGAATTATGGCAGGAGCCCGCAATATTCACTTTTATTGACGATTTCGCGGCCAAGCGGCGCCACCGCTGCGCCGGTTCCCGGGGCATCGGGTCTTTATCGAACCATGGCTGCCGCGACTGCGGCGCTCGCCCATGCGCGGCTCTCTGGCTTTATCGAACGCGACCGATCAGGATACAACGCTCTTCATCGCCGACCCGAGCGCCCAAGCGACGCCAGGAATGACTCAAAAATCCGAGATTCGCGATCGGATACAGATCGATTGGGATGTCCCGATCGGAATGGACGATGGCACCGTTCTGCGCGCCGACCTGTTCCGTCCAGCCGGTCAGGGCAGGCATCCGATCATTCTCAGTTACGGGCCCTATGCCAAGGGGCTGTCGTTCCAAGAGGGTTACAAAGGCAATTGGGCGCGCTTGATCAAAGCGGCGCCGGAGGTGCTCGTCGGCTCGAGCAACAAGTACCAGAATTGGGAACTGGTCGATCCCGAGAGATGGGTGCCGGACGGCTATGCCTGCCTGCGCATCGACTCGCGGGGCGCCGGCCGCTCGCCAGGCATGCTCGACGTATGGTCGCCGCGCGAGACATTGGATTTGTACCAATGTGTCGAATGGGCCGGCACGCAATCGTGGAGCAGCGGCAAGGTCGGCATCAACGGCATTTCCTATTACGCCATGAATCAATGGACTGTGGCGGCGCTGAACCCGCCGCATCTCGCGGCCTTGTGCATCTGGGAGGGCTCCTCCGATTACTATCGCGAGCTCTGCCGGCACGGCGGCATTCTCAGCGATTTTTTGAACAGCTGGTTCCCGCGCCAGGTGGTCAGCATGCAGCACGGCACGGGCGCGC
>JBQCCX010000431.1:0-7283 GCA_051961815.1 Xanthobacteraceae bacterium
GCCGCGGGTCTTCGAAACGCGGCACGGCTTGGCCAATTGCGAATTCACCCATCGGCATTCACCATCAGATTGGCTCGCCTATAACGACGTGTTGCACTGCGATTTGTTGAGAAAAGCGAGCTGCTGGACTGGGGATTGAAAGGAACAAAAGGGTCTTACAACGGCGCCGCAGGGGCTTCAATCCGGCGTGTCGAGGCAGTACGTTGGCGATAGTGATGCCGCTCGTGACCCAGCAGAAGCCGCAGTTTCCGAAATTGACCTGGATTCCCGCTTGCGCGGGAATGAGCGCAAAGGACCTATACGCCTGACGCCATGATGCAGACCAGTTCGCAAGGCGCGGCAGATCCCGCGATGCAGACCTTTGAAGCGGCCCTCGACGCCCGTGCGCAAGCGATGGCGGATGCCTGCACGCGCTGCGGCAAATGCGTCGAGGTCTGTCCGGTCACCGGGCCAGGCGGGCTCACCGCCGAGGAGCTGCAGAACACACCCGAGGTGATCGGCGGCGTCATCGATATTGTGCGCACCGGTATCGGGAGTGCCGCCGCGCGCAAATGGGCCAATGCCTGCATTCTGTCCGGCGAATGCATCAAGGCTTGCGATTACGGCGTCAATCCGCGTTTCCTCTTGCACATGGCGCGGGTGAAGATGGCGCGCGCGGCCGAGCCGGCCATGCAGCGCAAGAACGGCGTCGACGGTTTCCGCAAAGTCGCGCGCGAGGTCACCCAACTCTCCCGCATCCAGCTCGATGACGCGCTGTTGCAACGGCTGGGGCAGGGCGCAAAACCAAACTCTGCCAATAACGACCCGGCGGCGGCGCCGGATTTTGTTTTCTACACCGTCTGCAACGTGCTCAAGACACCGCACATCGCGCTTCTTGCCCTCGACATTATGGATGCGCTCGGGGTGAGCTATGAGGTGATGGGCGGCCCGACCCATTGCTGCGGCATCGTGCAGATGCGCGCCGGCGACGTCGCCACGTCCGGCCGCGTCGCCGAAGGCACACTCGACAAGCTCTCACGCAGCAAGAGCGGCCAGGTGCTGTCATGGTGCCCGTCCTGCCAGGTGCAGTTCGCCGAGACGACGCTGCCGACGATTGAGAAAACACGCGGCTCAAAGCCGTTCGAGATGACGCCGTTCACGCTGTTTATTCGCAAAAATCTGGACCGGCTGCGGCCGCTTCTGCGCGAGCGCGTGCCGATGCGGATCGCGCTGCATCGTCATCCCGGCATTGCCGGCGTCGTCGACGCGGCATCGGACATTTTGCGCGCCGTTCCCGGCATCGAGATCGTCGACCTGCAGCAGCCGGCGGTCGGGTTGCAGGCCAACAGCATTCGCGTGCTGCCGGCCTATCGCCGGCAATTGCAGGAAGAGGAGTTGGCCGCCGCCGCGGCGGCCGGCGTCGATGCGCTGGTCGCGGTCTATCATTCCGATCATCGCGAATTATGCGCGCATGAGCGCGACTGGCCGTTCCGCATCATGAACATGTACGAGATCGTCGGCCAAAGCATGGGCCTTCACCGCGACGATCGTTACAAGCGGCTGAAGATGATGCAGGACGCCGACGCGATCCTCGCCGATGTTCGCGATCTTGTGGAAGCCCACGGGCTCGATGTCGAAGTCACGCGCGCGGCGATCGTGGCGATGCTCGAGGAGCAGCCGGCGCCGCTGCGCGGCGCGGCGTCGTAAAATCGCTGACTCGCGGCTCTGCGCCTTTTGTCATGCCCGGGCTTGACCCGGGCATCCATGCTGGACCACCGCTTGTTAGGCGCTTCCCGTCGGCACTCGCTTGTTTCGAGCCCGCATGGACCACCGGATCAAGTCCGGTGGTGACGAGTCAGGGTGCTGACAATCACCGCGCCTCAACGATGGCGGCGCAGCAGCACGTCTTTCGCCTCGTTGATGCGCGCCGCGAGATAAGTCGTGCCGCCCTGGTCGGGGTGCAATTTCTTGATCAGCGAGCGGTGTGCACGCGTGATCTCTTCCTTGCTGGCGCCAGACTTGATCCCGAGGATCTGACAGGCTTCTTGCTCCGTCATTTTGCCACCGCCTGCTGGCGGCGGGCCGGAGCCGCCGGCGGACTCATGCTGCGCCTGTTCACGCCAGCCCGGCGCCATGCGATCGAGATAGGCCGCCAGCAAATCCCGGCTGTCGTCATCGACCTCGCGGAGGAGATTGACGAGCGCCGCGCGGTCGAGCGCATCGAGCGAAGCGCCTTGGTGGCTGCCGGCAATCACCCGGCCGCGCATGGCGCCGGTGTCGTGATCGAGTTCCATTTCCAGAAAGGCAGTGCGCACCTGCGACACCTGCCCCGTGCGTCGCTGTGTGCGCGCGGTGAAGGAAGCCGGCCACAATGACGTCCAGCCCAATAAGCCAAGACCGAATGCCCCGAGCGGAATCGCTATCGCGATCGCCCCCCGAAACAGCAGAACACCGGCAACCGCCAGCGCCGCACCGCCGCCGATCCAGCGCAGCAGGAGCGCGACTTGCTTGGGATCGGCTTTGGTGAACGCACTGATAGCCCCCAGAACCAGGAGAAGGGCCGCGACGCCGAACAGAAAAGCCGCCATGTTATTTCAACTGCTCGATCAACCTGGCGACGCCGGGACCGCGCGCCTTGAGATCGGCGAGCGCCTTGACCCCGCCCGCGGCATAGGCCGCCGCGGCGCGCAACAGCTCGGCAAGTTCGTGCGCCGCCCCGGGGGCAAAACGGCAGAATGCGCCGCCGGTAAGCCGAGCGATTTCGCGAAAAGCCTGCTCGCAGATCGGATCATAGCCCTCCTGAAACATGAACGCCTTCACATTGAGCAAGCCAAGCTCACCGGCGCGAGCGCACAGCTCGTCGAGTGGCTCCTCCATGGCGTCGCCGACAAAAACCAGGACGGCAACCTTGCCGCTGTCGTTCTCGCGCCGGGCGTGGGCCAAAACCTTGGCAATCTGGGTCTGACCGCCTCGGCAGTCGATGCCGGACATTGCCGCGCCAAGCCGATGCGGATCTGCAATCCACCGCGAAGCGCGGCATTCCGCCAGGCCGCGATAGTAGACGAGCTGAATGTCAAGACCGCCGGCCTCGGCGGCGGCAGCAAACATCTCGGCTTGCAGCTTGCAGGCGTGGTCCCATGTCGGCTGCCGGCTCATCGTGGCGTCAAGCGCAAAGATCAGCCGCCCGCGCCGGCCCGTTGCAGCAACGGGGCCAAGCGCCTTGACCTGATCGAGAAAACGATTGATTTCGGCGCGGGGCGACGCAGCCGGAAGCGCATCGGGCCGATTGCCCGAATGCGCAGCCGAGCCTGACGGCTTATCGGATCGATCACTGCTCATAGCGCAAGCCGGTCGCCTTCCTGATGCGCAATATATAGTTCGGCCCACAGGGTTTTCGTAAGTGCGGCGTTGCAAGTGCAGCGTTGCAAGTGCAGCGTTGCCGGCATGCTGCGCATGGCGATGTGCCCAAATCGACCTTTGAATCAATTCAGGAAAGCGTCGTACCAGATGCCGGGCCTGAACAAACGGGCCCTCAATAACGGCGCTATTGCAGGGAATTCCGCGATCAAATGCAATGCTGAAACTGTTAACCAATCACCTCTGTCGCCACTGTTGAAAGGGCGGCAGCAACCATTCGTATTCGGTTGCGGGTGACTGTTTGGCAAGGCGCTCGGTTCGCAACGCCGATTGAATCCAGATCTCGGCAGATCTGATGTGTGCGTCGCGTTCCTCTGGCGTCGCGGCTTCGCCTGCCCATTTCAAACATTCTTCAGCCCACGCTCTGTATTCGGCAACCGTAATCATGCTTGCAAGCGCGCTCGCGCCAACCACAACCGAAAGCCCTTTTTTTGTTTCGCACCTGGGGGGCCGTCGAGCCTGGAAGCCAGATCGAGCCAGAATCGGGCGAGTTGCAAGTAGGTCTCGCGCGCTTCGTCCGTTTCGGTCGTGCGCGCCCGTTTGAAACATCGTTCCGCCATGACGCGGTACTCGGCAGCCGTGGTTGTCGAAACGCATCCAAACCAGCCCGGTGAATTGCTGTTGCTCGCGCTCATTTGGCCTATCGATTCCGCAAACGACCCGCAGGCTTGCCGTCGGAACACACCGTTGTCCGGACTTTCGAATGCGCGCGTGAAAGATGGCCCCGATGCCCTCACATCGGGGCCCAGTTGCGCGCGTGCTGTCGGCCGAGAAAGATGGGACGCCGATACGGACGCGCGTTGAAGGTGTGTCAGACGCGCGTTGAATTGATCAGTTTGCGAGGCCCAAGGTATGACGCACTGTGGCTTTGTCCCCGTTTTGCACCAATCCACATGGTCGCTCTGTACGAAGCGAGCGCAAGCGGCGACGCCGCGAGGATCGTCGGGAGGCAAAGCCTTGGTGAATCCCTCAACGTTCAAGGTATGCCGCGGTCGCCATGCCGCCTGCCGTGCAAACCCCGATTACGGCGCGATGGGCGTCGCGGCGGCGGAGCTCCATCAGCGTCTGTCCGACATAGCGAATGCCGGACATGCCGTACGGATGCCCAAGCGCGATCGCGCCACCAATCACATTGGTGGTCGCCCACGGCGTCTCCAGCTGCGCCTGGTTGTATAAGGTGGTCACTGCATAGGCCTCGTGCAATTCCCACAGATCGACGTCGCTATTATCGAGTTGGTGATATTTCATCAGCTTGCGGATCGCGGGCGTGATCGCAATGCTCATCTCCTCGGGCGCGACGGCGGCAAGATGCATGCCGCGGAACAGGCCGAGAATCGGCAGGCCGCGCCGCGCGGCGAGATTGGCGTCCATCATGACGACGGCAGCGGCGCCGTCGGATAATTGCGAGGCATTTCCGGCTGTTGTCGTGCCGCCCGGGTAAACCGGCTTGAGCGCGGCAAGCCCTGCCAACGTGGTGTCGGGCCGTGGTCCCTCATCGCGATCGAGCGTCACTTCCGCCATGTGGCTTTGCCTGGTCGTCTTGTCGGTCACCTTCATCGTTGTTTTGAACGGCACGATTTCAGCGGCGTACTTGCCGGCCGTGGTCGCGGCAGCGACCCGCTTCTGACTTTCGACGACGTAACTGTCGAGCGCTTCGCGCGTGATGTTGTATTTCTTGGCGACGAAATCGGCAGTCTGGTTCATCGTCCACCACACCGCCGGCATGCGCTTTTCCAGCGGCTCATAGACAAAGCCGTTCAGATTCAGATTGAACTGCACCAGACTGATGCTTTCGACGCCGCCGGCGATCACGATATCGGCCTCACCGCTGGCAATGATTGGCGGCGATCGAGGCGGCGGTGAGGCCTGAGCCGCAATAGCGATTGATCGTCACGCCGGGCACCGCGACGCCGAAGCCGGCGTCAAGCGCCGCATTACGCGCGATGTTGTGGCCGGTCGCTCCTTCTGGCAGGCCGCAACCGAGAACGACGTCTTCCACTTCGGCGCCATCGATGCCGGCGCGTTGCACGACATTGCGCAACACATGCGCGGCCATCGCAATGCCGTGGGTCTGGTTCAGCGCACCGCGGCCGGCTTTGGCGATGCCGGTGCGGCAATAGGCGACGACAGCGACGTCTTTCATGGCACTGCCTAATGTTCAGGCGGATCGTTACAATCATTCTATTTCGTCATTGCGAGCGAAGCGAAGCAATCCAGTCTGAAATGCCATTCTGGATTGCTTCGTCGCTTTCGCTCCTCGCAATGACGATCATCCGCCCCCGCACAAGCGGGGGGAGGGCTCTCGAACTGGCGAGAACGGTTTCTTTTCTTCTCCCCGCAGGTGGGGAGGAAGGAGCGCGGTCAATCCAGCGGTTCGACCTTGACCAGGGCATGCGCGTGGTTCGAGCCGACCCAGAACGACACCGGCGTCGTCGAGTTGTCGACATAGACGGTGCGCATATTGGTGTCCGACGGCATCAGATATTGCTCGGTTGCACCGGTCTTCGGGTCCATGCGAACGACACGGTCGGTCGCCATGGTCGAAGCCCAGATCGCGCCGTTCTTGTCGATATTGGCCCGGTACGGGAATGTGTAGGGCGGCAGCGGATACTCGGTGAACGTCTGCGTCCGGGTGTCGAAGATCGCGACCTTGTTGCCGCGATACTCGGTCACGACGATGCGGTCCTGATCGTCGATTTCCATGCGCCGCGCGCGGGCTTGAGGCGTCGGCAGCGGAAACCATTTCACCGCGTGGGTCTTGGCGTCGATGGTGCCGAGATAGCCTTCCTGAAACTCGGCCATCCAGAGATTGTTTTTGGAGTCCGATATCACCTGATACATGCTGTAGTGGTGCCCCGCCGGCAGCTCGCTGGTGGGATGGAATTTCTCCCAGGTGTTGCTGGCGATATCCAGCCGGAAGATATCCTGCGTGCCGACGCTCTTGGTCCAGACCTTGCCGTCGACATCGTGGCGCAGTCCGACAAAGTTCAATTGCACCCGGTTGTCGTTCCATTCCGCGGCCAGCGGATAAAACTTCGTCTCGCCGGTGCTTGGATCGAGCGTGCCGAGCGCACCCTGATACATTGTGTCGAACCAGAGCTTGCCGTTCTTGTCGAACGCGAGCGAGAGATTGCCTTCCGGTGCATCCGGCTTGAATTTCTTGGTCGGATATTCGGTGAGCTTGAGTGTCTTTGGATCGAACTTGGAGATAAAGAGCTCGCCGAAATCCGAGTACCAGACATTGCCCTCCTTATCGAGCACGACATCGTGCGGCTCGGTGGTCGGCCGGACCACGTCGTATTCGGTCACGATCGCGTGGGTGGAGCGCCCGGTCGGACGCGGCAGCGTCTTGAGCTCGTATTGCCAGTGATCGGTCGCGCTCAAATTGATGGTCGCAAGATATTCGGCCATCTTGCGGTAATCTTCCGGCCGCCCCGCACGGTCGGGATCGAGCATCGGCTGCGGCTTGATCGGCTGACTCACCGCGCCGTAGCCCTTCATCCGGCTGATGACCTGCATCCACTCGTTGACGTCGTGATTGGAGCGCACGATCCGTTCAAGGGTATGGCAGCCCTGGCAGTCGAGCAGCGTGGCCTTTTGTTCCTCGCTGCCCGGCATGCTCATCATCCATTCGGCATTGCTGAGCTGGCTGGCGAGATCGCGAGTCTTGTCGAGCTTGAGGTCGAGCTTGCTGGTCCGTTCCGCGACGACATTGGCGCTCGTCGCCGCGGGCAGATCGTAGCCGACCGCGCGGATCGTGACGGTGTAGCGGCCCGGCTCCAGCCGATTTTCCGGGAACGCGTATTGGCCTTTCGCGTCGGTCGTGACGCTCGTCGACACGATCGATCCATCTTTGCGCGCGGTGACCACGACCCCTTCCATTGCGC
>JBQCCX010000432.1:0-2039 GCA_051961815.1 Xanthobacteraceae bacterium
TGAGATTGCGATGCGTCAGCATCGCGCCTTTCGGCTCGCCGGTGGTGCCGCCGGTATATTGCAATAACGCAACATCCTCGATGCGCGGGCGGGCGTCTTGATAACCCGCGCTCGGGCGCCGCTCGCAGGCCTGCTGCAGCATGGTGAATTTTTCAAAATGGTAGGCCGGCACCGCGTGGCGGATATACGAATTGGCGAAGTTGAAGGCCCAGCGCTTGATGACCGGGACGAAATCGCCGAGGCGGGCGACCACGACATGGCGGATTTTGGTCTGGCCGACGATCTGCTGCAGCTTGTGCGCGAAGTTTTCCAGGATGACGATGACTTCGGCGCCGCAATCGGCAAGCTGCTGTTGGAGTTCGCGTGGCGTGTACAGCGGGTTGACATTGACAACGATCAATCCGGCACGCACCGTGCCGAGAAACGTCACCGGATAAGCGAGCATGTTCGGCAGCATCAGCGCGACGCGGTCGCCGGCGCGGCAGCCGACTTGCTCGACCAAAAACGCGGCAAAATCTTTGCTGTCGCGCTCCCATTCGGCATAGGTCATGCGCGCGCCAAGCGACTCGAAGGCCGGGCGAGCGGCGTGCTGGCGGCACGCCTCGATCAGCATCGCCGTGAGCGAGGCGAAAGCATCGGGACCGATCGTGCGGGGCACGCCGGCGGGATAGGAGGCGAACCAGATCGGCTCCGTGGCTTTGACGTTTTCTTGGGCCGCGGCCGAAGCGGCTTCGCCTTGCAATACCGTCATAAGTGGCTTCCTCGCATCATCCTAACATCGGCGGCTTGACGATGTCGAAGCGCCGCACCAGGTGCGCACAGTGAGGACTCCGGACGCCTTGCCTTGACGCCCGCTGCAGCGCAATCATACGCACTCTGTGGCGTGACTTGGAGGCTTCATGGCGGACGCACCCGCGTTACAGCGCCAAAGTGCCGGCGGCCGAACCACCGACGCCGTCGCGGCGCCCGCCTATCGCGGCCTGCGCGGCTGGATTGAGGCGATCGATCGGCTTGGCGAACTCAGACGCGTTTCTGGCGCGCATTGGGACGTCGAGATGGGCGCCATCACGCACATGCTCACCGAAAAGAGCGGCGGCACCGCGCCGGCAATCCTGTTCGATGACGTACCCGGTTATCGCAAAGGATTCCGCACGCTTTACGGGCAATTGTCCTCAGTCAAGCGCATTGCGCTCACGCTGGGGCTGCCACTTGCGCACGCGCGCAAGGTCGACATCGTGCAACGCTATCACGCGCGCATGCAGGATTTGCGGCCGCTGCCGCCGCGCTACGTTAATGACGGTCCGGTTTTCGAAAATGTCATCGAAGGCGACGCTGTCGACGTTCTGAAATTTCCGGTGCCGCGGCATCACGAGCGCGATAAAGCCCGCTTCATTGGCACCGCCGATTGTGTCGTCACCAAAGACCCCGACAGCGGCTGGTACAATCTCGGCGCCTATCGCAGCCAAGTTTATGACGGCAAAACCGTCGGCTGTCAGATCACCGAGGGCAAGCACGGGCGCATCCACCGCGACAAATATTTCGCCCGCGGCGAGCCGATGAAAGTCGTGATCCTGTGCGGCCAAGACCCGCTATTGTTCATGCTGGCCTCGAGCCCGCTGCCGGAAGTCAGCGAATATGACATCGCGGGCGGACTTCGCGGCGAGCCGATCGATGTGGTGCGCGGCCCGTATACGGGATTTCCGATTCCGGCCGATTGCGAAATCGCGATCGAGGGCGAGACCGTTCCCGGCGAGACCAAGCCGTAAGGCCCGTTCGGCGAATGGAGGGGCTATTACTCCGACGACCCGCAAGAGCGACCGTACGTGCGGGTTAAGACCATCCTGCATCGCAACGATCCGATCCTGACCTGCGCGCCGCAGCACAAGCCGGTCGACGAGACCGGCCTGCTCAAAGGCATCGCCGGTGCGGCGCAGATCTGGCGCGCACTGGACGCGTGCGGCATTCCCGACGTGCTCGGCGTGTGGAATCACGAAGCCGGCCCGGCGACGCGCTTCACCGCGATACAAATTCGCCAGCGC
>JBQCCX010000433.1:0-6964 GCA_051961815.1 Xanthobacteraceae bacterium
TTGGCGCATAATCTTGTCGGAAAACCGGCTTCACTTTATTCGGATCATGCGCTTAAGCCCGTGTGGCGGAACTGGTAGACGCGCACGACTCAAAATCGTGTTCCGCAAGGAGTGGGGGTTCGATTCCCTCCACGGGCACCATCCCCAGAAGTCTTGAATGTGCTTAAAGGCTGCGCTGGCGTCAGCGAACAGACCGGCTATTGGATCGCAATTCGTAGCGCGATCGAAACGCGCACTCAGCTTATTCCATAACGATTTTGTGAATCGTGATTGCGAGCACGATTCTTGTGCGCTGCAATGTTGTCATTGGATTGCGCGGCAAGGGCGGCATGGAATGAGAGACTGCAAACAATGAAATCGATCGTTTTAAAGGTCTGTGTATTTGCGCTCGCTATCAGCGTTCTGTCGTTGAGCCCGGCTTTCGCGAAATGCGATCCTGGATCGTACTTGGATCAAGGCACGAATCGCTGCGTTCAAGACGACTCTGGCGGCTAAGCATCGAATGATTGGAAGGCCTGCATCGGGTTGCTCTTAATCATCCCGTGAAGACCGATAACTCAACATACCCGCCGCGTCTTTCGGGGGCGGGTTTTTGTTCGACCTTGTCGCTTCGTTGGTGAGCACGCGGTCGAAACGCGTGACTCGCTTTCGTCGAAGCCTTTCGCCTGAAGCCGCTGACGCTCGAAATCTTGCCCTAGTCGCGCGACGCTAGGCTGTCATTGCCGATTGCCGAAGCGCGCGCGGCAAGCCGAGCGCCGCTAAATTTCTGAACTGACCATGGAACTTTGTCGGGGCTCGCGGCTTTAAATGGGCGCGGTTTTCAGGGGAACTCTATTATGGCCATAGTGCTCCTTGTCGAAGGCGACGACCAGGTCCGGGTGCTCGCCGAATCCTACCTTGAGGAACAAGGACATGAGGTCTTGTCCGCAGGCACGGCGGCCGGCGCGCTGGCGCTGTTGGACAAAACGGCCAAGCTCGATCTCCTGTTCACCGATGTGGATCTCAAGGACGAAATCGCCGCCGGCATCGAGCTCGCCCGCGAAGCGGCGGCGCGCGAGCCGAACCTGAAAGTGCTGTACACCACCGAGCGCAGCCTGACCGACGGCATGAAAGCGCGCTTCGTCAAGAACGCCGCGTTTCTAGCCAAGCCCTATACCGTCGAGCAATTGCTGACGACGCTGACGGTGCATTTCCGCATCAGCCCGCAGCAACGCCGCCAGCCAGTGACGGTCTAGTCGCTCCCGCTCTCTTTTTCGGCGCTAATCAGAAGTTGAACTTGTAGTTCACGCCGACGCGGAAAAGATTTTCCGTCAAGCCGACGCTCACGGGAATGGCGGGACCCGGAGGACCGCCGAGAGGGGTTGACGCGGCTATACACGCTGTCGTCGCGCAGGTCACGCTGCCGTTGCCGAGATTGACGTAAAGATATTCGATCTTGGCGGTCCAATTATCCGCAAACGCCCATTCCAATCCCGCTCCGGCAGTCCAGCCCGACTGAGTATGCTTGGTGGTGACGCCGTTGAAGTTTGTCTGCACATCGGCGAAGGCGCCTCCGGCGGTGAGGTAAAACAGCGCGCGATCGGCGGCGTAGCCGGCGCGCCCGCGCACCGTCGCGAGCCAGTTGTTGCCGGTCTGGCATTGGCCGCTGAAGTTGCAGATGCTCGCGGTGGTGCCGGTATTGATGCCGGAATAATCCCAATCGCCCTCGACGCCAAACACAAAGGCGCCGGCCTGGAAGTTGGCGCCAAGCGTGCCGCCGACGATCCCGCCATTATCGTGGAGAGAGCCGGTGGTGCCCGGAAACGCGCCGACCGCGTTCGCGGTATATTTGACGTTGCCCCAGCCCCAGCCGCCATTGATGCCGACATAGACGCCGGCCCAGTTGTAGACCGGCAGCACCGCAGGAACATATGTAGCCGGTGCGCGCGGCGGCGCTGGCGACGGCGGAAGATCGGCGGCCAAAGCCGAACCGCCAAGCCCGATAACGACGCCAAGGGCGCCAATGATTCTGCGCATGACCCCACCCCATGTTTACGGACATGCTTTATCGCACATCCCCATGACCGAGATCATATTTATTTCACGGCCGGGCGCCGGAAAGTTTGATGTGAATCAAAGGGCTTGCGAGAGGGGCTGAGCAAAAAACGGCAGAATTGTGCAGCGCGAGCCCGATCGCATGGACCGAAGCCGATTCAATCAACCAGGATCCGTTGGGCCCGCTCACGCGCTTTCGCCATCGCCAAATCTGTCGCGGCGTCGAGTTCGGCAGCTTCGTCTGCGAGGGAGTGCAGCGTGCCTACTGCGCCTGCTGCAATTCTGGATGTTCGCGCAGCCGCTTCTGATTGAGCACGTGGATGATGAAGGTCACGACGGCGCCCAAGGCGAACGGCACCGCGGCGAATAGATACAGGTGTTCGATGGGGAAGGCGGCAACCAGCAGCGTGCCGGCGAGCGGACCGATGATGCCGCCGAAGCGGCCCAGTCCAAGCTGCCAGCCGGAGCCGTTGGCGCGCAGCGATGTCGGATAGATCATCGCGCCGACGACATTGATCCCGGACTGGATGCCGAGCACCACCGCACCGGCCAAGAACGCGGCGATCACCAGGGCTGTCGTGGACGACAACCCGGCATAGCCGATTGAACCGACCACCGGGACAGCGATCGCGAACAGGATCGCGATGGCGAGGAAGCGTTGCCGCTGCAGCCACCAGCACAGCACCAAGGCGCCGACAGTGCCGCCGACCTGCAGCCCCGCACCGGTGAGCGCTGCGACCGTCTGCGACGCATGGGCCGCCTGCACCAGCATCGTCGGCGTCCAGCTGATGAGGAAGAAATATCCCATCAAGTTGAGAATGAAGATCAGCCAGGTCAGCGGCGTGATCACTTCCAATCCGTTGTAAAACAGATATTTCGGATTGGAGCTTGGAAATTGCTTTTCATCCTCGATCACGAAGCGCGCATTCGGCGGCACTTTGTAGTCGGGACGAATCGCCGCCAGCAGCGCCACCATCTTTGATCGGTGTCTCTCGTGCAGCGTCATGTATTTGATCGATTCGGGAAGAGCGAATATCGCGATTATTGCGAACACGATTGGGGCAACGCCACCGATGTAGAACAGGATCTGCCAACCGTATTGCGGTACCAGCGCGGCGGCCGCGAACCCGGCGAGCGCGCCGCCGATCGGCACCATGCCGGTCGCGATGATGGCCAATGTCGCGCGCCGATTGCGCGGTGCCGATTCGGCGTTGATCGCCACGAGATTCGGGATCACGCCGCCGATGCCGAGCCCGGCGATCGACCGCAGCCAGAATAATTCGGTCAAGTTCGTCGCATAGGCCGCCCAGTAAGTGAACACGCCGAACAAAATATTGCAGATGATCAGCGCCGTCTTGCGGCCATAGCGATCGCCGACCCAGCCGAAGATCTGCGAGCCGAACAGAACGCCGAAGTTGCTCGCGGTGAGCACCAGGCCGAGATCTTTCGGCGCGACATGCCATTCCCTGATCAGGTGCGGGGCGGCAAACGCGATGGCGCCGATGTCGTAGCCGTCGATAAAGGCGATCAGGATCGACCAGAGGATCAGCTTGATCTGGAATGCGCCGACACCGTGCTCGTCCAGAAGATGCGAAACCTGAACTTCCGCCTCGCCGGCCATCGCTTCCCCCCAATGTTTCGATGCTTTTGATCTTACGCCGTTACGCAAATTATGGCACCCGCGCCGTAAAGAAAAGCGGGCATTGGCGCGTATCGGCAGGCTGTCCGATGAGCCCGTCTCACCGCCTGGAACGGGCACTGCCGCCGCAGCGTTCTAACAGAACGGCTGGACCGGTTGGGCGGTGCTTGGAGCGATGGCAGCGAATCTGGAAGATTATGCCCTGATCGGAGACTGCCAGACCGCGGCCCTGGTCGGACGCGACGGTTCGATCGACTGGCTGTGTTGGCCGCGCTTCGACAGCGGCGCGTGTTTTGCGGCGCTTCTTGGCACCCGGGACAACGGCCGCTGGCTTGTTGGCGCGGTCGATGCGACAGCGCGCGTGTCGCGGCGCTATCGCGATGCGACGCTGATCCTGGAAACCGAGATTGAAACCAAAGACGGCGCCGCCACCGTGATCGATTTCATGCCGCCGCGGGGCAAGAATTCCGACGTGGTTCGGCTGGTCTGCGGCAAGCGCGGGCGCCTCGCCATGCGCACCGAGCTGATCATGCGTTTCGATTATGGATCGCTGGTGCCATGGGTCACCAATCCGCAAGGGGACGCGTGGCGCGCGGTGTGCGGGCCGGACATGGTGGTGTTTCGCACGCCGGTCGAATTGCGCGGCAAAGGCCTCACCACGGTCGCCGAGTTCACTGTCACCGCGGGTGAGACGGTGCCTTTCGTTCTGACCTATGGGCCATCGTTTCTGGCGCGGCCTGGATTGATCGACGCCGCCGAAGCGCTCCACGAGACCGAGACGTTCTGGCGCGGCTGGGCGAGCCTGGCACAGCCATCCGGACAATGGTCGCAAGCGACGCAGCGCTCGCTGATCACGCTCAAAGCACTCACCCATTTTCCAACCGGCGGCATGGTCGCAGCGGCGACCACGTCATTGCCGGAACGGTTGGGCGGTAAGCGCAATTGGGATTACCGGTTTTGCTGGCTGCGTGACGCCACCTTCACGCTGATCGCGCTGATGAATGCCGGCTATTACGAAGACGCGCGCGCCTGGCGCGAATGGCTCCTGCGCGCGGTTGCCGGCGCGCCCGACCGCGTGCAGATCATGTATGCCGTCACCTGCGAGCGCCGGCTCCCGGAGTGGGAAGTGTCGTGGCTTGGCGGCTATCAGGGCGCCAAGCCGGTGCGCGTCGGCAATGCCGCAGCTCAACAGGTACAGATCGACGTCTATGGCGAGGTGATGGACGCACTGCATCACGGCCGTCACGGCAAGCTCGGCCCCAGCGCCGAAGGCTGGCATCTGCAACGCGCGCTGCTCGATCATCTGGAAAATGCCTGGCAGGAGCCCGATCACGGCATCTGGGAAGTGCGCGGCGATCGCCAGCGCTTCACCAATTCGAAAGTCATGGCCTGGGTGGCGTTCGACCGCGCGATCAAGACCGTCGAGCAATTCAAGATGGAAGGGCCGATCGAGCGCTTGCGCAAGCTGCGTCGTAGCATACATGACGACGTCTGCCGCTTCGGCTTCGATCCTTCACTCCGCGCCTTCGTGCAGAGCTACGGTGCAAAGCACCTCGACGCCAGCGCGCTGCTTATTCCGCTGGTCGGGTTTCTGCCGCCGGACGATCCACGGGTGAAGTCCACGGTCGAAGCCATCGAGCGTGAACTCGTGATCGATGGGCTGGTGCAGCGCTATGAGAGCGAAGCCGGCATCGATGGTCTGCCGCCCGGCGAGGGCGTGTTTCTGCCGTGCTCGTTCTGGCTTGCCGATAATCTGATTTTGCTCGGGCGGCGCGAGGAGGCGGTTCGCCTGTTCGAGCGGCTGTTGTCGCTCCGCAACGACGTCGGACTGTTGGCGGAAGAGTACGACGTGAAGGCCAAACGGCTGATCGGCAATTTTCCGCAGGCGCTGTCCCATGTTGCGCTGGTCAACACTGCGCATCATTTGACCGAACAAAACAAACACAAGCGGCATGCGCCGAGCGAGCAGGTCGCGCACGACGTCGCGGCTGAGTAGGCGCGGGTAGCCGCTGATTGTCCGAACGACACTGTCCGTCATGGCCGCGGGCCTCTCCCGGCCATGCCCGGCACAAGGCCGGGCATGACCAGAATCACCGCGTGTATCGCCGCGATAATCCGCGCGCGACAAAGCCGATCGCGATTCCGGTCAGCGCCGTTGCGAGCACGGGAATGAGCCGCGCGGCCGGGCCCGATATGGCCATGACCCGGTCCGCCGCTTCGGCGTCGAAGCTGCCATGGGTGCGATGCAGTTCGCTTACCGGCGCCATCAGATTGTCTTTGCGCGCCGGGGAGACCGTGGTCGCAGTCTCCTGCGCCTGGTAGGCGTTTTTCGCCAGATAGCGATCAAGAAAGGCGGGCAGCAGCGTATTGCCGAGGATCGCCTTGAGCGTACTCGCGCCGAGCCAATATTCGCGCCCGGGATTAAGCGCGGCGCGGAAGATCCTCTCGGCGACCGCTTCCGGCTGCACCACCGGCGGCACCGGACGCGGCCGGCGCGGCATGCGGGTGCGCGCCCAGTCGAATTGCGGCGTATTCACCGCCGGCAGTTCGACCATGGTGACGGCGATCGCGCTGTTATTGTGCTCAAGCTCGGTGCGCAGCGAATCGGTGAATCCGCGCAGCGCGTGCTTGGCGCCACAATAGGCGGCTTGCAGCGGAATGCCGCGATAGGCCAAAGCCGAGCCGACCTGAACGATGGTGCCGCGGTTGCGTGGACGCATGTGGCGGAGCGCCGCCATCGTCCCGTGCACCATGCCGAGATAGGTCACCTCGGTGACGCGGCGAAATTCGTGCGGCGCGATCTCCCAAACCGGCGCGAACACAGTCACCATCGCGTCATTGATCCAGATATCGATGCCGCCGCGCTCGGCGACGATCGCTGCGGCGGCTTCGAACACGGCGTTGGCGTCGGCGACATCCGCGGGAACCACCATCGCGGTGGCGCCGAGCTTTTCCGCCTCACGCTTGACGTCCTCGAGCGCTGCGGGATCGCGGGCGATCAGGGCCAGATTGGCGCCGGCGCGGGCGAAGCGCAGCGCGATGGCGCGGCCGATACCCGCGGAAGCGCCGGTAATG
The DNA here is from genome assembly GCA_051961815.1 of Xanthobacteraceae bacterium. Taxonomy (GTDB): domain Bacteria; phylum Pseudomonadota; class Alphaproteobacteria; order Rhizobiales; family Xanthobacteraceae; genus BOG-931. The sequence continues at coordinate 6,749 of JBQCCX010000433.1, forward strand.
ACGACAGTGGATTCTTTCAAATTGCGCGCGTTACGTGACATTGTTTGATCGGGGTTTGATCGGGCTTGTGTCTCTGCGGTCAACGGTTCGGTACCGGCGCGGTTCCCTCAATTGACCTCGTCCGGCGATCCGCTAGGCTCGCTTGCCAAATGCGGGCAGGCGCCGGCCGCAAGCACGGGAGGAGGCGATGGATTTCGGTTATTTCACGCTGAGCGA
>JBQCCX010000434.1:0-4417 GCA_051961815.1 Xanthobacteraceae bacterium
GAAAGCGTCGCCGGTCGCGACCTGCGCCAGCGCCTGCTTGAGGCTGCGCGCTTCGCCGGCAAAGACCAGCGGCGGAAACGTCGCCAGCTGCGCTTCGACATCGGCGAGCGCTTTGGCGTCGGGATAATCCGGCATCTGCACGGCCGGCTTTGCCCGCCAAGCATCCGGGCTCCACCGCACTGCATTCAACCGACTTGACATAGTAACCGTCTCCGCATCGCTGCAGCGGCAGCGGACCCGGGAAATCGCGGTCCGCCCTGTCAGCTTCTCATTTGCCGGCTCGGGTCAGGCCGCCGCGACCGTGACCGGCGCCGTTATACACGGGCATGCCTGGCTGCGACAGTGGCGTGTTATTGCCCGTTTCTTAACTATTCGGCCGCCACGCGCGCATAGCTCGCCGAGCGCTTGCGCATCGTGACCAGCTCTTCCGCGGCGGTCGGATGCAGCGCCATGGTGGCGTCGAAGTCGGCTTTCTTGGCGCCCATCTTGACGGCGATCGCGGCAATCTGGGCGATTTCGGCGGCGCCTTCGCCGACGACATGACAGCCGACGACGCGATCGGAAAGGCCGTCGACCACAAGCTTCATCAAGACGCTGGTGTCGCGTCCCGACAAGGTCGCTTTGAGCGGCTTGAACATGGCCTTGTAGATGTCGGTCTGCGCCAACCGCTCGCGCGCTTGCGCCTCGGTCAGCCCGACGGCGCCAATTTCCGGATCCGAGAACACGGCGGTCGGCACATTGGCGTGATCGACTGCCGTCGGCTTGCCGCCAAACACGGTATCAGCAAAGGCATGGCCTTCGCGAATAGCTACCGGCGTGAGATTGATGCGGTTGGTGACGTCGCCGACCGCGTAGATGTTGGCCGCGCTCGTGCGCGAATATTCGTCGACCGCAATCGCACCGTTCCTGGCGATCTCGACGCCGGCTTCCTTCAGACCGATCTTGGCCGAGTTCGGTTGCCTTCCCACCGCGAACATCACCTGATCGGCGGATATCTGGTTTCCGCTCGACAGCCGCACTGAGAAGTAGCCGTCGGCGTCCTCGACACCGACGACTTTGCAGCCGGTAAGCACGCGAATGCCGTGAGCTTCCATTTCGACGCGCACATGTTGGCGAACTTCATCGTCGAAGCCGCGCAAGATGTTTTCGCCCCGATAAACCAGCGTCACATGCGAGCCGAGCCCCGCGAAGATTCCGGCGAATTCGACGGCGATATAGCCGCCGCCCTGAATCAGCACGCGGCGCGGAAAGGTCCGCAGATGGAACGCCTCGTTCGAGGAGATGACATGCTCGAGACCCGAGATGGGATCGCCGTAGCTTGGCGTTCCGCCGGTGGCGATCAGAACATAGCGCGCGCGCACGCTGGTGCCATCGGCCAGAGCAATCGTGTGCGCGTCGAGGAGCGCGGCGCGAGTTTTGACGACCTTGACGCCCGCTTTGGCCAAGGTGCCGCCGTAAGCGGCTTCCAGCCGGGCGATCTCGCGGTCCTTGTTGGCGATGAGCGTAGTCCAGTCGAACGATGCGCTTGGCAGCGTCCAGCCAAACCCGGCGGCATCTTCGAATTCGGCATGAAAACGCGAGGCGTAGACCAACAGCTTCTTGGGTACGCAGCCACGGATCACACAGGTGCCGCCGAGCCGGTATTCCTCGGCGAGCATGACGCGCGCTCCGTGCTCGGCGGCAACGCGGGCGGCGCGAACGCCGCCCGATCCGCCTCCGATCACGAAAAGATCGACGTCAGGCTCGGCCATATCATCGTCACATATCGTGTCCGCGCTTCTTCATCTCGGCGCGCATTTTGGCGATGATCTCCTCGGAAAGCTTGTCGGCCCAGCTGCCGGCAAATGCCATGCTTTCGTCGGCGGCCTTAGGTTCTTCGTTGATAACCTTCTGGCCGAGCGGGGACTGGTAGAACGCCAAAAGCTGTTTCAGCTCCGCTTCGGTGAAATGGCTCGCATAAATGCGGGCCGCGTCATTCAATAGTTCACCGGCTCGGGCGCTGTACTGCTTTATCAAACTATCGGCGATTTCATTCAGATCCTTGCCCCACATAAAGTTTGTCTGCATGAAAAAGTCGCGAGTCTTGACCACCACGCCGCGAACGATCGGTTCAAAGATGCTGTCGGCGTGTTTGAGTTCGAGAATTTGCTTGGCAAGGAGAACGGCGGCCTGCGACGGCTGGTGTGCCGCATTCGGCGCTGCGCCTTGCGCGGCGGCCCGCCCGGCGGGCCCAAATAGCGCTAGGGCGATCAGGGCCGCCATTGCGTAATGCCCGACACCGCGGATGCCGAGCCCGGGCGCAAAGCCGTGATGATTATAAGAACGGACGATCATGGATGCACTTTCCTTTCGTGCTTTGCGCTCAGGGCCGCCCGAGGAGGCGCACGCCCTTTGAACCGGCCAAGATAGCAGTTTGCGCCAAGCCGATGAACAAGCCGTGCTCCATCACCCCCGGTACCGCGGCGAGACTTCTTGCCAGCGCCGGCGGATCGCCGATGCGGCCCAACTGCGCATCGAGGAGCCAGTGCCCGCCATCCGTGACGAAAGCGTGGCCATTGCGATCGCGCCGCAACGGCGCCGGTCCGGCGCTGCCGGCGCGCGCCGCCGCGGCTTCGACCGCCCGGCTTGTGGCTACGGCGCCGAACGGCGTGATCTCGATCGGCAGCGGAAAGCGCCCGAGCACATCGACATATTTGCTGTCGTCGGCAATGACGATCATGCGCGCCGACGCGGCGGCGACGATCTTTTCGCGCAACAGCGCGCCGCCGCCACCCTTGATCAAGGTCAGATCCGGGCCGATCTCATCGGCGCCGTCCACAGTCAGGTCCAGTTCGGGGTGCTCGTCGAGCGTGGCGAGCGCAATCCCCAATCGCGCGGCTTGCGCCCGCGTCGCTTCGGAGGTCGGCACCGCAATCACCTTAAGTCCGGCCCGGACCCGTTCGGCCAAAAGCTCGACAAAATGCTGGGCTGTCGAGCCGGTGCCGAGCCCGAGTCGCATGCCGGGACGCACGAAATCGATGGCCCGGGCAGCGGCGGCCCTTTTGTAGGAATCGGCATTCATGACAGGCTGTGTAACCGGCTTGCGGCGGCGATCCTAGGGTCAAAACTACCATTTGCGCGGCCGCGGCGCTGCCGTGAAGGTCGTTTGCTCGCGAACCGGCCGCGAATACTGCTATCAATACGCAATCATGCGCACCATTGTTTTCGATCTCGACGGCACGCTGGTCGACTCCGCTCCCGACCTGATTTCGACGCTCAATCTGGTGCTGGCCGGCGAAGGCCTGCCGCCGGTCGCTTACGACGATGGGCGGCGGATGATCGGCGGCGGCTCCCGCCGCATGATCGAGCGAGCACTCGCCGCCGAAGGCCGAAGCGTAACTAAGGCCGAGCTCGACCGCTTGTTTGCGATCTTCATCAATCATTATCGTGCGCATATTGCCGACCGCTCGCGCCCGTTCCCGCACGTCGAAGAGGTTCTTGCGGGGCTCGCCGACCAAGGATGCCGGCTCGCGGTCTGCACCAACAAGCTGGAATGGCTTTCGGTGCGCCTGCTCGATGCTTTGAATCTCAGCCGCTATTTTGCGGCGATCTGCGGCCAGGACACGTTCGGCGTTCAAAAACCGGATCCGCAAATGCTGCGGCTGACCATCCGTCGCGCCGGCGGCGACGTGCAGCGCGCGATCATGATTGGCGATTCGCTCACCGATATACGCACCGCGCGCGCGGCCAATGTGCCAGTGATCGCGGTCGATTTCGGCTACAGCGAAGTGGCGCCAGCGGCGCTCGACGCCGATCGCCTGATCGATTCGTTCGCCGAACTGCCTCACGCGATCGCGGTCCTGGCGAAGCAAGCGCCAGCGGCGCCAAGCCCGGCCGCCGCTATGCCGCTCCCCGGCGGCAATTCGCCCTAGCGCCGGGCCGAGGCCGCGGCCAACATCCTGGACGGTCAGGGCTTTATCCGGCACACTGCACTGATTATCTGAACAGCCATGTCCGCCGAGTTCGGAAACCTGCAGAACCGGATGCAAGACAGCGTGGAAATGTCCTTGCAAGCTCGCAAAATCGGCGCTGGCGCCAACCGGCAGCCGCTCATCGATCCGTTCGGTCGCGCCATTTCCTATCTGCGCGTCTCCGTCACCGACCGCTGCGATTTCCGCTGCGTCTATTGCATGGCGGAAAACATGTCGTTCCTGCCCAAGTCGGAAATCCTGAGCCTAGAGGAGCTCGATCGCCTCTGCTCCGCCTTCGTCACCCGCGGCGTGCGCAAGCTGCGCCTGACCGGCGGCGAGCCATTGGTGCGCCGCGGCATCATGACACTTGTCGATTCGCTGTCGCGCCACCTGCGCTCGGGTCAACTCGACGAGCTGACGCTGACCACCAATGGCTCGCAGCTGGAAAAATATGCGCGCGATCTGCG
>JBQCCX010000435.1:0-10913 GCA_051961815.1 Xanthobacteraceae bacterium
GGCGCCGGTCCAGACAATATAAAACGGCCCCGCGCTCTCGTCCTTGTTCGGAAAGGACGGCCAGGGCTGCTCTGCCGGTTCGATGGCAAGCCAGGCAACAGCGTTGCGCTCATCGGTCTTGAGCAGGAGGTCAGGCGGCAGTTGCGCAACGAATCCGTTGAGTGCGACCGCCTCGATCACGCTGTCCTGCGGAAGCGTCATCCCCGCGAGCAGAGATGCGACAGGGACGGCGCGATAAGTCATCGGCCCGCGATAGGCGACGTCACGCGCCACCTGGATCGTGGCGGCGTCCGGCCGGGCCAAAAGCGCGCCGCGCGTGAAACTGCGCGTATCCTTGCCCACGGTGATGGTTATCGCCGGCTCATCGGCCCGCGCGCGAGCTGGCACGAGATCTGACGCAAGACCTGACACGAGACCTGGCAGCAGCAGGACGCAGAGCAGGACCAGAGCGCGCATGACGTCTCCTTCACTCAAGCGACAGAAGACATAGCACAGACCGAGCCGGGCCCCCGTCGCACGGCCCGAAACGCAAGTGCCACGCTCGCTGCATTGCTGCGGCAAGACCGAAAAATTACGCGACGTCTTCTCGGGTTGATTCAGATGGGTCCGAGCGCTTGTCGCAGTGGCGCGCTCGAGACCATCATCAGACCGGTAAACGGCCGGCTGAGTTCCAGGATCAGAAAAATAGCGCACGATGCCGATAACGCAAACAACGAAAGGCAAATAAGCACCGTGGTATTAAGCGGCGAGAACAGGCTGAAACTTGCGAATATGATCACCAGCCAGAACGCCAGAATGGCGATAAACGGCGCTGGAATCAGATTGTCGGATTCGACAAACAGCAAAAGCCGTGTTTGCGCCAAGTCGGTGCTGATCTGCGCGGCGCGCGACTGGAGCGAACGCTGCAGCTCGTTCTGGGGCGACAAGCTTTGGATCGCGATATAGACCTTCTCCGCCGCCCCATTGGATTCGAAGCGCGACGCCGTGCTTGCTTCCTTCTCGCGCCACAGCCGATCGGCAAACGGACCGATCGCATCGCGCATCGCTTCGCGCACCGGGCGAGCTTCCGGACCATATTGTGCCAGCAAATTGTCGATCAGGATGACGTCGGCCGTGATTTGCTTGACCTGGGAGCTTTGCGTGTCGAATGAGCTTTTTGCGGCGGCGATGAGGAGGCCGAGGACCAGCGCCGCGATGGTTGCGATCAGGCCGACGCCGAGCCGAATGACGTCCTGCGAGTCCTTGCTGAGATGATGCTTCGGCAGCGTGCGCCGCCCCGCGGCGCCGAGAAAAATGCCGCCCAGCATCAATATAAATATCAAAATCGACAGAACCGACGCGTTCATGGTTCAAATGCTAACCGCTGCGAGCCGATTTGCCTATTGATTCAGATCAAAGCCTTTCTGATTAATTGCGCACGGATTAATTCCGCACAGGCCTCACTGGGCTGGCAATGGGGGATCGCGGCGCGTGCGGTACGCATTATTTCATCGTTACGCCAGGCGCGAGAGCAGCGGGAATGTTCAGCGGCGGCGGCCATGGGCCTGACTCGACCGAAGCCAGGCCGCTTTTGTCGGAGCCTGGAAGAAGCCTGGCCATGCTTTGCTGGACGGCCTGTATCTCCGCCGGCGTCATTTGTTTGTTCATTTTTTTCTCCCTTCGCTACGCTTCGAGGCTGCGGGTGACCGTTCGTCTGTAAAACCAGTCCCCGCTGGCTCATGAAAGCCAAGGCAAAGCCCGGTTCATTTGCAGATCGTTCGCGTTGTCGAGCTGGCGTGCCAACGTCCTTGCAACATGCACGGCGACTGGGTTCTGCGCGAGAAGGACGGCGGCGTCGCCGACGTAAAACTGCGAGGGTTCCAGAGCGCGCACATCCATTTTGTTGGGTTGATCAAGGAGGACGGCAAATTCACCGAACACGGCGCCGGGTTCGGTGACCCTGGCAATCTCGGTGTCTTCCTTGGCGATCGCGACAGCGCCCTTTTTGAGAATCAAGAACCGACCGGTCCTGGAGCCGTCGGTGACGACCGTCTCGCCTGCCCGGTAGGTCACGACCGGAAGGGCGGCGATGCCACGCTCCAAGGGCGCGCTCGCGCTGTTCGCTCGTGGTGGCCAATCAGAGTCAACCACGTGGAATGGACGGGAGAGTTCAGGAGAGTGCAACATGGCGGAACCTCACGATGAGAAGTGATTGCTGCCGGGAGCGTGGATCGCCCGCCGACGCCTCAAGCAAACGGATCGGACGGGTATCCGGCGTAAAGAAGGTTGGCGCCGCTGACCGCGAGAAGGCCTTCGACTTTGCTCAGTGTCTCGGCAACGGCGCTGTGCGGCTGGCCGGCCTGAATTTGGCTCCTCAGTTCAATGACGGCGCGATTGGCCTCCTCGAGCCGGCGCGCCAACACGGTAGCAACGTAACGGACCGCGTTCGGATGTCGCGACAACAGCGTCGTCCCGTTCGCTACGTATAACTGCGAGGTTTCCACCGCGCGCACGTCCGCTGTGTGCGGCTGATCGAGCAGGAGCGAAAGCTCACCGAAAATCGCGCCAGGCTCTGTGACTCTCGCAATCTCGGTGTTCTCTTTGAGGATTGCGACCGCGCCCTTCTTGAGAATCAACAGCCGGCCGGTTTTCGAACCGCCGGCAATCACGGTCTCGCCGGCCTGGAAGGTCACGACAGCAAGGGCGGCGAGACTGTCATGGAAATCGACGCTGTCACGAGCAAGCGGCGTGGCCTCTTCGATCGTTTCGTCGTTGTTCTGGCTTATCGTCCACGACTGAGCGTTAGCCGTTTGGAACGAACGTGCGAGGGACTGCAACATGTCGAACCTCCTTGTGGCCGGCGGATCGCTACCGCATTTGCAAACGACGATCGGCGCGCTTCAGTTGAAGACGAAGGTGTAGTCGACATACGCGGTCGCCGATAAACCCTTGGCATTCGCCATCATCTGCAGCGGGTCGATGCCGACCGGTGTCGACGCGGCAACGCGCTGGTTGGTGGTAACGGTCCAGGTTGCAATGCCAATCAGGACCAGAGCGGCTGCAAACATGCTGATCTTACGCATCTGAATTCTCCCGTTGGTTTTTTGGGCTCACCGCCTATCCGGTGACACTGATCAACCTAAACCGCACCGGTATCATGGCGATGTCGCGCGATGACCATTTGGTATCGTTTGTATCGCCGGCGCTCCGCCAATCCGGATCGCGCGCGGCTGTCACAAACCGCCGTTGATGCCGCGCGCTATGGAAAAGCGGCGCGGCTCACGCTCGTGCTGAAACCCGCTTGCTGCCGGCGTTTGCTGGAGCAATCAGGCCGATCGGCTGGATTCCGGGATTTCCGCGAAGGCGCGGCGCAATTGCACCATGAGCCGGCCGAGCAAGTCGCGACAGTGTGTCCGGTCCCCGGCCTTGCTCGCTCGCTCGAGCGCTGCCGCCGCGGCGGCGACCTCGCCGGCGCCGATCGCAAGCGCCGCGCCTTTGAGCTTGTGTGCCGCCGCGGTCAATATCGTCAGGTTGCCCTGGCGTGAAGCATCCTGGATCTCACGTTCAGTCGTCATCGCTGTTTGGCGGAATTTGCGTAACAGATCGTCCAGGGCGTCACGATCGTCGCCGAGCCAAGCCGCGAGCACGTCGCGGTCGATAGCGTTGGCGGATTTGGTCCCCTCGCCCGCATCGACATGCTCCTCCACAATGGGCAACCAGCGCTCCAGTGTCGCGCGCAGCCGCTCGATATTGACCGGTTTTAGGAGATACGCGTCCATGCCGATCTCGAGGCAGCGTTCTTCCTCGCCCTTCATGGCGTCGGCGGTAACCGCAATGATCGGGGTGCGAACGCCACGACGCCCGGCTTCGGCGTCGCGCAGCCTGCCAGTCAACTCGTAACCGTCCATGCGCGGCATGTGGATATCGAGCAGGACCGCAGCGTAACGGGTGCGTTCCCAGGCGGCCAACGCCTCGATACCGCCGGCGACGCTGTCGGCAGCGATCCCGAGCAGCTTCAATTGCATCACCAGCACTTCGCGGTTCACCGGATGATCATCGACGACCAGGACACGAGGACCATCCGCGCGCCCGCCGGCGCCGACCCGCGCTGTGGTAATTGGCTTTGGCGGAGACAGGGGCGAACTGGCAGGCGCCGCGCGAAGCGCCAACGTCACGATGAAGCGCGAGCCGACCCCCGGAGCGCTCTCGACTACGACGTCGCCGCCCATAACCTGCGCCAGGCGGCGAACGATAGAAAGACCGAGACCGGTCCCGCCGAATTCCCGGGTGATCGAGCTGTCGGCCTGCACGAATGGTTCGAACAATCTGGCGCGCTGTTCGGCGCTTAATCCGACCCCGGTGTCGGCCACAGCGAGCGTGGCGCGGGTATTGCCTTCGCCAAGCGGTGTCGTGCTCACCTGCACCCGCACCCCGCCTTGTTCGGTAAACTTGACTGCATTGCTGAGGAGATTGGACAGGATTTGCCGCACGCGGGTGGGATCGCCGATCAGCGCATCCTGCGAGCCGGCATCGATTTCAACGTCGAGCTTTAATTTTTTTGCAATTGCTTGCGGCCGGAAAGCGTCCAGTGTCGTCGCGACGAGAGTACTGAGGGAGAATGGTATCTCCTCCAGCTCAAGGCGGCCGGCCTCGATCTTGGAAAAATCGAGAATGTCGTCGATGATGTGCAATAGCGCCTTTCCAGAATCGCGAATGGTCGACACGGTTCGTTGCTGCGGCGGATTTAATCCTTGCCGCTCCAGAACTTCGATCATGCCGAGCACGCCGTGCCTCGGCGTTCGGATTTCGTGACTCACGGTGGCGAGGAAGGTCGATTTTGCCTGATTGGCCGCCTCGGCCTCGCCGCGCGCGCGTTCAGCCAGGTCGCGCGTGCGCTCCACATCGGCGCGTGCCGCTGCCGCCTCGGCGCGCGCCGTTTCGGCCGCATCGCGCGCGGCCTCGGCGGCCGCTCTGGCGGTGGCTTCTGTTTCGAACAGCCGCACGTTCTCGATCGCGATTGCCGCCTGATCGGCAAACGTGGCCGCCAACTCGACCTGCTGGTCGGTGAATGGCCGCACCTTCGAGCGCATCAATGTCAGAACGCCAATTGGCGCGCCTTCGCGCAACATCGGCACGCCGAGCATGGTGCGAAAGCCACCGAGCCTGCGCGCCTGCTCCCAGGTGTGTTCGGGGTCGGCAAGCACATCGGGGACATGAATGATCTTGCCGTCAAGCAATGCCCGCCCATGAATCGTCCCGCGCCGCGATTCAACGGGTACGTCCCTGACGTGATCCATGAACTCTGAAGAGAAGCCGTAAGCCTCGGCGCGAACGAATTTGCCCTCGATCTGCCGCGTGATGCTGGCTTGATCGGCGTCACACAATTGTGCGGCCGATTCGACCAGTGTCTGCAGCACCGTCCGCAGATCGAAGATCGAGCGGCTGATGACTTTGAGCACCTCGGCGGTGGCCGTCTGCTGCTGCAGCGATTGACGCAGCTCTTTGAGCAGGCGGGCCTTCTCGATCGCAATGACGGTCTGATTGGCGAAATTCTGAACGAGCTCGATCTGCTTGTCGGTAAACGGACGAACCTCCTTGCGGTAGATAGAGATTACGCCGACGAACTCATCGCCCTTGAGCATCGGTACGACGGCCAGGGTGTGGATGTCAGCGACATGGACCGCAGCAACGGTCAACGGATGGCGGTCGAGATAGGTCTGATCTTGCCGCAGATCGGCGATCTGAAGCGGCTTTCGCGATTGAACAACGCGACCGAGAGGCGCGGTGATACTTACGGTGGCGCTTCGCCATTGCTCCAGATATTCCTCCGGCAGCGGTCCATGGAATGCGACGTTGCGGAAGCGATCGCCTTCCCGCAGCCACATGGCGCCGTAGCTTGCCTCGCAGAGCCGCGTCGCATTGGCCAGCATGGCCTGGATCACCGGCTCCAGCTCGCCCGGCGAACTGGCGATGGCCTGCAAAACTTCGGAGGTCGCCGTCTGCTGTTCCAAAGACTCGGTGAGCTCAGTGGTGCGCTCGCGCAGTTCACGGAGCAGCCTCGCGTTCTCGATGGCGATGACGGCTTGGTCGGCGAACGTCTTCAGCAGTTCTTCCTGGACTTTCGGGACCGGTCCGGCTTCGGCCCAGAGCGCAACGATAACGCCGAGCGGTTCTCCTTCGCGCAACATCGGGACCCCCAATAGTCGCCGAAAGCCAATGGCCCCGCGCAATCGTTGGTCGTAATCCGGATCGACAAGCGCGTCTTCCACCCGAACCACCGACTTTGTGAGCACGACTCTTCCGACCACTTGAGAGGCGTCGGGCCGCATCGGGTACTTCGTCCCGACTAATTCCAAATTATGCCGCCAATTTTTTTTCGGCACGCCCCCATTGTAGGAGGCGACAAAATGCAGGAGCTCGCCATCAAAACGGAATACGTTGGCGTATAGGCTGCCGCAGAGAGAGACCGCACTTCGCACTATCGTCTCGAACACCGGCTGCGCGTCAGCCGGCGAACCACGTATCACGCGGAGAATCTCCGCGGTCGCATTCTGCTGCTCCAGCGCTTCGGACAGCTCGCGTGCGAGCGCTGCTCCGCTCGCTTTCGCGCCGCGCGGCATGTTTCGCGGCGCTGACCGCCGGATTCGCGAAGCGGATGCCTTTGCGCGGCGTTTATGGCGTCGGACCATAGTCGCGCGATCCCTCGACGAGCAGACAGCCATGCATAAGCGAGGCCCTCATCCAGCCGAACCAGCTAACCCTTAGGCCAGGCTTGCTCTGCCATATTTTTGTTTCGTGCCAAGCCACCCTGGCACTTCGCCGACCGGACATTTTGGCAGTCCGGCGTATCGTGCGTGTGTCGCCAGGGGCTTTATTTGTATCGTTGGTATCGTGGCGGCGCGCAAGACCCTCGAAATACCGCCGCGTTCCGGCAACCGACGCGGCTCGCGTGCCCGAGAAATACGCAGCGGCTTTGCTGACAAATTACGACGCGCGTGTTAGCTTGCAGCGGACGTGGTTAGCACTTGCGAGCGTCACCCAGGGGGCTGAAGGCGCAGACAATGGAGCCCCGCCCACACATCATCGTCGTCGAGGATGAGCCGGCGCAGCGCCACCTGTTGGTGGACTATCTGGCGCGTCAAAATTTTCGAGTCAGCGGCGTAAACGGAGGCGCCGATTTGCGAAAGCTCGTGGCGCGCGATCATCCGGCGCTCGTGCTGCTCGATGTCGGCTTGCCGGGTGAGGACGGCTTCGCCATCGCACGGTGGTTGCGCGAGAACAGCGCGCGAGTCGGCATCATCATGGTAACCGCCGCCTCCGACACCGTCGACCGAGTGATCGGGCTGGAGATCGGTGCAGACGACTATATCGCCAAGCCGTTTGAGCCTCGCGAATTGCTGGCGCGGGTAAAGAGCGTCCTGCGGCGCACGACAAACGCAGCGCCGCCAGCTGCTGGCCCGCGCATCCGCATGGGTTGCCGGGTATTGGATCTCGACAAGCGCGTATTGGTCGATCCGGCTAACGGCCAGGAAGAAACGCTGACCGCGAGCGAGTTCGATCTCCTGAAGCTTTTCGCGCAACACCCCAACAAACCGCTGCAACGCGACTGGCTGCTCGAAAGCACTGCGCATCGCGAGATGGAGCCGTTCGATCGTGCGATCGATTTACGGATTACGCGGTTGCGTCGAAAGATAGAATTAGATCCGGCTCACCCCAATGCCATTCGCACCGTTCGCGGCGTCGGTTACATGTTCGTTCCCCCGACGCATTAACAGCTCAGACGCCGGGAGTTGAATTGCCCCCAACCACTGGCCATCGCCGATGAGGTGATCGAATGAGATCGCTCGCAAGCAGGCGCAAATTTATCAAAATAGCCGCAGCGTCGAGTTTCGTTTACGCGATTGCGCCCTCCCCTGGGCAAAGCGCGAAGGAGCCGCTCAGAATCGGCTGGCTGAAAATTCAGGACAAGAATCACACCCCCGGACAGTTGCAGGCCTTTGTCGAAGCCCTCGAGCAAGCCGGTGAAAAACAAGGTCAGACATTTACCATTGTAAAAAAATTCGCCGATGGCGACGTGAAACGTCTGATGCCTCTTGCGCAAGAGCTGGTGGCGGAAAACGTCGACGTGATATTGGCCACCAGCCAGCCTGCCGTGGATGCAAGCTTAAAAGCCACTCATTCAATTCCGATCGTCGGTCGAATGACCGATGACCCGATCCAGTCGGGTGCAGCCCAGTCATTGGCGAAGCCCGGCGGCAATCTGACGGGGGTCTATTCGCTTCTTGAAGAAATGACAGGCAAACGTTTAGCGCTTCTGGTGCAGGCGGTGCCAAGTTTGCGCAAAGTCGGTGCTCTGCTCACGCTCGATCGCGGCGCGACCGCATTTTGGCTCGCCCAAGCCGAGCAAGCGGCGAAGAATCTGAACCTCGAAATCTACGTCATGAACGTCCATTCCGGGGATGAGCTCGATGGCTTGTTCGAGCGCGCCGCCGCCGACGGAGTGAACGGGCTGCTGGCCTTTCGCAACCCGACCGTGGTGACGTTTGACCGCAGGGTGGCCGAACTCGCCGCCAAATACCGCTTGCCGAGCATATTTGACGCGCGGGATTTCGTCGACGCTGGCGCATTCATGTCATATGGACCGAATTTGGATGCCATCTTCCGCAGGCTTGCAAGCGATGTTCACGAAATTGCAAAAGGCCGAAGCCCCGCCGAGCTGCCGATTGAGCAGCCGACAATTTTTGAGCTTGTGATCAACGCCAAAGTAGCACAATCAATCGGATTGACGATTCCAAGCTCCGTATTGGTCAGCGCCGACGAATTGATGCAATAAGCTTTCATGATCGCCAACTTCACCTATCGCTCCGATCCGGTTCGGATCGTGTTCGGCGCCGGCGCGGTCGCGGCGCTGCGGGCCGAAACCGATCGGCATAAAATTTCGCGGCTTCTCGTCCTGTGCTCGCCGTCGCGCACCGCCCTCGCCCAAAAGATCATCGCGCCAATCGCGGAACAGTGCCTCGGCTTTTGCGCCACCGGCGGGCAGAGCATGCCGCGCGACGCCTTTGACCGCATCCTCGCCGAGCTCAAACGCGCCGAGGCCGATGGCTTCGTCGTCATCGGCGGCGGTTCGCCGATCGGGCTCGCCAAGGCCGCCGCGGCGACCACCGGCCTGCCCTATATCGCGATCGTCACCACCTATTCCGGATCGGAAATGGCGGCGCGCTGGTATATCGGCGCCGCCGAGAATCGTGTGGACGGCGACGCCGTCGCCGCGCTGCCTGCAACCACGATTTACGATCCGGAATTGACGCTCGATCTGCCGCCGGCGGTCTCGGCGGCGAGCGGCATGAACGCCATGGCGCATGCGGTCGAGAGTCTCTACGGGATCGACACCAACCCGGTGGTGCAGGCGATGGCCGAGGAAGCCGTGCGCCTTCTTGGGGCAAGCCTGCCGCGGGTTGTGGACAATCCGCGCGATCTCGGGGCCAGGACGGATGTGCTCTACGGCGCCTGGCTCGCGGCCAATTTCCGCGCCGCGGTCGGCCTTGAGCACGCCCTCGCCCAGCGCCTGCGGCAATGGTTCAATCTCGATCACGCCCGCGCGCATGCAGTCGCCACGCCTTACGCAGTCGGATTTAACGCGTCGGCCGCGCCCGAGGCGATGCGCCGAATCGAACGGGCGCTCGGCGGCGAGACTGCCGCGCGCCGGCTCTACGACCTCAATGTCAGGCTTGGCCTGCCGACCGGATTGAAGGATCTCGGGCTCAAAGCGAGCGACATCGACAAAGCCGTCGAGGTGGTCGCGGCCGTCAAGATCGCCCATCCGCGGTCGGTATCGAGAGCGGACCTGCGCGACGTAATCGCGCAGGCCTATGCCGGCGCGCCGCCGCGGTTCTGAAATGATTCACGCCCGCAACACTTAGTGACCGGCCGGCTCCGAAAAGGCCGGGCGCATCACGGACAGATGATGCCGCCGGCCGGATTTTTGAAGCACCCGACCGATTGCGGCAGCACCTGCCTTGGCAGCCACAGCACGATTTCGGGGAAGAAAATAATCAGAACGATGGTGATCAAAAAGACCACATAGATCGGAAGCGCTGCCCGTAACGCCTGGGAGAATTTTACCCCGACAAACTTGGACGCCATGAGCAGAACGAGACCATAGGGCGGCGTGATCAGGCCGAACGCCAATGTGCTGATCAGCACCACTCCCATATGCACAGGATTGATTTTGCCGGCCACTGTGAGCGCGTTCACCAGCGGCATGAAGATGATAATGGTCGGCACCGGTTCGATAAAATCGCCGACGATCGTGAATAGCAGCACCATCAACAGCATGATGAGGCGCGGGTCGTTTCCGGAAATAGCCGTGATCGTTTCGGAGATCACGATCGCCCCGCGGAGATAGGCGAGCAACCATCCGAACGCATTTGCCGCGCCTATTGTGATCAGCGGCAACGAAAAGATCAGCCCGGCCAGACAAAAGTCGTAGGGCAGACGCCAGATGTGGCGTGGATTCAATGCCGGGATGATCACCAGCAGAATCCAGCACACCGCGACGACGCCGGCCTCGGTCGGCGTAAACCAGCCCGTGAGGATGCCGCCGAGCAAAATGATCGGGATCATCAATGGCAGCGCGGCTTCATACGCCGCCGTCCCGATTGCGCCGATGGTCGCGCGCCGGCGGCGGAAGCCGGCGGGCCCGAAGAAATAGCAATAGGTCATCAGACCAAGGCCGATCATCAGGCCCGGTGCAAATCCGGCCATGAACAGGCCCGCGATTGAAACATTGCCGACCGCGCCATAGACAACGGCGGTGATGCTCGGCGGCACCAGGGCGGCGATGGTCGACGCCGCCGCGATGATTGCGGCAATGAAAGGTCCTTCATAGCCTTCTCGCTTCATCGGTCCGCCAAGTGCGCGGCTCATGACCG
>JBQCCX010000436.1:0-3220 GCA_051961815.1 Xanthobacteraceae bacterium
GTGATTGTCCCTCTTTCGTGTAGCGCCGCTCGATCCGCATTTTTTTGCCCCTTGATCTTGGTGCTTTTGGTCGCGGTGGCCTACGCTTGCAATACACTTGCAATATAGGTCACCGACTGTTTCCCCGCGACGCGACGGAGGATATTCCATCGCGCCAACCCCGCTCTTGTTTCCACCCGACGCCACTTCGTTCCGGCATCAGCTTCGCCGGAATTTCCCTGGCTGGTCCGGCGTCCGGTTGCGTCGTCCGTCGCAGGTTTCCGCAACCTTCGCCCCAGCCCTGCCCGGCGGGCCGTTTGGTCGACACCGCCGGACACCCCCCTCACTCGGCAACATGCATCCACGCGCGCGCCGCACACGGCGCGGAGCAGTCCCGCAAACCCCTTTTTGGAGAGCCCGGCGGACTCCGGTACTCACGCGCCGAACTTGCAAAGGCTAAGACAAGCCGGTGACGCGCGTCAAGCTTTAGTACGAATTTCTGAACGAACCACTAAATGTGGGGATTACGGGGACGAATCGGGAGGGGATGCAGAAGTATCGAGGATTCGCGCAGAATCCGAAAGAGTGCCGCTTGCGCCATCCTCTTTTCACTCTCTTCCGGCACCGAATCGTGTCGCGCTCGCGCCGGTCGTTGCTCGCAGAAGCACATGCGGGTCGGTTGCTCATCCGACGAAGGCCGCGTGGGCGCGGTGCTGCTTTGGTCGCGTAATGATGGGGATTTCGCCGCGATTCTGAGTGAAATAGCGCGTAAATCCCGGCACTTTCGCGCAAACCCGTCCAGCCTTTCCGCGTAAGCGATTGAATCTCCGACGCGAATCCCTGTTGTGCAAATGCGGTCATCAGAGCGCGGGCAAATCCGGCGATCGGGCGCGTTCTGGTGGGCCTGTTGTGGATGGGAGCGTGAGAGGCATTCACATTAACCTTAAAGAAGTCTTACTTTTGAGGCCCGTTAGCTTTGCTTGCGGGCCAGGAGGGGCAACGACTAACCTTTTGTAAATGTTTGGGGCGTGGTGGCAGGGTGCGATCCGCGCGGGGCGCGTCATTGCGAGCGCAGCCCTGGTGAGCGCGTGCGCCTCCGCGATCCAGAACGATCCGATCAACCAGCGCCTGACGGCCAACGCTCGCGAGCTTGAAACCGAGCTCGCAGGCGTCGAGACCAATTACGACGACATGGTCGTCGCGCTGTCGTTTTCCGGCGGCGGCATGCGCGCCGCCGCTTTTTCTTATGGCGTGCTGGAAGGTTTCGATCAGACGCGGGTGCCGACGCACGCCGGCGCGACGTCGTTGCTCGACCGGCTTGATTTTCTCTCCGGCGTGTCCGGCGGTTCGATTCTCGCAGCCTATTATGGACTGAAAGGGCGCGCGGCGATCGCCGATTTCCGCCAGCGATTTCTCCTGGTCAATGCCGAAGAGTCGCTGCAGACCGATCTGAGCCTCGGCAATATCGCCCGCGGGCTCAACGGCGGTGTCAATGACACGACCAAATTCCCGGTCTGGCTCGACGCCCATCTTTATGGCCAGGCCACTTTCAGAGACCTGTTGCGGCGGCAGCGTCCGCGGGTGTGGATCAATGCCGCCGACATCTACGATCGCACTGCCTTCATTTTCGCGCCGGTGACTTTCAGCGCGCTGTGCAGTGATCTTTCCAGCTACCCGGTCTCGCTTGCGGTCGCGGCTTCCGCCGCCGTCCCGGTGGTGTTCGCGCCGATCGTCATTGAGAACTATCACGGCGGTTGTTCGACGCAGCTGCCGGGCTGGGTCGCGCGCGTGCGCAGCGATCCGAATGCGCCGCCATTGATCAAATCCTACGCCGACGCCCTGGAGCGCTATCGCTCTGGTGCGATCAATTACATCAAGCTGCTCGACGGTGGGCTCGTCGACAATTATGGGCTCGCCGGTTTCACCGTGGCGCGACTTGCCGCCAATACGCCGTTTGGTCCACTGGCGCCGCAGCAGGCGGTCAAGCTGCGCCGGTTGTTGTTCCTGGTCGTCGATTCCGGCCGCGCGCCGTCGGGACAATGGGCGCAAACCGTGCCCGGGCCCAAGGGCGTCGATCTCATCATGGCGACCTCGGATACCGCCACCGAATCCGGCGCGATCGGCAGCTATTCGGCCTTTGACGCCACCATGGGCGACTGGCGCAAGACGCTGGTGAGCTGGCGCTGCGGGCTTTCCGAAGCGGACCGCCATCGTTTCGGCGCGCCCCCGAACTGGAATTGCCGCGACCTTGAATTTTACATCAGCAAAATATCGTTCGACGCGCTCGGTTCGGATCGCGCCGCCGCGCTCAATCGGGTCGAGACACGCTTTCAGCTGCCGCCCGACCAGATCGACATGCTGGTCACCGCCGGCCGCGACGCGCTCAACGCCAACCCGAAATTCCGCGCCTTCGTCAGGTCGTTGGGCCACGCGCCGCCCCCCGTGCCGCCGCCGGCGGCGCCTGGGGCGCCGGTCGCGGAGACGGACGGCAATGCGCAGCACGCCGCGGCAGAGTGAAAAACCGGTTGCGCGCTGCTCCGCTTGATTAGCTTTATTCCGCCGCCGCCTTGGAGTGTCCGAGCCGGCGATTAAGCGTCGAGAGCAGGCTCTCGGCCGCTTGCGCAATCACCGTGCCGGGGGGAAAGATCGCTTCGGCGCCGGCGGCTTTTAGTGCCGCATGATCCTGCGGCGGCACCACGCCGCCGACGACGATCATGATGTCGCCGCGGCCGAGTTTCTCCAGTTCAGCCTTAAGCTCGGGCACCAAGGTAAGGTGCGCGGCCGCAAGCGATGATACGCCCACGATGTGCACGTCGTTCTCGACCGCCTGGCGCGCCGCCTCGATCGGGGTGGCGAACAACGCCCCGACATCGACGTCAAAGCCGAGATCGGCAAAAGCCGTAGCAATCACTTTCTGCCCGCGATCGTGGCCGTCCTGGCCGATCTTGGCGACCAGTATGCGCGGACGTCGGCCTTCATTGTCTTCAAATTCGGCGACGAGTTTGCGTACCCGTTCGACGGCATCCGCCATTTTTGCGTCGGACATGCCGACCTCCCGTCCGTAGACGCCGGAAATCGCCTTGATCTCGGCCTGGTGACGCCCGAACGCTTTCTCCAGCGCCAGTGAAATCTCGCCCACGGTCGCCTTGGCGCGCGCCGCGTCGATCGCCAGCGCCAACAGATTGCCGTTGCCGCCGGCGGCGCTGCGGGTCAGCGCTTCGAGCGCCTGTTTGAGCGCTTC
>JBQCCX010000437.1:0-2163 GCA_051961815.1 Xanthobacteraceae bacterium
TACGCGCCGAGACGCGCATTCCGACCGGCTTTTGCTCGGGAAATACCTTGCGGACCGCTTCGAAGACTTCGATCGGGAAGCGGATGCGGTTCTCGGTCGAGCCGCCATATTCATCCGTGCGCTGGTTTGAAATCGGCGACATGAATTGGTGCAAGAGATAGCCGTGGCCGCCGTGCAGCTCGATCACGTCGTAACCGATGCGATCGACGCGTTTGGCCGCGGCGGCGAATTCTCCGACGCAGCGCCTGATGTCGTCTTTGGTCATCGCGTGCGGCACCGGCCAGCCCGTGTCGTAGGCAATGGCGGACGGCGCCTCCGGAGTCCAACCGCCTTCGGCCTCGCTCAGGATCGGCTTGCCGCCTGCCGCCGGCGGCGTGGTCGGCCCCTTGCGTCCGGCATGGGCAAGCTGCACGCCGAGCTTGGCGACGCCGTAAGTCCGGCAAAAGTCATGCACGCGCTTGAGCGCCGCCTCATTGTCGTCGGACCACATGCCGGCGCA
Source organism: Xanthobacteraceae bacterium (assembly GCA_051961815.1). Taxonomy (GTDB): domain Bacteria; phylum Pseudomonadota; class Alphaproteobacteria; order Rhizobiales; family Xanthobacteraceae; genus BOG-931. The sequence continues at coordinate 500 of JBQCCX010000437.1, forward strand.
TTTCGGTGAAATCCGGCCCTGCGGATTGACATTGGTCATCTCGCACATCACCAGGCCCGCGCATCCGAGCGAAAAGCCGCCGAGATGCATGAGATGCCAATCGTTGGCCGAGCCGTTGTTGGAATTGTATTGGCACATCGGCGACACCACGACGCGGTTGGGGAGCGTGAGCCCGCGCAGCGTGATGGGCGAGAAAAGAACGCTAGTCATTTTCAGATCCTCTGGGTGACGAGACGAATTGAATGGCGCTTGCCATATCACGAAAAATAAGGCGGCGGCTACCTCTGCAGATGCGCGACGATCTCGACATGTGTCGAATAGCGGAATTGGTCGACGGGAATGACCGAGAGCAGCCGATAGCCGCCGTCGATGAGCTGACGGATATCGCGCGCGAACGTGCCTGGATTGCACGATACCGCGACAACGGCCGCAATGTGGCTGGCGGCGATCTCGCGTGACTGCAGGAAAGCCCCCTGACGGGGCGGATCGAAAACCACCGCATCGAAGCGATTGAGCTCGGCAGCGTTTAATGGCGTCTTGAACAGATCGCGCCGCTCGGCCTCGACCGGTTTGAGACCGGCGGCGCCGCTTGCGCCGCGCGACAGCGCGCGGATTGCGGATTCATCTTCATCGAATGCGGCCACGCGCGCTTGCGCCGCGAGCCGCAATGCAAAGGTCCCGACCCCGGCGAACAGGTCAGCGATCTGGTCGGCTCCGCTAGCGCAATCGAGCACGAGCCGCGACAGGGTGGCCTCGCCATGAGCCGTTGCCTGCAAAAACGCGCCCGGCGGCAGCGGCACGGTTGCGCTGCCGATCCGCAACGTGGGCGTTCGCATTTGCGCAATCAGCTCGCTATGACGGGTGAGGCGCGCGAAATCGAAGCGCTGAGCCACGCCGGCAAGCGCCGCCATTGACGGCGCGGTCAGCGCGCCCGAACCGCGGATATCGACATCGAGACCTTGATCGGTTGCCGTGAACTGAATGTCGAGCGGCTTGCGCGAGGCATCCAGCGTTTCGGCGATAGCCCAAGCAGCTTTGAGAGCGCCGTTCAGGCTCGGCGACAGGATTGGGCAGCGATCGATCGGCACGATGTGGTGCGCACGCGCGGCGGAAAATCCGACTTGCAGGACATCATGGGTGCCGCGGCGAGCGTGAAAGACCGCGCGGCGGCGTCCTTCGCCGTGGGCGTCGATAAGCGAGGCGACCGGTGCATCGACGCCGGCTTGGCTGAGCGCGGTGACCACCAAATCGCGCTTCCAGTTGCGGTAGGACTCCTCGGCTAAATGCTGTATCGCGCAGCCACCGCAAACGCCAAAGTGCCGGCAGATCGGTTCAATTCGCTGTGCACTCGATTGCTGCACATTCACAAGGCGCCGGCGGTCCGGATGGCCGGGCATGGTATCGACCTCGACGATTTCGCCCGGCAGGGCGCCTGGAACGTAAATCGGGCCGTCGGAGCCCTCGACTATTCCGTCGCCATGCTGGCCGAGCCGGTCGATCAGAATTCGCTCAGCCACGCTGGGCCTCGATAAAGAATTCGCGATTGCCATCGCCGCCGCGAATGGGCGAAGCCATTTGGCCGCCGACGCGCCAACCCAAATCTTTCAGCACCTGGGCGATATCGTTGCAGATCGCCTCGTGAACGGCGGCATCGCGCACGATGC
>JBQCCX010000438.1:0-3565 GCA_051961815.1 Xanthobacteraceae bacterium
GGCTATGTGCTCGACGATCGGGGGGATTTGCGCAAACACGTCTGCATCTTTGCCGATGGCGAGCGCCTGGCGCGGCAGGGCGCGCTGGCCAAGCCAATCAGCCCCGACAGCAAGCTTTACGTCATGCAGGCATTATCGGGCGGCTGACTTCGAAGCGTAGCGGGGAACGATGAGCGATCATCTGCTGATAGCGACGCGCAAAGGGCTGTTCGCGCTGGAGCGAAAGAATTCAGGCTGGACCTCGGTGCTGATCGGCTTTCCAGGCGTGGCGGTGACCAACGTGCTGCGAGCCAATGGCGCGATTTACGCGGCGGTCAAGCACGGTCATTTCGGCCCCAAGCTGCATCGCTCCGATGACGGCGGACGGACCTGGCCGGAGCTTGCCGGCCCGGCATTTCCCGCCGATGCCGCCGATGCACCGTCCTTGTTTCAGGTCTGGACCATGGAAACCGGCGGACCCGGGCACCCCGACCGCTTGTGGATCGGCGCCATCCCGGCCGGCTTGTTTCGCTCCGATGACCGCGGTGAAAGCTGGGAGCTCGTCTCATCGTTGTGGAACGTGCCGGAGCGCAAGCGCTGGTTCGGCGGTGGTTATGATGCGGCCGGTATCCACAGCATCTGTCCCGATCCGCGCAACGACGATCGCGTCTTTCTGGCGATTTCCTGCGGCGGCGTCTGGGAAACCGGCGATGCCGGCGAGACATGGTCGGTGCTCGGCAAAGGACTGTTCGCGCCCTATGTGCCGCCGGAGCAGGCCGAAGACAGCGCGATCCAGGATCCGCATCGGGTGGTGCGCTGTGCGTCCGCGCCGGACGTGATGTGGATGCAGCACCACGCCGGCATCTATCGTTCGGCCGATGCCGGCGCGCACTGGACACGGCTGTCGCCGCCGACGGACGATTTCGGGTTTGCGGTGGCGGCGCATCCAAAGGCCGCGCAGACCGCCTGGTTCGTTCCGGCGATCAAGGACGAAATTCGCATGCCGCGCGACGGCGCGCTGTGCGTCACGCGAACCGACGATGGCGGGCAGAATTGGGAAATCATGCGCCACGGATTGCCGCAGCGCGACGCTTACGACCTGATCTACCGCCATGGCCTGGAGGTGGACGGGAGCGGTGAACGGCTGGCGATGGGTTCGACGACTGGCGCGCTATGGACCAGTGACGACGGCGGGCGAAGCTGGGCGCTGCTTAACGCTCATCTCCCGCCGATCTACGCGGTGCGGTTCGTCTAAGGATCGCTCCAGCGGAGCTGGGCGCTCCTCCGCTCGTCCCCGCGAAAGCGGGGACCCACGCTATTTTCGAAAGAACGGGATTCCCGCTTGCGCGGGAATGAGCGGGAAAAGAGCGCTCCGCGCTAAATCTCGACCATCATGCCGTCTTCGGCGGTCTCGTATTTTAGCTCGCCGCGGCGGGCGAGCATGTCGTTGCTCATATGCGTGAGGATCAGCCGCTTCGGCCGGATCTGATCCAGGTGCTTTTCCAATAGACTGAGCGCCATGTGGGTGGCGATCGGTTTGTCGCGCGTATAGGCCTCACAGATAAAGAGATCGGCGTTGCGCCCGACATCGATCAACGAATCCGTCCACTGCGAATCGCCGGAATAGGCGACGACCTTGCCTTCCGCTTCAATGCGCAAGCCCAGACACGGGCCGGCGCGTTCGTCGTGCACGACGTGAAACGGCGTGACGCGCAATGCGCCGACGTCGTTGCGTTTGCCGATTTCGAATTCGCGAAGCGTGACCGGGAACGACCACTCCGTCGCTTGCGTGCCAGGGAAGGCATTTTCCATCAGCGCTCCGTAGCGCGTTTTCAGGCCTGGCGGGCCGGCGATGGTCAGACCGCGCTGACGTTTGAGCACGTAATTGGCTTCGAGAATGAAGAACGGCAAACCACCGAAGTGGTCGGCGTGAAAATGCGTGAACAGAATGGTATCGATGTCGTTGCGGCCGATCGCCAGCTTGTTCATGGAAACGAGCGAGGTGGCGCCGCAATCGATCAGCGCATTGATGTTCCGCCCGACAAGATGAAAGGAGGTATTGAACCGTCCGCCTGAGCCGAACGCGTCGCCGCATCCGACGAATTGTAGTTGCATGAAAAACCCTCAACACTTGCGGCGGAGTCGCGCCAAGGCCGGCGAAGGCAACCGAGAGAGGTTGATCGCCGGAGGTGGCCGCAAATTCCCAGCCGAGTTTTGCCCCGGCAGGCGCGCAAATCTGTGACCGCCGTCACAAGGCTGCCGATTTATAAGCCTTTGTATTTTGATGACTTTTTGGCTGCCGCCCGCTCGGCGGTTGACAATTTGCCGGCGCCCCTCGCCGAAATCGCGCCGTCTCGCTAAAATAGGCCGTTGCCATGCTGGCAACACAAACCGGCGCATTGTGCCGGTTATTGGGGCTGCAGGGGGACCGTCGTGCAGTTTCGGGCTCACGAGATTGGCGTTGCCGGAGCGCTGGCCTTTGCCGTTGCGCTCGCCGGCTGCGCTAATGTCGATTACGAGAACAAGGACGCCTGGTTCTCGAAGCCGTTCGAATTTGTCAGCCGCAAGGGCGGATATACGTTCTCGGAGCTTCAGGAAAGCAAGGATCGCAGCCGGCCGATTTCCGGCAACGATCTGGTTGCGGCGAACGGTTCGTGTCCGCCGCCGGCCACGCCGCAGGCGCCGGCCACGGCTGCGGCGAACCAACCCGGCAATGCGCCGCCCGCGACAGAAAGCAATTCCTTGCTCGGTGGCGGGGTCGCGCTTGGCATGAGCGAGTGCGACGTGGTGTTTCGAGCCGGTGCGCCCAGCGCCGTCCAGATCGGTAACACTCCCAATGGCGAGCGTACCGCGGTCCTGACGTTCAACGGCGGTCCTCGCGCCGGCATTTATCATTTCCAGCGTGGCGCGCTCGTGGAAGTGGAACGCTCGCAGACCGCGCCCGCTCCCACCGAAACTGCCAAGAAGAAGCCGGCGTCAACGCCAAAGGCGAGCAGCAAACAAGCCTCCAAAGAATAGCGCGCCCGGATTTCAGTTCTGCCGTTCGAGAAGCGGGCACCGCCGGGATGCGGCGGTGCCCGAAAATTTTCGCTTGACGATCAGGCCAGCTCAAATCGGTCGAGGTTCATCACCTTCGACCACGCCGCCACGAAGTCCTTCACAAACTTCTCCTTCGCGTCGGCGCAGGCATAAACTTCCGCGAAGGCGCGCAGTTGGGAGTGCGAACCGAAGATCAGGTCGACGCGGGTGCCGCTCCACTTCGCTTCCTTGCTCTTGCGGTCGCGACCTTCATAGACGCCGTCGGTGCCGGCCGGCTGCCATTCCGTACCCATGTCGAGGAGGTTGACGAAGAAATCGTTGGTCAGGGTCTCCGGCCGTTTGGTGAAGACGCCGTGCTTGGACTGCCCGGCATTGGCGCCGAGAACGCGCAGGCCGCCGACCAGAACCGTCATCTCGGGCCCGGTCAGTCTGAGCAATTGCGCGCGATCCACCAGGGCTTCCTCGGGCAGCATGACCTGGCGCTTGCCGCCAAGATAGTTGCGGAAGCCGTCGGCTCGCGGTTCGAGCGGTGCGAAAGACTCGGTGT
>JBQCCX010000439.1:0-12618 GCA_051961815.1 Xanthobacteraceae bacterium
TGATGGAAGGCGTCGTGCAGCGCGGCACGGCCACCGTCGTGCGCGACGTCGGCAAACCGATTGCAGGCAAAACCGGCACCACCAACGACGAGAAGGATGTCTGGTTTATCGGTTATTCGCCCGACATCGTCTGCGGTGTCTATATGGGTTTCGACAAGCCGCGCCATATTGGCCGGCTCGCCACCGGCGGCCATCTCGCCGCGCCGATCGTCAAGGATTTCCTGAAAGTGACGCTTGCGGACAAGCCGCCGATTCCGTTCAGCGTGCCGCCCGGGATCAAGCTGATCCGGGTCGAGGCGAAGTCGGGAATGCGCGCCGGCCCGGGCGACATCAAAGTGATCCTGGAAGCCTTCAAACCGGGCACCGCGCCACCCGATTCTTATTCGGTGATCGGTGCGGACGCCAACGGCGTGCCGACGGCCGGCGCGCCGGACGGCGGCAGCGTTGTGCGCACCGGGACAGGGGGGTTGTACTGACCAGGGATCAGTGATCAGGGATCAGGCATCAGAAGCGCCGCCTTGACACCTGATACCCGATACCTGACATCTGATCCCTGATATCTGATCCCCGATATGCGCTCCGAAACCGAAGCTGTTGTCGCCGAAATCAAGCAGTCACTGGTGCTGCTGAGGAGGCATCTTTGACCCCGACAAGGCGCGCGCGCGGCTTGCCGAACTGAACCGGCAGGCCGAGGACCCCAATCTCTGGAACGATCCGCAGCGGGCGAGCCGGCTCATGCAAGAGCGTACTGCGCTCGACGAGCAGCTCAGCGCTTTGGGACGGATGGAGCAGGAGCTCGACGATCAAGTCACGTATATCGAGCTCGGCGAGAGCGAGAACGATCCCAAGACGATCGCCGAGGCGGAAGCGAGCTTACGCAAGCTCAAAGATGAGGTCTCGCGGCGCGAGCTTGAAGCGCTGTTGTCCGGCGAGGCCGACGGCAACGATTGCTATCTCGAAGTGCATGCCGGCGCGGGCGGTACCGAGAGCCAGGATTGGGCCAACATGCTGTTGCGCATGTATGTGCGCTGGGCCGAACAGCACCGCTTCAAGGTCGACTATATCGAGGAGACCCAGGGCGAAGAGGCGGGCATCAAATCCGCCACCGTCGAGATCAAAGGCCGCAATGCCTATGGTTGGCTGAAAACCGAGAACGGCGTGCACCGTCTGGTCCGCATCTCGCCTTTCGATTCCAATGCCCGGCGCCACACCTCCTTCGCCAGTGTCACGATCTATCCGGTGGTTGACGACCGCATCAATATCGACGTCAAGGAATCCGACGTGCGCGTCGACACGATGCGCGCCGGGGGCGCCGGCGGGCAGCACGTCAACAAGACCGAATCCGCGGTCCGCCTGACCCACATTCCCACCAATATCGTCGTCGTGTGCCAGAACGACCGCTCGCAGCATCGCAATCGCGCCCAGGCCTGGCAGATGCTTCGCGCCAAGCTCTATGAGCGCGAATTGGAAAAGCGCGAGCAGAAAGCCGCCGCCGAGCAGGCCGCCAAGACCGATATCGGCTGGGGCCATCAGATCCGCTCCTACGTGCTGCAGCCCTATCAAATGGTCAAAGACCTGCGCACCGGGGTTTCGACCTCCAACACCGGAGCGGTTCTCGACGGCGACATCGATCAGTTCACGCAAGCCGCGCTGGCGCAAAAAGCGTTCGGCACCGGACCGAAACACGTCGATGATGTGGAATAGGGCGGCTGCGATCGTCACTGAAATGGGGGGAGCGATGAGAGTTTCGCGCCGCAGAACATTGCAATTGGCCGCCGCCGCTGCCTTCGCGCCGATGGGCCGCAGAGCGCTTGCGGATACCTATCCGTCCCGCGTCGTGAGGCTCTTCGTCGGTTTTCCACCGGGCGGCGGCGCCGATTTGGCAACGCGCATTGTCGCCAACGGTCTCTCGGAGCTTTGGCGCCAACAGGTTGTTGTCGAGAACAGGCCGGGGGCCGGGGCGAGACTCGCGATGGACACCGTGGCGCATGCTCCTGCCGATGGCTACGCCATACTGCTCGCCCCTGGCTCGCCATTGGTTCAGCCATTGTTGTTTTCCACGCTGACCTTCGATCCTGCAGCCGATCTGGCTGCGGTGTCGCTCGTCGGCACCTATCCGAATATCATCGTGGTGCCGAACGGCTCGCCGTTTCAGAAGCTTGACGATCTGATTGCTCACGCCAAGGCCAATCCCGGCACAATGAGCTGGGGCTCGCCCGGAATCGGCACGGTGCCGCATCTTGCCGGCGAACTGTTCAAGCACCGCGCCGGGATCGAAATAACGCATGTGCCCTATCGGGGCGCCAACCAGGGCCTGATGAGTGATTTTCTCGCCGGCCGGCTCGATCTGATGTTCAACACGACGGGATCGCTTTTGGAACCGGTGCGCTCGAAACAGGTCCGCGGTCTTGCCGTCACCAGCGCAACGCGTTTTCCCGACGAGCCGGAATTGCCGACCGCCGCGGAATCCGGCGTACCCGGTTACGATGTGTCGTCCTGGTATGCGATTTATTTGCCGGCGAAAACGCCGCCGGAGGTCGTCGGCAAGCTCAACAGCGATATGGCTGCGATCCTCAAGGACGCCGCGGTCAAGGACAGATTCAAGCTGCTCGGCGTGTTGCCGCGCGCCTCGACTCCGGCCGAGCTCGCGGCGATGAACGTCGCCGATGCGACCCTGTGGGGACCGATCATCAAGGAAGCCAATATCAAAGTCGAATGACGGCGGGCGCTTCAACCGCCGCACAATCGCGGTTCGGGGCGAGAAGGCACTAGTAACGCAGCGCTGGTTGCCGTTCGCTCAACCAAGCCTGCTCATCTGATTTAGCCAGCGCGTCGAGCTCTTGCGGCGTCGCGCGCGCATCGTCCACCCATTCGCGCAGCAATGGGCCGCCGTTGATCACATCGATTGCAAGTTTGCCCTTCTCGTACTCGTAGGCGAAATCCCGCCACAGCGGATAGTCCGGATACAAACGGCGGATAGCCTTGAAGGCGAGGGCCTGGACGCGCCATGGCCTGAATGTCGAGTGATCGTAACCGGCGTCTTCAGTGTGGATCTGAACACCGTTGCATAGTTTGCCAACATGCTTGTGGAACGTGGGTTCGAACCAGCAATCACGCAGGCGGCATCCGCGCAGCCATTGCGGGGCGAGCGAAGTCATTTCCCTTATGATGGCCCGAGCATCGACATCGGGAGCACCAAACATTTCGAGCGGTCGCGTGGTGCCGCGGCCTTCCGATAGCGTTGTGCCCTCGACCATCACCGTGCCGGCATAGGCGCGCGCCATCCATAAGTTTGCGGCATTGGGACTCGGATTGACCCACGTCCGCTCGCCAAGCGGCCAACCGAATCCGGGCGCCGCGTCCGGTTGCCAGCCTTCCATCTCGACGACACGGTATTCGACATCAAGCCGCAGTGTCGTAATGAACCATGAACCCAACTCTCCGAGCGTCAGCCCATGGCGCATCGGCATCGGTCCGGCGCCGACAAAGCTTTGCCAACCGGCTCGGAGGGTTAAACCTTCGACAGGTCGACCGACGGGATTGGGCCGATCCAGCACCCACACGGCTTTGCGATTTTTCGAAGCCGCCTCGAGGACATAGCGGAGCGTCGTGGTGAACGTATAAATCCGGCAGCCCAGATCCTGAAGATCGACGAGAATGACATCGCATGTGTCCATCATTTCATCCGTCGGCTTGCGCACTTCGCCATACAAACTGAACACCGGGATGTGATGTACCGGATCGTCGAAGCTCGGCGACTCGATCATGTTGTCTTGCTTGTCGCCGCGCAGGCCGTGCTGCGGGCCAAATGCCGCCACGATCCGTATATCGCCGCATGCGGCCAGCGCATCGACCGAGTGAGTAAGCTCTGCGGTGACCGAAGCGGGATGGGCGAGCAATGCCACACGCTTGCCGGCAAGCGGCGTGCGCAAAGCAGGCTGGGCGACAAGTCGATCGATGCCGAATTTCATGGTTCGTACGTTTGAGATAATTCGACGGTAAAGCAATCAGAATGATGAAAATCTGCTTTGCCGGGTGGGTGAGCCAACGCCCAATATGACCGCTGCCCGCTGGTCTCTTCAATGACTGCCGAGAGGCCGAGCCGCAGTGTCGCTTCGCGGGAGAGCAAGAGCTGATCCATTTCCACCGACGCCTGCAACGTGAAGCGCTCGGGACTCCGCTCCACCGCGATCTGTGGCGCGCCGATCTCGCTTGCGACACGCATACCGGTCCGGTGGCTGTCGAACCGATACGCCGCCCAGTGTCGCGAGGGTGCAAAGTTGAATTCGTAGTAAGCGACATCCGCGCCGACAAAGGCTTCGAAGCAGGTGTGCCGCCACAACTCGTCCATCCGTGTCGCAACGTCCATGGCTGGCATAGCCACGTCGCTTATCTTTCCGGTCACGACATAGGCCAAAGCCAAGCCCAAGCCGCGGCTGTGTGGACGCGCGATTTCGACTTCGATCTGCGTCACTGCAGAGCAAGACGAGTCCGGGTGAAGCCGCAACGTCTGGCGCATTTTGGCTTTGTATCAGTTCGGGATGCGTTGTGCCGGCCGGCGCGCCGGCCGCAGGAACTGGAGACGTTCGCGGCCAGCTCCAATGACAGGGTAGTTCCGCTTCATGGCTGAGCGGAGTGTACCGTCTCAGCTGAGTTCGGATAAGGCGCGCTCATTGGAAGATGATCGCCGGCTCAGCCGCCGAACAATCGCTCGCCGGCGTCGAGGAATTTCTGCGGGTCGACGGCCTCGCCTTTGACGCGGACTTCATAGTGCAGATGCGGCCCGGTCGAACGGCCGGTCGAGCCGAGCTTGCCGACGATGGCGCCGGCGCGCACCGTATCGCCGACCGCGACATCGATCTCCGACAGATGGCCGTAGCGCGTGGCCAGCCCATGGCCGTGATCGATCTCCACCATCTTGCCGTAACCGCCGCTCGGGCCCGCGATCGTTACCGTGCCTGCGGCGGTGGCGCGAATGGGATCGCCCGTATCGCCGCGAAAGTCGATGCCGGTATGCATCGCCGCTTCGTGGACAAATGGATCGGTGCGAATCCCAAATGGCGAACTCTCGTCGATGTCGCCGATGACCGGTTTGCGCAACGGGACTTTCAGAAGCGTCGTGCCGAGCGCATTCGCGTCGGCGCGGGCAAGATTGACGCGCACAAGGGCACGTCCGAACGCTTGATCATCCGCCGCCAGTCTCGCCGGCACGAAGGGGCCGCCGCTTGCCGGCGCCTCGGCCCTAAGCCCGAGTTGTGCGAGCGTGCTGCGGATCTGCCGCGCTTTGTTTTCATAACGGTCTTGCATCTGGCTGACGGCGAGGGCCTGCCTGCGTTCGACCCGATCGAGCGCGGCTTCAACCCGTCCAAGGGCGGCGCCAAGGCTTGATTGCCGCCCGCGGTCGCCGCGCTGCGCGGCGGGCTCGGCATTCGGTTTCGCAGCCGGGCGGAGCGAACCCGTCGTTGTCGGGTCGATCCCGCCGCCCAGCGCCGTCGCGCGGGACTCGAGCAGGGATTGGCGGCGCATCAGCTCGTCGAGCTTCTGTTCGAATTGTTCCTGATCGAGCAGCTGATGACTGGTCGTGCGGTCGATCTGCGCCCGCAGCTCGGCGATGCGATCCTCATAGGCGAACTGCTGTTCCGCCTGGTGGGCGATCAATCTCCGCAGGACGTCGTCGCGAAAGGCGAGATAGGTGGCCGACGTAATCGACCAGGCCGCCATGATCACGACGGTGCCGACGACGATCCAGAATGCCACCGGTCCAAACCGGACCTGTTTGCCGGCATGTGCGAGCGTGTAAGCCGCGCCGCCGTGATTCGCAGGCTGGCTGCGTTCACGCGGTTCGATGTTCCGCGGCCCGCCATCGCTCGGACGCGCCGCTCGGGTCCGTCCGGGATGCGGATAGGGGTGAATTCTTGCGGTCTGTTGCGACATTGCCGCTCCTGCACGCCAGCAGGGAGCGGAGTTCACTTTAGTAAGGTTAACAATTTGGAAATCGAACTGGCGGTTCTGCACCGATTTCGGACGTTCGGTTAATCATTTGCATCCGGGCGGCGTTAAAGCGTCTTTGTCGCTTCGAGCACGTCCTCGGCGTGGCCGGCAACCGACACTTTGGGCCACACGCGGGCAATGCGCTGATCGGGCCCGATCAGAAAGGTCGCGCGCACGGTGCCCATGAATTTTCGGCCATACAGGGTCTTTTGCTGCCATACGCCATAAGCCTCGAGCACCTCGCGCGTCTCGTCCGACGCTAAAAGGATCGCGAGCTTGTGCTTGGCTTTGAAGCGGTCCAGCGCCGTGACCGGATCCGCTGAAATTCCGAGAATCTCGGTTCCGGTACGGCTAAATGCCGCCTTCAACCGGGAAAAATCGATGGCTTCCCGGGTGCAGCCCGAAGTATCGGCCCGGGGATAAAAGTACAGGACGAGCTTTCGTCCGGCGAAGTCGGCAAGCCCCACCGTCCCACCGCCATCTCGCGGCAGCCGGAAAGTCGGGGCTTTGGCGCCGGGCGCCGGCTCCCCGCCGCCTGCCGGCTTTGCCCGGCTGCGGGAAACCACGTCCGGAGCCTGTTTTTTGGCCATGTGCCTTCCTTTCGACGCTTTCGGGTCAGAATTCTTGGGTTTCAGAATACGCTCGCCGACAGGGGTGGTCGATTGCGGGGCGTTAATCCTATCGTTGCAATATCGTTGTGACGCGCCACGGACGAGGGGACGCCCGAGCGGGTATGACCAACCAGGACAGGCAGACCGGATCGCCGCGATGGGGCGAGGCGATCGTTCATCCGCGACGCCGCGCGAATCTCGCCGCGGCGCATCGCGGCGAGCGCTGGGGTGACAGCCGCTACCTTGCCGCCTATCGCCGCCTGTTGGCGCGGCATCGGCGGCTTATCAAGCGGGTTGCCATCGGTTGCGGCGCGTTGATCGGCCTCTTGATCCTCGGCTGCGCCGGATTGTGGTGGCGACTATCGACCGGCCCCATCCAGGTCGACGCTTTCAGCCCGTGGCTTGTTGCCGCGATCGAGGAGAATTTCGGTAGCCGCGAGCGGGTCGAGGTTGGCGGCACCCAGATCGAGCGCACCGCCAATGGCGGCGCGGCCGTGCGCGTTCGCGACATCGTGGTCCGCGATCCCGACGGCACCGTTGTCGCCAGCGCGCCGAAAGCCGAAATCCGGGTCTCGGGCTTAAGCCTGCTCAGCGGACATATGCGCGCCGAAAGCTTGAGCCTGGTCGGCGCCGAACTCGCGGTGCGCATCGAGCAGGATGGTAATATCACCGTATTTGCCTCCGGCGCCGACAAACATCCGATCGCGACGGCGACGGCGCCCCTGGTCGGGGCCGCACCGGGTGGCTCCGCGCCGCTGTCCGCGAAGGAGCAAGCGGCACCACAAGACAAAGCGGCAACGGACAAGCCAGCGGCGCCGCGCGCGGTTCCGCATACGGCAGCCGCGGACAGCATCGCCGCCGTGCTGGCGTGGCTCGACGGCATCGGGCAGTCGGGCCTCGACGGCCATGACCTGCGCGAACTCGGATTGAAAAATGGCACCTTGACGGTGGACGATCGGCGCACCGGCAAGCGCTGGAGTTTCCACGACATTACGATGAGCCTCGAACGGCCCCGCAGTGGCGGGATCGCCGTGTCGATCGGGTCGGAAAATCCGGAGCGTCCCTGGAGTCTCACCACGGCGATCAAGCCGACCACCGACGGGCATCGCAATATCGCACTGGAAGCCCGCCAAGTCGCCGCCAACGATCTTCTGCTGGCGTCGCGGCTCGACGATGGCACAATGCAAGTCGATCTCCCGCTCTCGGCGAGCTTGCGCGGCGAGATCGGCCGCAATGGGATGCCGCTGGCGCTGGTCGGCCGCATCGTCGCCAATGCGGGCGCGATCAGCGACGGCGACAGCAGCGACGGCCGGATCGAGATCGATCGCGCGGAGTTCAAGATCAACTGGGATGCGGCGAGCCGCCAGCTCGAAGTTCCGTTCCAGATCGTTTCCGGAAACAATCGCTTCACGCTGCTTGGCCAGGTCGAGGCGCCGGCGCAACCACAAGGGTCATGGGGATTCAAGGTCGGCGGCGGCAGCATCGTGCTCAGCACGCCGGCTGCGCCCGGAGAGCCTCTCGTTCTCAATCGCATCGCGGTGATCGGCCGTTTCGATCCGACCAGCAAAAAATTGTTCATCAATCACGGCGATGTCGGCAACGCGGACCTTGGCGTCGCAGTATCGGGCAATGCCGATTATTCGAACGGCAATCTGCGCATCGCCACCGGGCTGGCCGCCACGCGGATGAGCTCCGACGCTCTGAAAAAGCTGTGGCCGGTCTTCGTCGCCCCTAAGGTGCGCGACTGGTTCAACGAGCATCTTGCGAGCGGCACGCTTGAGCGCTTGACCATTGCGGTGAATGCTCCGTTCGACACGCTCAAGGCGAGCGGTCCGCCGATTCCCGACGATGGGCTCACCGTCGATGCGCTGGCGACCAATTGCGTGCTGCATCCGGTGTCCGGGCTGCCGGCGCTCCATGACGCCGATTTGACCGTTCACGTCGTCGGTCGCAATGCGCAGATCGCGGTCGGCAAAGCCACGGCCGACGTGCCGTCCGGACGCAAGCTCGTGCTGTCCTCCGGCCTGTTTGAAGTGCCTGACACCGCGCCGCGCCAACCGCCGGCGCGCGTTCATTTCAAGCTCGACGGTCCGGTGCCGGCGGCCGCCGAGTTGCTGATGACGGAGCGTCTGCGCGATGCGTCGTATGGCGCGCCATTCGACCCCGCTACTACGCGCGGCAATATGACGGCGCTGGTCGCCTTGGCGATGCCGTTGAAGCCCGATCTGCCGCCCGGTTCGACCAACTATGCGATCACCGTCGACGCGCTGAACTTCTCCGCCGAGCGGATGATCATGGGACAGAAGGTCGAATCGGCTGATCTTAAAGTCAGCGCCAACAATCAGGGTTTTGCGCTGAAAGGCGACGTCAAGATCGGCGGCGCGCCGGCAAGCCTCGAATACCGGCGGCTGCGCGGCGACGACGCGGCCGACGTCCACCTCCAGGGCATGCTCGACGAAATCGCACGAACCAATCTCGGGCTTGATTCCTCCGGTGCGATCAGCGGTGCAATTCCGATCGACGTGACCGGCCGCGTCAGCGCCGCCAGCGAACGCGACGGCCGCTTCGCCGTCCAGGCCGACCTGACGTCGGCGCAGATCGAAGGCTTTCTGCCCGGCTGGGTGAAGCAGGCCGGCAAGCCGGCCCGCGCCACGTTCACGCTGGTGACCAAACCGCAATCGCTGCGCGTCGAAGATCTCTTGATCGAAGGCGCCGGCGGCGGCGTGAAGGGCGTGGTCGATCTCGACGGTTCGGGCGATGTCATTTCGGCCAACTTTCCGTCTTACGGATTTTCCGACGGCGATCGCGCCAGCCTCAAAGTCGATCGCATGTCGGACGGCACGCTGCGCGCGATCATGCGCGGCGACGCCTATGACGGCCGCGGCTTTCTCAAAACGCTCGCCGGCGCTTCCGGCAAGGCCACGCCGAAACGCCCGCCCGCCGACATCGATCTCGATATGAAGCTTGGCGCGGTGCTCGGTCATAACGGCGAGGCGCTGCGCGGCCTCGAACTGAAAATGTCCCGCCGCAACGGCGAGATCCGCAGTCTCGGCCTGCTCGCCAAGATCGGGCGCGCCGGCGCGCTGACCGGCGAGCTGCGCGGCCGCCCCGGCGGCCGCCAGGTGGTGCAGCTTGAATCGACGGACGCCGGTGCGCTGTTCCGCTTTTCCGACGTTTACTCGCGCATGACCGGCGGGCAGATAACGACTGTGATGGATGCGCCATCGCCGGCCAATCCCGTTCAGCTCGGCACCGTGAACGTTCGCAATTTCGCGGTCCACGACGAATCGCAGCTCGAGCGCGCCGTCGCCAATGGCAACCAGGCGGGGCGCAACGCCAACATGGCCTTCTCAGGGCTAAAAGTCGATTTCACGCGCGGCCCCGGGCGGATCGCTCTGCATGACGGGGTGGTCCGCGGCCCGGTGCTCGGGGGCACCATCGACGGCGTGATCGATTACGCCGACGATGAAGTGCATTTGCGCGGCACGCTCATTCCGCTTTACGGCGCCAACAATCTGCTCGGGCAGCTGCCGATCGTCGGCCTGTTCCTCGGTGGCGAGAAGGAAGGGCTTGTCGGCGTCACTTATGAGGTGGTCGGCAAGCCGGCCGGGCCGGTGCTTCATGTCAATCCGCTCTCAGCCTTGGCGCCGGGATTGTTGCGCAAGGTGTTCGAAGTCCCCGCCAATAATCCTTATCCACCGCCGCCGAGCGACGACTCGACCGTTTTGGAGAACAATACCGCGACGACTTCGCGTGGCGTCCACTAATTGGTGTGAGCGCAATTGTGGCCCGGATCGCATCCGGGCTACGTTTCACATCGGCTTGAGCAAAACGTGGCGCTTGCGGCCAAGCGATAGCTTCACCACACCGTCTGCGGTGACGTCAGCCTCGCCGAGCATCGCTTTCTCCGTGGTCACGCGCTTGTCGTTGACCAGGACCGCATTGTTGGCGATGGCGCGCCGCACCTCGCCATTCGATGCCGCCAGTCCGGCGCGTACGAATGCGGTGAGCACGGTGATTCCCGCTTGCAATTCGGCGCGCGGCACTTCGATGCTCGGCAATTTCGCGCCGACGCCGCCTTCTTCGAAAGTTGTGCGCGCGGTGACTGCGGCCTCCTCGGCGGCCGGGCGACCATGGATCAGCGCGGTGGCTTCGGTCGCCAGAATTTTTTTAGCATCGTTGATGTCCGCCCCTTTGAGCGCCGCCAGCCGTTCGATCTCGGCAAGCGGCAGCACGGTGAAGAGTTTCAGGAACCGCACCACGTCGGCATCGTCGGTGTTGCGCCAATACTGCCAATATTCGTACGGGCTGACCTGATCGGCGTTGAGCCAAACCGCGCCCGAGGCGGTCTTGCCCATCTTGGCGCCCGAGGAGGTCGTAATGAGCGGCGCTGTCAGCGCGAAGAATTGTGCGTTGTGCAGGCGACGGCCGAGATCGATGCCGCTGACGATGTTGCCCCATTGATCGGAGCCGCCCATTTGCAGCACGCAGCCGTGACGGCGATAAAGCTCGACGAAATCGTAGGCCTGCAAAATCATGTAGTTGAATTCCAGAAACGACAATTCCTGCTGTCGTTCCAGCCGCAGCTTCACCGAATCGAAACTGAGCATGCGGTTGATCGAAAAATGCCGGCCGACGTCGCGCAGAAAGTCGATGTAATTGAGCGCATTCAGCCAGTCGGCATTGTTCGCCATGATCGCGTCATTGGCCGAATTTTTGGCCGCTTGATCGGCAAAGCGCAGAAAGCGCGAAAAGATGGCGCGAATGCCCTTCAGATTCTGGGCGATGTCGTCATCCGAAAGCAGCCGCCGGCTTTCGTCCTTGCCCGAGGGATCGCCGACGCGCGTGGTGCCGCCGCCCATCAATGCGATCGGGCGGTGTCCGGTCTGCTGCAGCCAGTGAAGCAACATGATCGGCAGCAAGGAGCCGACATGCAGCGAGGGCGCAGTACAATCGAAGCCGATATAGCCGGTGATCGTCGACGAACGCGCCAGCGCATCGAGCGCCTCGGGTTCCGAGACTTGATGGATGAATCCTCGCGTGGCGAGCACGTTGAGGAAATCCGATTTGTAGGTGTTCATCGCGACCTTATTTGTGCATGATCTTGGCCGGAAACCGGCATCCACTTTTCGGGATCATGCACCTTACTATGCTGCCGCCCAATGGCGCAGCGGCGCGGCTGGTGTAACAGGTCTCGCGGTTTATGCAAAAGCCCTCCTGGTTTGCGAAAAGGCGGCAGCGAGCGCGATGTCCGAGCAAATGGCATTTGATCTGCCGGTAGGCAGCGCGTCGCTCCTGGCCATCGGCCTGATGAGCGGGACCTCGCAGGATGGCGTCGATATAGCGCTCGTCGATACCGACGGTGAGCGGATCGGCCAGCTCGGCGCCACCGCATGCCGCCCCTACAGCAAAGCCGAACGCACGCTGTTGCGTCGCGCCACCGCCGCGGCTGCCAATCTGACCGAGCGGGCCGCGTGGCCGGACGTCGTCGCCGAGGCCGAGCGCCTGATCGACGATGCCCATGCCGAGGCGGTGGACTCCTTCCTGTTGGCCAACGGCCTGCAGCATGACGAAATCGCCGTCATTGGTTTCCACGGTCAGACGCTGTTGCACCAGCCGGAACGGCGGCTGACTGTGCAGATCGGCGACGGCCATGCGCTCGCGGCACGGCTCGGCATTCGCGTCGTTTATGATTTTCGCGCCGCGGATGTCGCGGCAGGCGGGCAGGGTGCGCCGCTGGCGCCGGTATTTCACCGCGCGCTGGTGCGCCAGTTGCAGCGCGCTTCTCCGGTTGCGGTGCTTAATATCGGCGGCGTCGCCAATATCACTTACATCGACGGCGAGGAATTGATCGCTTGCGATACCGGTCCGGGCAACGCCTTGCTCGACGATTTTCTGCGGCTGCACACCGGCGAGCCGCTCGACATCGACGGCCGCACCGCGGCCAGCGGCACGATCGACGAAAAAATAATCGAGCGCCTGCTGGCGCATCCGTTTTTCGCAGCGCCGCCGCCGA
>JBQCCX010000440.1:0-7187 GCA_051961815.1 Xanthobacteraceae bacterium
GAACGGCTGGCTCGACGACGCTCACGCCGAACTCGTCAACGATGACGGCGTGCAGATCGCGCCACTGCACTATCCGCATTTGAGCCACAGCGAAATCTTCGACTCGGTCGAAGAGTTCTACCGGCGCTTTTATTTCCGCTCCGGCAAGATCGCTTCGATCGTTGGCGAGATGATCCGCAGCCCGCAGATGATGAAGCGCCGCTTACGCGAAGGCGTCGAATTCTTTCACTTCCTGCGCGAGCGCAGCGCCGCGCATTGAACTGCGACGCTCGCGGATCGTCATTGCGAGGAGCGTAAGCGACGAAGCAATCCAGTTGTTTGCGCTAATTCTGGATTGCTTCGCTTCGCTCGCAATGACGAAAAGGTGGCTTAGTCGTCACTTCAAATACCCGTGCTGGCGGAACCAGGCGATCGCTTCGCCGACCGCTTCGCGGTATGGCCGCGCGCGATAGGCGAGCTCGCGTTCGGCTTTGGCTGACGTGAAAAACATGCGGTCCTTGGCAAGCCGCAGGCCGGTAGTTGTCACGAACGGTTCGCGCCCGGTGACATGGGCAAGCGCCTCGGCGGCATAGGCGACCGGAAAAATCAGCCGGCGAGGGAGCCGCAACTTGGGCGGCGAGCGGCCGGTCTGGCGCGCGATTTCGGCGAGCAGGTCGCCAAGGAGCACGTCTTGGCCGCCGAGAATGTAGCGCTCGCCTATCCGCCCTGTGGTCAAAGCAAGCAGATGCCCCGTGGCGACGTCGTCGACATGGACCAGGTTCAATCCGGTATCGACATAAGCCGGCATTCGCCCCGCCGCCGCTTCGATGATGATCCGTCCGGTCGGCGTCGGGCGCACGTCGCGCGGTCCAATCGGCGTCGACGGATTGACGATGACCGCCGGGAGCCCGCGCTCCGCGACCATGGCCTCGACCAGCCGTTCGGCGACGACTTTGCTGTATTTGTAGGCGCCCACGGCGCAAGCGGGATCGAGCGGTGCGGTTTCATCGCTTGCCGCGCCGTGCGGACCCGGCCTGAGCGTCGCAACACTCGAGGTATAGACGATGCGCTCGACACGTGTTCGCAGCGCCGCCTCCATGAGCGCCCGGGTGCCCTCGACATTGGTTGCCACGATGTCTTGCGGATGGCGGGCCCACAGCCGGTAATCGGCTGCGACGTGAAACACAAACCGAATCCCGGCCATGGCGCGGGCGAGGGAATCGGCATCGCGTAGATCGCCCTGCACGAGTTCGATCGGCAACTTGACGAGATTGGTGCGCACGCTGGTCGGGCGAATGAGCGCGCGGACCGCGTGACCGGCCTGCAGGAGCTGCCGTACGACGGCGGCGCCGACAAAGCCGCTGCCTCCAGTGATGAGAATCATGGGCCGCCCTTTCTGAAGCACGTTCCAGTCAAATTAACGCGTCATTGCGAGCGAAGCGAAGCAATCCAGGATTCAAATTACATTTCAAAGATCTGGATTGCTTCGACGATAGTGATTCAATTCGACAAGAAACCGCAATAAGGTCATTTCGCCAAAGCAAACGGACACGTCATGAAGCTGCCCAGCCGGATTATCGACTTGTCTTCGCCGCTTGAGAACGAAACGGTGTATGACCCGCCGTTCATGCGGCCGAAAATCGCGTATCGCAGCAATGCCGACACCGCGCCGTTGCTGTGCGAGCTGTTTCCGGGACTGCGCCGCGAAGATCTGCCGGAAGGGGAGGGCTGGGCGATCGAGGAGGTCGCGCTCACCACGCATAACGGCACGCATATGGATGCGCCGATCCATTTCCAGTCGAAGTCGATCGATGGCAAGCCGATGATGACCATCGATCAAGTGCCGCTCGACTGGTTTTTCCGTCCCGGCGTCAAGCTCGATTTTCGCAAAATGCCGGACGGCCACGTGGTCACGGCTGCCGAGGTCGAAGCCGAACTCAAACGCATCGGCCACGCGCTCAAGCCGTTTGACATTGTGCTGGTCAACACTCGCGCCTCGAGCTGCATCGGCAGCAACGAATATCTCACCGCTGGCTGCGGCATGGGCCGCGAGGCGACGCTTTATCTGACCGCGCGCGGCGTGCGCGTCACCGGCATCGATGCCTGGGGGTGGGACGCGCCGTTCGTACATACCCGCAAGCGCTGGCTGCAAACCCACGACCCTTCCATCATCTGGGAGGGTCACAAAGCCGGCCGCGAGATTCCCTATTGCCATATGGAGAAGTTGTGCAATCTGGAACAGCTTCCGAGTAGCGGATTCATGGTCGCCTGTTTCCCATACAAGGTGAAGCGCGGCTCGGCCGGTTGGACCCGCGCGGTGGCGCTGTTCGATTGAGGCGTTTGGGTTCCGCCTGCGGGACGGTCTTAAATTCTCGATCGTCAAAAGACATAAATGGCCGGACCAAGTCGGCCATGACGAACAATGGCGATTGCGATCGGCCGGCGGCTGTTTACATAACAGCAATGTCGCCCATCGCTTTACTGTTGAATTTGCTTTGGATCGTATTCGGCGGACTGTGGATGGCGGTCGCCTGGGTGATCGCCGCGGTCATCATGGCGATCACCATCGTCGGCATCCCGTGGGCGCGGGCCGCGTTCAATATCGGCTCCTACACGCTGTTGCCGTTCGGGCGGAAAGCGGTGTCACGCGCCGAATATTCCGGCCAGCACGATCTCGGCACCGGGCCATTCGGGCTTCTCGGCAACATCATCTGGCTTGTGCTCGCCGGCTGGTGGCTGGCGCTCGGTCATCTGATCACCGCGATCCTGCTCGCAGTGACGATCATCGGCCTTCCATTCGCCTGGGCGCATCTGAAACTTGCCGGTATCGCGCTGTGGCCGATCGGCAAGGAAATTGTCGCCGCCGACGCGGTGCCGTTCAGCCGTTCAACGGTGCAGCAATAGATCCGGGCTATTCCCCTTCCGCCTGCGGGATTTTGCTTTCTTCTCCCTGCTGTGCGGGGGAGGGTCGAAGGCCGTCGGCGTCTTCCCGTAAGGGGGGAGAGAGTGAGAATTTTGGCCGAGTGTAGCTTTTTCAACACAGCGTTTAACCCCGCAAATCGCTAAACTGGCAAAATCCTGCGAGCGGGGATCGGGGCCATCCGAATGCAACGGATTGTTATCGCGGCCATTTCTTCGATCTTTCTGGCTTCGATCCTGGCCGCGAGCCGCGTCACCGCGGCCGATCTGCCCGTGCGCACCGAAGCGCCCGCCTACTACCCGGCCGTGGCTCCGATCTACGATTGGGGCGGGGGCTATATTGGTATCAATGGCGGCTATGCCTTCGGCCAAAGCCAGTGGGGCGCCGACGCGCTCAATCCGTCCGGCCTGTCCTCAACGGGGAACTTCAACGTCAACGGCGGCATGGTCGGCGTGACCGCCGGCGTCAGTGGTCAGTGGGGCCCATGGGTGCTGGGTGCGGAGGGCGATTTTGACTGGCAAGGCGTAAAGGGGACCAGCAATAGTCCGTTTTGCACCAGCCTGATCACGTCGACCGTCCCCATTCCCATACCCCCGACCCCGGCCGTCGGCATCCCAGCCGGACTGAGCTGCAAGACCGCAAGCACCTGGCTCGGCACCTTTCGTGGGCGCGCCGGTTACGCCTGGGACCGCGTTCTGGTGTTCGGCACCGCCGGCATCGCCGGCGCCAATGTGCAAACCGGTTTGAACGGCCTGCCGCCGCAGACCAATTTCGATTTCGGCTGGACCGCCGGCGCCGGGCTGGAGTGGGCGTTCGCCGATCACTGGACCTTCAAGGTCGAATATCTATTTGTCGATCTGGGGAATGTGTCCTGCAATCACGGCTATAGCTGTGGTTACGACGCGCCGGCCACGACGACGGGTGGGCCAAACCCGACGATAACCCCGGTGGTCAATTCAAACAGCACAGTGAAATTGAACGAGAACCTCATTCGCGTCGGCGTCAACTTTAAGTGGGGGCATTAGCCCGATTTCACTGCATCAGGCTGGATACGATATTAATCGTCAAAGCCAGCACGGCGACGTTGAAGAAGAACGAAATGACGCCGTGCACGGTGGTCAGCCGCCGGATTGCTTTGCCGGTGACCTGCACGTCGGAGACTTGCGCGGTCATGGCGACGACCAGCGAGTAATAGAGAAAATCCCAATAGTCCGGGTCTTGGTTGCCCGGAAATACCAGGCCGCCGGCGCGCTTGTCGCCGGCCTTATAGAAATCGTGCGCGTAGTGCAGGGCGAAAATCCAGTGCATGAAAATCCAGGATAAGAGAATTGTGCCGACCCCGAGTGCAACCCGGTACAGGCTGGGCGCATGGCCGAGCTCGGCCAGCACCGCAGCGAGGCTGGCGACCGCCGCCGCGATCGTGAGCACCAAAAGCGCGATCGCTCCGTCATCGTTGATGGCCGCGCGTTGGCGGATCTCGGCGATCGACGCCCGCCCCGCGACCCGGTAGCTCAGAACGAGATAGAGCACGACACCGCTATCCCAGCCGAGAAGAATGCGCGTCGTCGTGCGCAAAGGCAGTGCAACGAGCGCCAGCGCGATCGCGACGCCGAACGCTGCGGAAATGAACAATCGCGCATGCAGCGTCCACAGCCGCCCGAGCAGCTTCAATTCGCTTGGACTGCGGCGGCCGGAGGTTGAAACGGGAGATTTGGATTTTGCCAATAGACGGTCCTACGACTAGGACTTCCGCAGCCAGACTTTGTTGTCGTGAAATGCGGCGCCGCCGAACGGCGCGATGGAATCCGCGCCGGTCAGACAATTGATGCCGCGGCCGTCGGCATAAGCCGAATTCGGCCACAGCGATTCGGCGACGAGCACGCCGGGGCGCACGCCGTCGAATAGTTTTGCATGGAGCCGCACCTCACCGCGCCGATTGCCGAGGACCACTCCGTCGCCATCCGCCACGCCGCAGGCATCGGCGTCCCGCGGATGAATCATCACTTCAGGCCGGCCTTCATTGGCGCGCGAGGTTGGCGTCTCGGTAAAGCTTGAATTGAGAAAACCGCGCGCCGGCGATGTCGCGAGCCGGAACGGATGAGCTTTGTCGGCTTCCTCGATCACC
Source organism: Xanthobacteraceae bacterium (assembly GCA_051961815.1). Lineage (GTDB taxonomy): Bacteria > Pseudomonadota > Alphaproteobacteria > Rhizobiales > Xanthobacteraceae > BOG-931. The sequence continues at coordinate 5,025 of JBQCCX010000440.1, forward strand.
TCCCAATGATCGGGCAAAGCCGGCATTGGGGTGCGAATCTCAGCGCGATGCCAGCGCTGGAACGGCACCGTCGGCCAGTCCGGCTTGAACCGGAATTTGCCGTCCGGATAAGCAAAGCCGTTGAGATAATGCGCGGCGGCAAAATCCGGCTGGCAGTCGATCCAGCGCCTGGCCTCAAGTTCGGCGAGCGTGCCCCAGCCGGAATCGCGCAGGCTGGTATCGATCAGTTGCCGCGGCGTCATGTCGAAGCCGGGATGCTTGGCGCCAAGCCGCTTGGCCAGGGCGCAGATGACTTCGTGATTGTTGCGGCATTCGCCCGGCGGTTCGACGAGCTTCGGTCCGAGCAAAATATATTGGCTGCCGCCGGCGGTATAAAAATCGTCGTGCTCGACGAACATGGTCGCCGGCAAGACGATGTCGGCGGCCCTGGCGGTATCCGTCATGAACTGCTCGTGCACGCAGACGAACAAATCGTCGCGGGCAAAGCCGCGCTTGACCGTGTTCTGATCGGGGGCGACTGCCAGCGGATTGGTGTTCTGGATCAGCATTGCGGTGACCGGCGGGCCGCCAATCAGCGCCTCCTTGTCACCGGTGAGGACAGCCCCGATGCGGGATTGATCGAGCATGCGGATCGAGCGGTCGCGCAGATCGGCGCCTTCGATCACGCTGTTGTTGAGATGGAAGACGCCGCCATTGTTGTGAAAGGCGCCACCGCCTTCCAGCTTCCAGGCGCCGGTCACCGCGGCGATGCAGCTTGCCGCGTGCATATTGACGGCACCGTTGCGCGAGCGCGAGAAGCCATAGCCGAGGCGGAAGAACGCGCGCTTGCGCTCGCCGATCAGCCGCGCGAAAGCTTCGATGGTCGCCACCGGGCAGCCAGTGATGGAGGCGGCCCATTGCGGATCGCGCGTGCGCACATGATCGGCCAGTTCATGCGGCGCATCGGTATAGCGTTGCAGATAGTCCCAATCGGCTTTGTCGTCGCGAAACAGGCAATGCATCACCGCGCAGGCGAGCGCCCCGTCGGTGCCGGGGCGGATCAGTACCGGCAGGTCGGCCTGTTTCATGGTGGCGTTCATGTAGACGTCGACGACGGCGATCTTGGCGCCGCGCTCTTTGCGCGCCCGCGTCGCATGCGTCATCACATTGACCTGGGTGTTGGCGGCATTAGTGCCCCAGATCACGACCAGGTCCGATTTCGCCATTTCGCGCGGATCGGCGCCGGCGAGCTTGCCGGTGCCGGCGATAAAGCCGGTGAAGGCCGGATTGACGCAGATCGTGGAAAAGAAGCCGGAATATTTCTTGGCGTGGCGCAGACGATGAATGCCGTCGCGCATCACATAACCCATGGTGCCGGCATAGAGATAAGGCCACACCGCTTCCGAACCGTGGTTTGCTTCGGCGCGCGTAAAGGCTTCGGCGACGATATCGAGCGCGTCATCCCAGGAGATCGGGGCAAACCGCCCGCTGCCTTTGGCGCCGACGCGGCGCAACGGCTGTTTCAGCCGGTCGGGATGATGCACGCGCTCGGCATAACGGGCGACCTTGGCGCAGATCACGCCCGCGGTATAGGCGTTGTCGGGCGCGCCGCGCAGGCGCCCGATCGTGTGATCGTCGAGGATCTCGACTTCGAGCGCGCAGGTCGAGGGGCAGTCATGCGGACAGGCGGAGGCGCCGATTTTTTGCGGGCGGACAAGCTGGTTCATGGTCGAACGGTTCTCGCCCGGCGCTCCGCCGGGGCGGTTGAAACCTGCATGGTTTCAACGATACCACACGGTCCAATAGAAGTGCGACCGGAGGACCGATCATGCAAGCCGCAGTAGTGGGTGAAAAAGGCGTCGAAGTCCGTGAATTGCCCAAGCCGACGCCGAAGCCGAACGAGGTTCTGATCCGGGTCAAGGCCTCAAGCCTCAACCGGGCCGATCTTCTGGTCGCATCCGGCCATCAGCACGGTGCCGTCGGCGGTGTCGGCGCGCGGCTCGGCCTGGAATGTTCCGGCGAGGTCGACGCGGTCGGCAGCGAAGTTTCCGGGATCAAGGCCGGCGACCGGGTGATGGCCTCCGCCCCGGGCGGCTTTGCCGAATCGGTGGTCACCGATGCCGGTCGCGTGCACCGCATCCCCGGAAACAATATGAGCTATGAGCAGGCGGCCTGCTTCCCGGT
>JBQCCX010000441.1:0-9024 GCA_051961815.1 Xanthobacteraceae bacterium
CGTGGAAAACCTCAAATTCGCGTTCAGCGTGTTTATAAACCAGGACGTGGCGACCGCCCGCAAGCTGATCGAGGAAAAAACCGATTTGCGAGTCGCCGAGCTTGGCTCGGCGGACAGTCACTTGGCGCGCCTGCGCGAAGGGCGGCCCGAGAGCATCGAAACAAGCTCGTTGCACCTGGACGTGCTGCGCGATCTAAAGCGCATCCACTCCCACATCTGTTCGGTCGCCTACCCGGTGCTCGAGGCTGCGGGCGAGTTGCAGCCCAATCGCCTCAAAGAGAGCGAGAGCTCTGAATTGCTGCCGCTATCGCGGCGCCCGTCCTGAGCCAGCTACAGCCATCCGGCCAGCGGCGTCACGTCATCGCGATGGGCCTGGTACTCCGCGGTCTCGCCGAGATCTGAACTGGTCCAGCGCACGAATACATACTCGCCCTCGACCCTGGTCACGACGCCGATGTGATTTTGACTGCTGCGCCGGACCGAGACCTTCATTCCCAGCACGATCCTCGGATTTTGTTTGCGCGGTTGCATCGCCAACTCTGCCCCAGCTGATCAGCCAACTGCCGAACATCGAATCTACAAGCTTTTGCCGCGGACCGACACCGGCACGCGGTGTCGCACAGCCTGTTCGGCAAACATTCGAGCCTAGCTGAATGCTTTCGACAGCAGATAGCATAACGCCGCCATCGCGGCCGACGCCGGCAAGGTCACGATCCAGGCCACCACGATATTGCTGGCGACGTTCCAGCGGACGGCCGACGCCTTGCGCGCGGCGCCGACGCCGACCACCGAACCGGTCACCGTGTGCGTTGTCGACACCGGAATGCCGAGAAAAGTCGCGGCGAACAGCATGACGGCCCCGGCCGCCGAGGCGCAGCAACCCTGGACCGGCGTCATCCGCGTGATCTTAGAGCCGACGGTATGCACGATCCGCCAGCCGCCGACCAGCGTACCGAGTCCGATGGTCGCCTGGCAGATCAGCACCACCCAGAACGGCACGTAGAAATTGCTGCCGAGATGGCCTTGCGAGAACAGCAACACTGCGATGATGCCCATGGTCTTTTGCGCATCGTTGCCGCCGTGACCCAGCGAGATCAGCGACGCGGCGGCAAATTGCAGCCACTGGAACGTCGGCTCGACCGAGCGCGGATTGGCGCGCACGAACGCCCACGACACCGCTAGGATCAACAATAGCGCCAGCAGAAATCCGAGTAGCGGCGAGAGCACGATAAACGCGCCGGTCGTGACCAACCCCGGCCATACGATCGAGCTCAGGCCGGCTTTGACTACTGCGGCTCCCACCAAGCCGCCGATCAAGGCATGCGAGCTGCTGGACGGGATGCCGGCCCACCACGTGATCAGATTCCAGAAGATTGCGCCCATCAGCGCGCCGAAAATCACGTGCGGATCGATGACATCGGCGGAGACAATGCCGACGCCCACTGTGCGCGCCACGTGAACGCCGAATACGAGAAAAGCGATGAAGTTGAAAAACGCGGCCCATAGCACCGCGTAGCGTGGCCGCAGCATCCGCGTCGACACCAAGGTCGCGATCGAATTCGCGGTGTCGTGCAAGCCGTTGAGAAAGTCGAAGGCGAGCGCCACCACGATCAGGCCGATCAGTACGGGCAGAGTCAACTCGGCCATGGCGCGTTTTGATATTTATAGCTGATCGATGACGATGGAATTGATCTCGTTGGCGACGTCTTCGAAGCGGTCGACGACTTTTTCCAGATGATCGTAGAGTTCGGAGCCGACCAGGAACTTCATTGCGTTGCCCGAGCCGCCGTTTTGGCGATTGGCCAGATACAGCGCTTTCAGCCCGCGATTGCAGATATCGTCGGCCTCTTCCTCAAGCGTAATTATTTTGTTTGTCAGCGCATTGAGATGGCCGGCGTTGCTCCCGATCGAAGCCAACAGCGGCACCGCTTCCAGCACCAGCTTCGCCACCTGCAGAATGATTTCACTCATCTGCTGCATATGCGGTTCAAAACTGTCGATCTCGAACAGCACGATGGCCTTTGCGGTCTTATTCATCTGATCGATGGCGTCGTCCATCGACGTGATGAGGTCCTGGATGTCGGGTCGATCGAACGGGGTGATGAAGGTGCGGCGCACCGCGATCAGCACTTCGCGGGTCACATCGTCGGCTTCGGCCTCGCGCTGAAAAACTTCCTGGCAGTAAGCAGCGACAGTATTGCCGCCCTGCAGCAGGCCTCGCAGCGCCTCGGCCCCGGCGACCACGATGCCGGCGTGCCTTTCGAAAAGCGCAAAGAACCGCGCCTCCCGCGGCATCAGCGCCTGAAACCAGCCAAACATCAATGTCTCTCGGCGGTCTTAAGGAATCTCCCGCCACCTAGAATTAGCACTGTCCGCCGCGGACTGCATCGCAGTTGTGTGCGATGTCCGGCATAACGTCCAGAAGCACCGCACGATGCTCACATGGGGCGCGATGCTCACTCGTATTGTACGCAAGCTCGCCAGGAATCAGATTGCAGATACAAACAACAAATAACTTGGCACGTAGGTAATTTACGGTATAGGCTGCGCTCTGGGGACGGTTCGTCAACATCGGACGGCGCACGCGCACGCTGCCCAGCAGCGTGCTACGCGATTCCCCATGCATGCGTGGGGTGTGTGAAATGCCTCCGAGAAAGAGCGCTCTCCGATTAAGCCCTCAAGAACTCGTCTCGATCGCCGGCGAGCTGGGAAAATCCGCGCGCTTCTTCGATGATAACGACGTTCGTCAGCTCTTGCGCGCCGCGGTTGAACGCGAGGGAACTCAAGTCGCGTTTGCCGAGCGCCATCGCCTCGATCGCGCACACCTCAACCAGGTTCTAAAAGGAAAAGGCCGGCCAAGCAAATCGCTGCTGAAATGTCTCGGATTGCGGGCGGTGTTCACGTTTGAGGAGGCGGCAAATCCGGGCCCGCCGTCCGAAGCGCGCTCGCTTGCTCCAGCCTTGGAGCGGTCCGAGGCTTGACGCGCGGCGTTGCCGCTAGCCGCGTACCAGCCAGACGATGAGCACGCCGATCACGGCGGAAACGATGCCGGCGATGCGCAGCTGACCGTTCGGCGAAGTGAGCACGGTCTTCATCATGTGCTTGGCGCCATCGGGAAAGGCAGCGAGCACCAGCCCTTCGAGCGCGAAGAACAGGCCCAGCGCCGCGATAAAGTCAGACATCGATAGAGCCCGTGCCCCCGCGGGTTTTTATCTGCTAGCGCTGCGCGCGCGGCGGATTAGGCGGCGATGACGCCGCCCCGCCCGCCGCCGCTGCGCCCGGCGGCGCCCTGGTCACGCCGGCTGCAGCCGCGCCGTCGGGAGACTTGCCGGTTGGGTCGCCGAAGAAGCGGAAGAAATCGCTATCCGGTTTGAGCACCAGATGCGTGTCGCCGTGCTGCATGCTCCGCTCATAGGCCTGCATGGTGCGATAGAAGCTGAAGAAGTCGGCGTCCTTGCCATAGGCCTCGGCAAAGATGCGGTTGCGCTCGGCGTCGCCCTGGCCGCGAAGGGTTTCCGACTGCGAATTGGCTTCGGCCAGGAGGACCGTCACGTCGCGGTCGGCCCTGGCGCGGATTTCCTGGCTCTTTTGGCTGCCCTGGGCGCGAAACTCGGCGGCCTCGCGCTGCCGCTCGGTTTGCATGCGCTGGTAGACCGCCTGGCTGTTCTGCTCCGGAAGATCGACGCGGCGGATGCGAACGTCGACGATTTCGATGCCGAACGGCTGCGCGTCGCGGTTGAGCTGCTCGCGCATCTGTCCCATCAAGGCTTCGCGGCGGTTGCGCACCGCGTCGGCGAGCGTCGCGGCGCCGAGCACCCGGCGCAACGCCGAGTTCAGGAGGATCGAAAGCTGCGAGCCGGCGCCGTCGGCGCCGACCGTCTGGTAGAACTTCAGCGGATCGGTAATGCGGTAGCGTGCGAAGGCGTCGACCACCAGCCGCTCGCCGGCCTGCGCCACGCCGGCATTGGCCTTGTCCTGGCTCGAGGCGATCACCTCTTGCGCCGGGGATTCGATGGCGAGAATGCGCTTGTCGATATAGATGACGCTGTCGATGAACGGGATCTTGGCATTCAGTCCCGGCTCGGTGATGACGCGCACCGGTTTGCCGAGCCGCACCACCAGCGCCTGCTTGGTCTGATAGACGGTGAAGAACGTGCTGTAGGCGACCACCAGCGCGATCAACAGCACCACCGCGGTCGCGGCGCCGGCGAGACTAAGCTTCATTGGTTGCCTCCCGTCGACGGCGGCGTTTGGCCCGAGCGCTGCGGCAGATTCTGCAGCGGCAGATAGGGCACGACGCCTGGGCTCGGCTGTCCGCCGGTGTCGATGATCGTCTTGTCGGTGCCGCCGAGCACGCGCTCCATGGTTTCAAGATAGATGCGCTGCCGCGTAACGTCCGGCGCCTTCCTGTATTGCTCGTAGACCTGGCTGAAGCGCGAGGCCTGGCCCTTGGCTTCGGCAACCGTCTGTTCGCGATAGGCTTCGGCGTCCTGGAGAATCTTGGCGGCGCGGCCGCGCGCTTCCGGAACCACCCGGTTGGCGTAGGTCTGGGCCTCGTTCTGCGCGCGCTCGAGATCGGAGCGCGCCGCCTGCACGTCGCGGAAGGCGTCGATCACTTGCGTCGGCGGATCGACTTTCTGCAGCTGAACCTGCTGCACCAGGATGCCGGCGCCGTAATCGTCGAGCGTCCTCTGCATCTTTTCCTGCACTGCGGTCTCGATGGTCTGCCGCGCGCCGGTGAGGATCGCCTGAATGTTCGACTGCCCGATCACCTCGCGCATCGCGCTTTCGGCGACCGCCTTCACCGTGCCTTCCGGCGCCTGCACGTTGAACAGGAAATCGCCGACGTGGCCCGGCTTGACCTTCCACAGCACCGAGAAATCGACGTCGACGATGTTCTCGTCGCCGGTGAGCATCAAGGCTTCCTCCGGCAGGTCGCGCATGGTGCTGCCGCGGCGTAAATCGAAACCGATGTCGATCTTGTTGACGCGCAGCGCTTGCGGGGTCAGCGCGCTCTCGATCGGGTAGGGCAGGTGATAGTTGAGGCCCGGCGGCACTTCGCGCACAAATTGGCCGAAGCGCAACACCACGCCGAGCTCGTCCGGCTCGACGCGGAAGAATCCGGAAAAGCCCCACAGCACCAGCGCGGCTACCGCGATCAGGGCGAAGCCGCGGCCGCCGAGATTGCCGGGCATCAGCCCGCGCAAGCGGTCCTGGCTCCGTCGCAGGAATTCTTCGAGATCGGGCGGCTTGGGGCCCTGCGACTGCGGGCCCGAACCCCACGGCCCGCGCGGTCCGGATCCCCATGGCCCGCCGGTTTGATTGTTCCACGGCATGACATACTCCTCGCCACCCGCGGCGTGCCGCCCGAGGGCCGCATCTGGCTGCCGCGGTTATAGGGGAGCGGGCTTGCGCTTACAACGCGCAGTTACGCCGCGTTCGGCGGTACATTAACGGCGCGTTCATAGGTGACGAAGGCGAACGCCGCTTCGTCTTGCGGCCCGGCTTGGTGCTCGCTGCGCGCCGTTTCCCGCCAGATTTGCGGATCGACAGCGGGAAACCGCGTATCGCCGTCCACGCGTTTGTGCACTTCGGTGATGACAATCCGCGTCGCGTGCGGCAGCACCTGCGCATAAATGTCGGCGCCGCCGGCGACGATGATCGCGCTCGCCCGGCGCCGCAGGGCATCGCCGCGCGCGCTCGAAAGCGCCGCTTCCAAATTCGGCGCCGCCACGATTGCGGCCGCGCTGAAATTTGCATCGCGGCTGATCACGATCGTGGTGCGGCCGGGGAGCGGCTTGCCGATCGAGGCAAACGTCTTGCGCCCGAGCACCACCGGTTTGCCCATGGTCAGCTTTCGAAAATGCGCCATGTCGGATTTGAGCCGCCACGGCAGCGCATTGCCGCGGCCAATGACGCCGTTTTCGGCCACCGCGGCGACGATAATAATGTCTGGTTGCATCGCGTGGCTATTACCGAGTGGCTTTTACCGCTGTGGGCATCGCGCGTGAACAATTTTGCCCGCGCGTCACACTTGAGCACCGGCGCGGCGATCTTTGGCTATCGATATCGCCCAGGGATCAAGGGGACGACATGCATCTGCAGTTCATGTAGGCTGCCCCTGGCGCTGAAAGCAATCCCGAATTGGAGCGGTTTATGAAGGGACTGCACATTTTGGTCGCTGTGGCGGGAATGTTTCTCCCGACTTTCGCGATGGCACAAGTCTCGCTGGAGACACTGCGGACCTGTCTGGAAATTGAGGATCAAAGCAAGGAGCGGTTGGACTGCTACGATGACAAGATCAAGCCAGCGCCGAAACCGGTCTCCGCTCCCGCCAAGACGGTGCAAGATTGTCGCTTTGTAAAGGAAGAGGATGAGCGTCTTATTTGTTTTAATCAGTTCGCGAATCCGCCACCGAAAAAGAATACAGCTCAGCAAAAGTCCAAGAAGCCCGCGACTGGCACGAAGTCTTCGGCTCCAGCAAGGCAATAGCCAGGCTTACTGTAAGTTGTGCCTGCCCGACCTGGAAATCGCTCCAACCGATCCGCGTCACTCGTTCTCAAGAGCTTGCGCCCCCGCGTTTCGGGAAATGGAACCGCGCCTAAGCGCTCCGATCTAAAAGAAAATTTTGTAAATTTAAGGCGGCGATCCCGGACCGTCCCGAACATTGATAGATTTGCGGCCCCGGATGGGTTACGGTTTTGTTTGATGGGTACGGGGCGCGTTATGCAATCGCTCAGGCATCCGGCTGCAGCGGACAACGCACGTAAACATTTTCTCATCGTGCTCATAAAGCCGTCGCATTATGACGACGACGGTTATGTCATCCGCTGGTACCGCTCGCCCATGCCGGCAAACTCGCTGGCCAGCGTCTATGGGCTCATCGACGACTGTGCGCAGCGTCGCATTCTCGGCTCCGACACCGATATTGAAATCGTTGCTATCGACGAAACCAATACCCGCGTGCGAATCGATCGCATCATTGGCGATATGCGCGCCAACAACAATTTCGGTTTTGTGGGCCTGGTCGGTGTTCAATCGAATCAGTATCCGCGGTCGCTCCATATCGCAAAACCTTTGCGCGAGGCGGGTATTCCGGTGATCATCGGGGGCTTTCATGTCTCCGGCATGCTGGCAATGTTCGACAAAATCGGCCCCGACCTGCAGGCCGCGCTCGACATGGGCATCACGCTGTTCGCCGGCGAAGCTGAGGGTCGCATCGACGAAGTGCTGCGCGATGCAGCCAAAGGTGCCCTCAAGCCGATCTATAATTACATCAACGACCTGCCTGCGCTCGAAGATGCGGTGATCCCATTTCTGCCGGGCAATTCGGTACGCAAGACGATCGGCAATGTGACGACGTTTGACGCCGGACGCGGCTGTCCCTTCCAATGTTCGTTCTGCACCATCATCAATGTGCAGGGGCGTAAATCGCGGCGGCGGAGTCCTGACGATGTCGAGCGCATCCTGCGCAAGAATTATGAACAGGGCATCGATCGTTTTTTCATCACCGACGACAACTTTGCGCGCAACAAGGATTGGGAGGCGATTTTCGATCGCATCATCAAGCTGCGCGAACAGGACGGGATGGATGTTCGTTTCCTGATCCAGGTCGACACGTTATGCCACAAGATCCCGGATTTTGTTGCCAAAGCAAAGCGCGCAGGAGTGACGCGCATCTTCATCGGTCTGGAAAATATCAATCCGGATAATCTTCTTGCTGCCAAGAAGCGGCAAAACAAAATCACGGAATACCGCAATATGTTGCTGGCCTGGAAAGCCGTCGGCATCTGGACCTATGCCGGCTACATTCTGGGGTTTCCCAATGACACACCCGAATCGGCACGGCGCGACATTGAAATCATCAAGAAAGAGATGCCGCTCGATGTGCTCGAATTTTTCTTCCTGACGCCGCTACCGGGCTCCGAGGATCATAAGGTTCTGTCGGGGAAGGGGGCGCCGCTCGATCCCGACCTCAACAAATACGATCTGGAACACGCGCTCACGCCGCATCCCAATATGAGCAAGGCGGAGTGGGAGAAACTCTATCACGACGCTTGGGCGATCTATTATACGCCAGACCACATCGAGACGATTTTGCGCCGCGCCCAGGCCTACGACATCAATATTTGGCGTTTAGCGCAGATTATTTTGTGGTTCGCGCAGTCGCTGACGATCGAGAAAGTGCATCCGCTCCAGGGCGGCTTTGTGCGGCTTAAGCATCGCCATGAACGCCGGCCCGAATTGCCAATCGAACCGGCGTGGACGTTTTATCCGCGGCTGATCCGGGAAGTGATTGCCAAGCACACGCGCGTCGCCGCGGCGGCATGGCAGATCTTCCGCATTTACCGTCGCGTCGCCGCCAGCGCTCACATTGCCTACAAAGATCAGGCGATGACTCCAGTAACAGAAGACGAGACTCAGACATTTGAATTGTTCACCCATAATAAGTCGGCGCGCGAGGCGGTCGATCACGCGCGAAAGATCAAGATACTGGCCGCACAGGGCTCCTCCGCACAGGGCTCCTCTGCCGCGCAACATGCCGGTTAATCTCGAAGCGCAAAATCTCATCCCTCGGTGCGATGTCCGCTGCGCTCCCGGGGCGAGCCCCGCCGTGACGGATATGGCTGACCGGTAGTTTGGCAGCCCCGGAGGTCCTATAAGTCTGCGCTTGTCGCAGCCGGTGGGGACATGAATCGCGTGGCGCGTCGAACGATCGTCGGGGTCATGGGCGCTGGCGAAAATGCGCGCGCTGTCGACATGCGGAACGCGTTCGCTTTGGGTTCGGCCATTGCCGCTGAAGGCTGGATTGTTCTGTCCGGAGGACGAAACCGCGGCGTGATGGACGCGGTGAGCAGGGGCGCGAAAGCCGCCGGCGGATTGACCGTTGGGATTCTTCCGACGACGGATCGGCTCACGATATCGACTGCCGTTGATGTTCCCATCATCACCGGCATGGGCAGTGCGCGAAACTTTATTAATGTCCTCACCAGCGACGTCATCGTTGCCTGCGGCGCGAGCGGA
>JBQCCX010000442.1:0-5056 GCA_051961815.1 Xanthobacteraceae bacterium
CGTCGTGGGCATCGGCTGACCGGCGCTGATGGTCCCGTGGGCACTGCCGCTGCCACGGCCGCCGGTGAAAAAACGGATGATGCCGGTTGTCGTCCCGCTCGCCGCCGCCGAATAAGCGTCGTCGGACAATTCGATGATCCAATTGCCGCGGCCAATGGGAATGCCAGCTATGCTGGCGACATATTCCGCTTCGAGCCGGGTGAGCCCGCCGGCTTGATGCGCGGCTTCCCCGGCATCGGCGGGCGGGCCGGCGCCGAAAGTAAAGACTAAAAACGCCGCGGCGAGTGCGGCGGCGCCAACGCGGCGGGCGCGCAGTTGCGGCGGCACAAGGGGGTGCAAGAGGCCCTCAAATCCAAGGACATCGATGGGGCTCACTGTCTCATGCGAGAATACGACGTTTGTGTGGTTTACGCGCCGCCCTCGGCGTTTGCCAAAGCTTGCGTCTTATCGGCAACAGCTCCGCTTGACCCTCCCCGGCGCGACCACTATAGGTCCGCGCCATCCCCAGACCGTCGGCAAGGGCGGCGCGCAGCGCGCGGATCAGGTTTCTAAAGTTAAAGGTTTTCGACCATGGCATGGCGATGCGAGTTGACCGGAAAGACGCGCCAGATCGGCCACCGGGTCAGCCACTCCAACCGCAAGACCAAACGACGGTTTTTGCCCAATCTCCTCAACGTGACGCTGATTTCGGACGCACTTGGCCGTTCGGTCCGCTTGCGGATTTCGGCCAATGCCCTGAAATCGGTCGATCACCGCGGCGGCCTCGACGCGTTCCTGCTCGCCGCCAAGGATGCCGAGTTGTCGCCGCGGGCGCTTGAGATCAAGCGCCAGGTGGCGAAAAAACGTCAGGCCACTGCTTAACGATTTTCATCCATTCGCCGCGCCAAGCGCCCCGCGCAACAATCGCGCGATGAGCCGCTTTGCGCGCCGCTACGCGCTCAAGCGTCGCGATGTCGGCCGCGAGGATGTCGGCCGCGAGGACGTCGGCCGCGACCCGGGATCGGGCGTGTGCTCCTCGAACAGTTCGGCAAGTTTCTCGGTCATCACGCCGCCGAGCTCTTCGGCGTCGACGATAGTGACCGCCCGACGATAATAGCGGGTGACGTCATGGCCGATGCCGATCGCAATCAGTTCGACCGGCGAGCGGGTTTCGATATCTTCGATGACCCAGCGCAGATGACGCTCGAGATAGTTGCCGGGGTTGACCGACAAAGTTGAATCATCGACCGGCGCGCCGTCGGAAATCATCATCAGAATCTTGCGCGTCTCCGGCCGGCCGAGCAGCCGCTTGTGCGCCCAATCGAGCGCCTCACCGTCGATATTCTCCTTAAGCAGCCCCTCGCGCATCATCAAACCGAGATTCTTGCGCGCGCGCCGCCACGGCGCGTCCGCCGCCTTGTAGACGATGTGGCGCAAATCGTTGAGCCGACCCGGATTGGGCGGCTTGCTCGCGGCGAGCCAGGCTTCGCGCGACTGCCCGCCTTTCCACGCCCGGGTTGTGAAGCCGAGGATTTCGACTTTAACACCGCAACGCTCGAGCGTGCGCGCCAGAATGTCGGCGCATGTCGCCGCGACGGTGATCGGCCGCCCGCGCATCGATCCCGAATTGTCCAACAAAAGAGTGACGACAGTGTCCTTGAAATCTGTGTCCTTCTCGCGCTTGAACGACAACGGATGCAACGGATCGACGATGACGCGCGACAGCCGCGCCGGATCGAGCAAGCCTTCCTCGAGATCGAACTCCCAGGCCCGATTCTGCTGCGCCAGCAGAAGCCGCTGCAGCCGGTTGGCCAGACGCGCCACCACGCCTTGGAGATGCGACAACTGCTTGTCGAGATAGCCGCGCAGACGATCGAGCTCTTCGGGTTCGCATAATTCCTCGGCGCCCACCATTTCGTCGAAACGCGCCGTGAATGGCCGATAATCCGGCCCGCGCGGCTCATTGCGCGCATGACGCGGGCGCCATGGTTCCGCGGCATTGTCCGAGTGGGCCATTTCAGCGTCGTCGGCCATCTCAGCGGCCGGCGCATCGACCGCTTCCGACGCGCTGTCCGGCAATTCATCCGCAGAGGCTTCCGCCTCGGCCGCGAGCTGTTCGCTTTCGGCGGAATCGGACGCTTCCCCGTCCTGCCCGCTCTCGTCCTGCTGGTTGCGGTCTTCGCCCTCTTCACCTTCCTCTTCGTCGGATTCGCTCGACCGATCTTCGCCCATATCCAGGCAGTCAAGCAGATCGTGCACGACGTCGCCAAAACGCCGCTGATCGTTGAGCACGCGTTCGAGCCGATCGAGGTCGCGGCCGGCGCGCTCCTCGATCAGCGGCCGCCACAGGTCGACGAGCTTGCGCGCGGTGGCGGGCGGTGTTTGGCCGGTGAGCCGTTCACGCACCATCATCGCCAGAGCATCTTCGATAGGGGCGTCGGCGCGATCGGTGATTTCGTCAAACTTGCCGCGATGAAAACGATCGTCGAGCATGGCGGAGAGATTTTTCGCAACGCCGCCCATGCGGCGCGCTCCGATCGCTTCGACCCGGGCCTGTTCAATGGCTTCGAAAACGGCGCGTGCCTGCTGCCCGCCCGGCGTCAACTTTCGATGTACCGCCGGATCGTGGCAGGCGAGCCGCAATGCGATGGCGTCGGCATGGCCGCGAACGATGGCAGCTTCGCGCTCGTTGAGCCGCCGCGGCGGCTCCGGCAGGCGCGCCTTGCCGCCGACCAGGCCCGGCCGCTCCGAAGCGTAATTGACTTCGAGATCGGCTTTGCCGGCAATCGCTTTGAGGCAAATTCCGACCGCGCGCTTGAACGGCTCGGTCGGAGCCTCTTTCGCTGCGCCTTTCGGTTTGATGTTCGACGACATGGCCCGGTTTGCGGAAGAGGCGCTGTTCAGCTCAATGCGACGTTCACCGCGCTTTCCGGCAATTCTTGGCCGAAGCAACGCTGGTAGAACTCGGCCACCAGGGGTCGCTCCAATTCGTCGCATTTGTTGACGAAGGTGAGCCTGAAGGCAAAGCCGATATCGTTGAAGATTTCCGCATTCTCGGCCCAGATGATGACGGTGCGCGGGCTCATGACCGTCGAGATATCGCCGTTCATGAAGGCATTGCGCGTGAGGTCGGCGACCCGCACCATTTTCGCGACGATGTCGCGGCCCTCGGCGGTGCGGTAGTGCTTGGCTTTGGCCAACACGATTTCGACTTCATTGTCGTGCGGCAGATAATTCAGCGTGGTGACGATTGACCAGCGGTCCATCTGACCCTGGTTGATCTGCTGGGTGCCGTGATAGAGGCCCGACGTATCGCCGAGCCCGACCGTGTTGGCGGTCGCGAACAGCCGAAATGCCGGATGCGGCTTGATGACTTTGTTCTGATCGAGCAGCGTCAGACGGCCTGAGGATTCCAGCACGCGCTGAATCACGAACATCACGTCGGGCCGGCCGGCGTCATATTCATCGAAACACAGGGCGACGTTGTTCTGCAGCGCCCATGGCAGAATGCCATCACGGAATTCGGTGACCTGCATACCCTCGCGGATGACGATCGCGTCTTTGCCGATCAGATCGACCCGGCTGATATGGCTGTCGAGATTGACCCGGACGCAGGGCCAATTCAGCCGCGCCGCGACCTGTTCGATATGGGTCGATTTGCCGGTGCCGTGATAGCCGGTGACGATCACGCGGCGGTTGCGGGCAAACCCGGCCAGGATGGCGAGCGTGGTCGGACGGTCGAAGCGGTAGTCGGCATCGAGTTCCGGCACATGTTCGTCAGGCTCGGAATAGGCCGGCACTTCCAAATCGCTGTCGATTCCGAACACTTGTCGGACCGACACCTTCATGTCCGGCAGACCGGATTCTGTAGTGTTTTCAGTTGCGAGAGCCATTGCTCCTCCGTGAGGTCGGCTCGGGAGCGAAACCAATCCGAAGCGCGAATCGGGTGTCGGCAGCCGGTTGCACAGCTAGATTTAGCAGAAAGCGCCGAGGCGGTGAAAGCCACCCAAGATCAGCAGAAACCAGCCGATTTCAGGTAATTATAGGCTTGAATAATCTCCCGCAGCCGCGCCTCGGAACCCCTATCGCCGCCGTTGGCGTCGGGGTGATGCTGCTTCACCAAGGTCTTGAACTTGGACTTGATATCGGCGCGTTTGGCATCGGCTTCAAGGCCGAGAACATCGAGGGCGCGTCGCTGTGCGTTGAAAATCTTGCGCCCCTCCGGCGCAGTGCGCGCATGGCCGCCGCGTCGTGCGCCCCATTCGCCGAACAGCGAGAACGGATCGTCAGCCGTCCAGTCGGCGCCGCGAAATCCCTTTGCCGCGCTGCGGGCCCTCTTGCCCCCGATCGAGCCCATCTTCCAGGTCGGCCGATGCCCGGTCAGAGCCTCTTTCTGATATTGCGCAATCGCATCTTCGCTCATACCCGCGAAGAAATTGTACGAATTATTATATTCGCGCACATGTTCGAGGCAGAACTGCCAATATTCGCTGGCGCGCAGGCGACCTTTCGGCGCGCGGTGCGTTGCCGAGGCGGTGCAGCCGGGCCACTGGCAGCCGGGAAGCTCCGCGGCAAGGCGACGGTCGTGCTCCGGCTTGACCCGTATCCGGTCGAACAGCGGCGAATTGGAACGCATCGTGCGATTATGCGGGCCTGTGGCGGCGAGGTTCAAGACTTGACAGCGAGCAAAACGGCGCGTCGCGCCGGTACACCTAACGTTTTATTGTCGCCAAGCTTATTGGCACAAAGCCGCGCTTGGCCGGATCGGGCCCGACGATGGGAATGCAGGACATCATAACGACCAGGCTTATTGCAGCTTTTGCGCCGGAAAGCCTGCACGTCGAAGACGAATCCCATTTGCACGAGGGGCATGCTGGCCATCGGCCCGGCGGTGAAACGCATTTCCGACTCTATATTGTGGCGGGCGCGTTCCGGGGAAAGACCCGGCTCGAACGTCACCGCATGATCAACACGGCACTGGCGAACGAGCTCAAGGGCCGCGTCCATGCGCTCGCTATCCATGCGGCCGCGCCGGGAGAAAGCTGATCAGTTTCCGGCCATAACCGCTTGCGGCGCC
>JBQCCX010000443.1:0-4290 GCA_051961815.1 Xanthobacteraceae bacterium
TGCCTTGCGCGATCACCTGACCCTGATGAATCACCACGATCCTTTCTGCGACGTTCATGATCGCCATCATCACATGCTCGACCCAGATCACGGTGATGCCGCGCTTTGGCAGCGACGCGATCACCGTCATCATTTCCCTGATTTCCGGCGGCGTGAGGCCGGCCATGACTTCGTCGAGCAAGAGCAACGCAGGCTCGATCGCCAGCGCGCGGGCAAGCTCCAGCTTTTTGAGCTGACCGACTGTGAGGCTGGCCACTGACGCTTCGGCAAGCTCGCCGATTCGGATGAATTCCATCGTCGCCATGGCCACAGAGTTTGCCTGGCGAGGCGTATGGTGGCGCCGCAACGCGCTGAGCATCACGTTTTCGCGCACGCTCAGCTGCTTGAAGGGCTTCGGAATCTGGAATGTCCGCGCCAGCCCGCGGCGAGCGACCTGATATGGCTTGCCGTAATCGATCGTTTGATCGAGAAATCGAATGGCGCCGGCCGTCGGGACGACGGCGCCGGCGATGAGATTGAAAAGGGTGCTCTTCCCGGCACCGTTTGGCCCGATGATGCCGACGATCTCGCCAGCTGCTACGGTGAAGCTGACGTCCCGTATGGCCCATAACGACCCGAATTGGCGGCCGACAGCATCAAGCTTGAGCATCATACTTTTCAGCTTGCACGCGGGCGGCAAATCTGCCCGCCGGGGAAAACCTTGATACCGCGCGGCGGATCGCGCCGGAAACGCCGGACGGAAAGTAGAGAATGACCACGATGACGATGATGCCATAGATGACGAGGTGAAGGCCCGATGTCGATTGGGACAGCAAACCGCGCAGCAGCTCCGACAACGGAATAATGATCAGCGCGCCGAACACCGGCCCGCTCGCTGTCCCAAGTCCACCGACCGCGCAGATCAAGGCGAATTGAAATGAAATATCGGGCGAGATGACGTGCGTCGGGTCGAGATAAAGGAAATATTGGGCGAACAGCGTTCCCCCGATCGCGGTGGTCGCGGCAGATAACGCCATTGCTGCGGTGCGCGTGTGACTGGGGTTGATGCCGATCGCTGAGGCGCCATCTTCGTTGTCACGCGTGGCGAACAGATAATAGCCGTATCGACTTTGCTCGATCCAAGCCGATAAGACGAACATGACGAGCATATATGCGAGTATGATCGTCACGTACGGCCATTGGTTTTTAAACACCATATCGACAACGCTCGGCACCGGCGGGATTTCGAGCCCCTCCGAGCCGCCCGTGAGCGAGCGCCAATTGAGGGCCGCGATGCGGACGACTTCGCCGGCGGCCAACGTCGAGAGGATGAAAAACGGCCCGCGCAGACGCGCACACACCTGCGCCAACAGCGCGCCCGCAGCGCCGGCAATTAGCGCCCCTGCAAGCATTCCAAACCAGGGGGGCACGCCAAAATTCAACAGCAGAATTGTCGACGTGTAGGCGCCAATCCCGAAGAACGCCGCATGGCCGAACGAAATAAGCCCGGCGTAGCCGCCGGCGATATTCCATGCGAGCGCCAATCCGGCCCAGAGAAAGGTCCGGATCATGATGTCGACGGCATACCGGTTGCTGACCACAGCCGCTGCAATGATGCAGGAGGCAAGGACCGCTATTTCGACGACTGACACGGCGCCGCGCCGAGGCGCGATGGAAAACGATATCGGTTGCAGCGTTAGAACCCCAGGGGGTCGGCCCGCAATCATCACTCGTTGATTCCAACCATTGCGGCGCCGCGCTGGCCGAGCAAACCATTCGGACGGAAGATCATCACGAGCAGGAAAATCAAAAAGTAGAACATCTGACCGTAGGCTGGAGCGATGTAATAGCCGCTCAATGACTGGACAATTCCTATGCAGATGCCGCCGAGGAAGGCCCCTTCCATGCTTCCCATGCCGCCCAGCACGACGATGACATACGCGATCAAGACAAAGTTCAATCCGACCGTCGGAAAGGTGGAATAAAGCGGCAGCATGATACACCCGGCGATACCGACCAGAGCCGAACCGCCGGCAAACGTCAGCAGAAATAGGCGAGGCACATTGATGCCCATCAACATCGCGGCGTCACGATCTTGCACCGTCGCCCGGATGGCTTTTCCCATATAGGTTCGCTTCACGAATATCATCAATGCGAGCGTGATGGCGATGCTGATCAAGAAGCCGAGCAACAACTCGACTCGGAAGTAGAGTGGCCCGAATTTGATCGGAGTGCCGCCGAACAGAGGCGCCACGTCGCGCAGATCGGCGGTCATCGCAACAAGTGCCAAGTTCTGCATCGCGATGGAGAGCCCCATGGTGGCGAAAACCACGACCAAATGCGGCTTCTCGATCCCGGGCCGAACGATCAGTAGATAAACAAGCAGGCCGAAGCAAAACAGCAAAGGAGTGACCACGGCCATGGCCGTGTAGCTCGTCATCCCTGTGGCGGATACGACCGCCCATGCGGCGTACATGGCGAGCATGAGAAACTCGCCATGGGCGAAATTGACGATTTTCAGAACGCCAAAGATCAAGGTGAGGCCGATCGACATGAGCGCGTAGATGCCGCCCAGCATGATGCCGGAGACGAGCAGTTGCAGGATCGTGCTCATCGCCGCCGTCGTCGGCCTTCTACCCTCGCGCCGAAATTAGCGCTTCGACCAATCCGGCAACGGGACCATTGCGATCTCGTTGGTAGCCAGATTCTTTGGATAGACTTGCCGAGCGGCGAGGTCCTGCCATTGCCAAACACCGATCGAGGAGCGGATGTTCTGGCCTGCATCCTTCGGGTCGTTCGGCAAATCGAAATTGGAGAATTTCAGCCCGCTGCCATTGATCAAGCTGCCGGGCGGCAGGTCCATCGACAGGGCGGCGGTCCGCACGTCGTCGGGAGCCAAGGATTTGGCCTTCGGCAGGACGTCGTTGAACAAGGTCCACAGCGCGGCGAACGACGCCACCGCGTGGCCGGCCGGTACCCGGTGTTGAACCTTCTCGTAGCGCTTGTTGAACTCCTCGGCGGCAGCTTGCACCTCCGGTCGCAAGGCGGCCGGATTCACCAGGACCGGCAAATCGCTGACGAACAGTCCGTTGACCGCGGCGCCGATGGAGTCCTTCAAATCTGGAACCGAATGTCCGGCGCTCACTCCGATCACGGCTGGAACATTGAAGTCGAGCTCCTTGGCTTTGCGATGTAATAGAACCGTGTCGTTGATGAAGGAAATGACGATCAGCACGTCAGGTTTCGCATCTTTGAGCTTCTGCACGAGCGGCGTCATGTCGGTCATGAACTGGTCATAGCCCTCGTCAAGGATCAGATTGACGCCGACATCTTTCGCGCGGGCACGTACGCCGTTGCCGACGGCGGTACCGAAAGCGCGGTTTTCCCAGAGCAGCGCGATGCGCAAATCCTCAAATTTCTTGTTGAGCCGGCTCGCGAGCTCCTCTTTGGTGAAATCGAGCGCGGCCGTGCCGTAACGGCTCGCGGCCGGTCCAACCTGGAAAACGTGTTTGTAGCCGCGCTTGGTGATGATGTCGGCCGATGCGATCGTCTCCCAATGGATGACGCCTTGTCGCTCCGCCTCTGCGCTGATCGCTATACCGAGTGGCGAGGCGTATGTGCCGGTGATCAGCTTGACGCCGTTCTGGCTGATGATGCGCTCGGCCTCGCTTTTCCCGGCGCTGGGATCGGGCGCGTCACCACGAATGAAAGCGATTTTGTCGCCTCTGATGCCGCCTTTCTCATTGATCATATCCCGGGCGATTTCCATCGCCACGTAGGACTCGTTGCCGTTCTTCGCCCAGGGTCCAGTGAACGGCTCCAGAACTCCAATTTTGATATCCTCGGCCAATGCCGATTTGAACGGCAAACAGGCGAAAGCCGCTGCGAACACAACCGATGAGCCGCAACGCAAGAAAGCCTGCAATCGCCTTGCCATTGATGTCCTCCCTCTTCAGCGAGCGTTTATCGACTCGTGCGGTCGTTTGATTGCGGAGACCGCTCTGCGGGACCGACGCAATTTGAATCGACCAACTTGTCTCCACCTATTGTGTACGATATTGGACTTTGCAAATACAAGAAAGTCAGAATTGTCTTGGCTAACCGCACGGTGCGTCCAAATAACCCATCCTTCCTTCCAACACTGCTCCGGGCGGCCGACCTAGGTAGTGTCGCCAAAGTATCGCCGTGAAATAAGAGGGTGGAGGAGACATGTCCCTACGCAGTGAGAGGCTTGCCGAAATTCGCGAGCACATTAAGGCTGAAAGCTCACATGATATGCAGGCGCTGCTCGCCGGCATGACCAACGATTGC